>DBUL01000096.1:21990-57770 GCA_002307905.1 Rhizobiaceae bacterium UBA1291
GGGCCAGTGGATCTGGTAGAGGTCGATGTAGTCGGTCTGCAGGCGCTTGAGGCTGGCGTCCACCGCCTCCCGGATCGAAGCGCCGGTGATCGCCTTGCCCTCGCGGATATAGGGTCGGCCGGCGCCGGCGACCTTGGTGGCCAAAACCACGTCCTTTCGCTTGCCGGTCCTGGCGAACCAGTTGCCGATGATCGTTTCGGTCAGGGCGTAGGTCTCGGGCGAAAGCGGCGTAGTCGGGTAGAGTTCGGCGGTGTCGAAGAAGTTCACACCCTTTTCGACGGCGTAATCCATCTGCTCGAAGGCTTCGGCCTGGGTGTTCTGCGAGCCCCAGGTCATGGTGCCGAGGCAGATTTCGGAGACCGATATGTCGGTGCGGCCGAGATTATTGTATTTCATGAAAAGGGATCCGTGCTGGGGGCTTCAGAAAGAGAAAAGGTCGTGCGCGAATTTAAGAGCGCGTCGACCATTCGCAAGTGCAAAATGAGCCGAATTCGTTCCGTGGGCAAAATGCGCGCCCAGGCGTCCCGGTCTTGACACACTCGGGAAACACGGCAATGGGAAAAGAAAAAAGCCAGGGAAGAACATCATCCCGAGAAGGAATATCCCCATGAGCATTGCATTCACATTCCCCGGCCAGGGCAGTCAGGCTGTCGGCATGGGCAAGGAGCTTGCCGAAACTTATGCCGAAGCCAAGGCGGTTTTTGCCGAAGTCGACGAGGCGCTGGGAGAGAAACTCTCCGCGACCATGTTCGAGGGACCAGAAGAAACGCTGACGCTCACCGCCAATGCGCAACCGGCGCTTATGGCGGTATCGATGGCGGTGATCCGCGTCATGCAGGGCCGCGGCCTCGACCTCAAGTCCAGGGTATCCTTCGTCNNCTTCGTCGCCGGTCATTCGCTCGGCGAATATTCCGCGCTCTGTGCTGCCGGCACCTTTTCGCTCGCCGACACCGCGCGTCTCCTGCGCATCCGCGGCAATGCCATGCAGGCCGCCGTTCCGGCGGGCCAGGGCGCGATGGCGGCGATCATCGGCCTCGAACGAGGCGACGTGGAGATTGTCTGCGAGGAAGCGTCCGCCACGGGTCCCTGCCAGATTGCGAACGACAACGGCGGTGGCCAGCTGGTCATCTCTGGCGGGAAGGCAGCCGTCGAGAAGGCGGCGGCCCTTGCCAGCGAAAAGGGCGCCAAACGCGCCATCATGTTGCCAGTCTCGGCACCCTTCCATTCGGCTCTGATGGGGCCAGCCGCCGAAACCATGCGTGAGGCGCTGGCGAAGGTGGCGAAGCATGATCCAGTCGTCCCGCTGATCGCCAATGTCCGGGCCGCCCCCGTCACCGACGCCAGTGAGATCCTCGATCTGCTCGTCGAGCAGGTGACCGGCCAGGTGCGCTGGCGCGAGACGGTCGAGTGGTTCGCGGCAAATGGTGTGACGACACTTTATGAAGTAGGTTCAGGCAAGGTGCTGACCGGGCTGGCGCGCCGCATCGACAAGAACGTCAGTGGCATTGCCGTCAACTCTCCGGCCGACATCGACGCGGCGCTTGCCGCGCTGCTCGGCTGATTGACTGGATGATCTGGAACAAGGAACTAGGAACATGTTTGACCTGACCGGCCGCAAGGCCCTCGTGACCGGTGCGACCGGTGGCATCGGCGAGGAGATCGCCAGGCAGTTGCACGCCCGGGGCGCGATCGTCGGCCTGCACGGCACGCGCGTCGAAAAGCTCGAGGCACTCGCAGCCGGACTCGGCGACCGCGTCAAGATCTTCCCGGCCAACCTGTCCGATCGCGACGAGGTCAAGGCGCTCGGCGAGAAGGCTGAAGCAGACCTCGAAGGCGTCGACATCCTCGTCAACAATGCCGGCATCACCAAGGATGGCCTTTTTGTCCGCATGCAGGACGCCGACTGGGACAGTGTCCTGGAAGTCAATCTGACGGCCGTTTTCCGCCTGACGCGCGAGCTCACCCATCCGATGATGCGCCGCCGCTTCGGTCGCATCATCAACATCACTTCAGTGGTGGGCGTCACCGGCAATCCGGGGCAGGCCAACTACTGCGCCTCGAAGGCCGGCATGATCGGCCTTTCCAAGTCGCTCGCCCAGGAAATCGCGACGCGCAACGTGACCGTCAACTGCGTCGCGCCGGGCTTCATCGAAAGCGCCATGACCGGCAAGCTCAACGACAAGCAGAAGGACGCGATCATGGGCGCCATCCCGATGCGCCGCATGGGCACCGGCTCGGAAGTCGCATCCGCCGTCGTCTACCTCGCTTCCAATGAGGCGGGCTACATGACCGGGCAGACGCTGCACGTCAACGGCGGCATGGCAATGATCTGATTGAACGTTGCCCGTGATGCCGTTGTTTCCCAATTGGATGTTGAGCACTGCCCCGGGGCGACTTTTCTGGCTTTGCGGCGCGGCTAAACCGTGTTAAGCGGGCCATGACTGTGAACAGTCGTTCCGAATTTCACGGGGATCGCTATGCGTTTGATTGCATGGTTTTGTTCGTTGAAGCGGGGCTGAACGGGTTTGCCGGTGGCAGAGAAAATGTTCACCGGTTTGAAACAGGGTAGGGAAGTCGTCCAGACGCCCCTGAGATTAAGAAGGTCGAGGAAACCGACATGAGCGATATCGCAGAACGCGTGAAGAAAATTGTTGTTGATCATCTCGGCGTTGACGCTGAAAAGGTTGTTGAAGGCGCCAGCTTCATCGACGATCTGGGTGCGGACTCGCTCGACACTGTCGAACTGGTCATGGCCTTCGAAGAAGAGTTCGGCGTCGAAATCCCGGACGATGCCGCTGACTCGATCCTGACGGTCGGCGACGCTGTAAAGTTCATCGAGAAGGCTCAGCCCTGATCGAGCGCAAATATAGCGGCAAGGCGGCTTTGGCCGCCTGTGCTGCCGGGGCCCGCGACCTGCGGGCCTTACTGTTTTCTGATGGCATCGACANNACCGGCATGGTATCTCCGCTAGGGTGTGGAACTGAACTGACCTGGTCGAAACTTCTCGCCGGCGAAAGTGGTGCCCGCCTCGTAACTGAATTCGAAGTCGATGATCTGCCGGCCAAGGTGGCCTGCCGCATCCCCACCGGCAATGCCGAGGGTGCCTTCAATCCTGACGACTGGATGGAGCACAAGGAGCAGCGCAAGGTCGATCACTTCATCATCTATGCGATCGCTGCCGCCGACATGGCGCTTAAGGATGCCGACTGGCATCCGAAGACCAATGACGACCAGTGTGCGACTGGCGTTCTGATCGGTTCCGGCATCGGCGGCATCGAAGGCATCGTTGAAGCCGGCTACATCCTGCGCGACAAGGGTCCGCGGCGCCTGTCGCCATTCTTCATTCCAGGCCGCCTGATCAACCTCGCCTCCGGCCAGGTGTCGATCCGCCACAAGCTGCGCGGTCCCAATCATTCGGTCGTTACGGCCTGCTCCACCGGCGCCCATGCCATCGGCGATGCGGCGCGGCTGATCGCTTTCGGCGATGCCGACGTAATGGTGGCCGGCGGCACGGAATCGCCGATCAGCCGCATTTCTCTCGCCGGCTTTGCCGCCTGCAAGGCTTTGTCGACGGCGCGCAACGACGATCCGAAGGCGGCCTCGCGTCCCTATGACAAGGATCGAGACGGTTTCGTCATGGGCGAGGGTGCAGGGATCGTTGTGCTCGAGGAACTCGAGCACGCCAAGGCGCGCGGCGCCAAGATCTATGCCGAAGTGGTCGGTTACGGCCTGTCCGGCGATGCCTTCCACATTACCGCCCCATCCGAGGATGGCGACGGCGCCTTCCGCTGCATGACCATGGCGCTGAAGCGCGCCGGTCTGGCGCCGGCCGATGTCGATTACATCAATGCCCATGGAGNNATGGCACTTCGACCATGGCGGATACGATCGAGCTCGGCGCCGTCGAGCGTCTGGTCGGTGAATCTGCCTCGAAGATATCGATGTCGTCGACCAAGTCGGCCATCGGCCACCTGCTCGGTGCAGCCGGTGCCGTGGAGGCGATTTTCTCGGCACTTGCCATTCGCGACAATGTCGCTCCTCCGACGCTCAACCTCGACAATCCCGCTGTCGAGACGGCGATCGATCTCGTGCCCCACAGGGCGCGCAAGCGCGAAATCAACGTCGCGCTGTCCAATTCGTTCGGATTTGGCGGTACAAACGCCTCCCTGGTGCTGAAGCGCTATCAGGGCTGAGCGCCGCCAACAGGCTGGAGCTTGTGGATGCCGGCCCGTCGGGGACGGCATTGACCTGTTTTCTGCCGCATTGCTTGGCCAGACAGCAGCGATACCGAACTGAAGAGGATTGCCGGTGACCGACAATAGCCAGAACAGCGGAGTTTCTTTTGGTCGCGGATCGGAGGCATCTCCCAAGGGGCCGATCATTCCCAAGTCTCCGAACGAAGCGCTGCGGCCGGAGCGGGTACCCGCCCCGCCTCGCCGCTCGCGCAAGGCACGCAGCCAGTTGGTGATCTTCCTGAATTTCTTGATGACCCTGACCGTGGCGGTCTTCGCGATCGCGGTCGCCGGCTTTTTCTATGTGACGTCGACCTATCAGAATCCCGGGCCGCTTGCGACCAACACCAATTTCGTCGTTCGGAGCGGCGCAGGCCTTGCTGAGATTGCCGGCAGCCTCGAGCGCAACGGCATCATCGGCGATGCCCGTATCTTCCGCCAAGTCACTGCGACCTACCTGAAGGAAGGAGAGACCCTGAAGGCCGGTGAATACGAAATCAAAGCGTCGGCGTCGATGAAGGAGATCATGGAACTCTTGAAGTCGGGCAGATCCATTCTCTATTCCGTGTCCATGCCGGAGGGGCTGACGGTTAAGCAGATGTTCAAGCGTCTGGCGGACGATCCGGTGCTGGAAGGGGAACTGCCGGCAGAACTGCCCGCCGAGGGTTCGCTTCGGCCCGACACCTACAAATATTCGCGCGGCACAAAGCGCAGCGAGATCGTCAGCCAGATGGCGGCCGCGCAGGAAAAGCTCATCGACCAGATCTGGGAAAAGCGCGACCCTGACCTTCCGATCAAGACGAAGGAGGAGTTTGTCACGCTCGCATCGATCGTCGAAAAGGAGACCGGCAAGGATGACGAAAGGGCGCATGTCGCATCAGTCTTCATCAACCGCCTTGCCAAGGGTATGCGTCTTCAATCCGACCCGACCATCATCTACGGCCTCTTCGGCGGCGACGGCAAGCCTTCCGACCGACCGATCTATCAGTCGGACCTGAAGAAGGAAACGCCGTACAACACCTATGTTATCAAGGGACTGCCGCCAGGCCCCATCGCCAATCCGGGCCGCGCTGCCCTTGAAGCCGTCGCTCATCCGTGGAAGACGAAGGACCTGTACTTCGTCGCTGATGGCAGCGGCGGTCATGCTTTCGCCGCAACGCTCGATGAGCACAACGCGAATGTGAGGAACTGGCGCAAGATCGAGGCTGAACGCGGGGAGGATCCGGGTGCGGCAGTCGATGCGCCGCCGGAAGCCGACCCGGATGCCGTCGTTGGCAAAAAGAAGAACTGAGCAGAAAACCGGGGACGGGCGATGGCACTACAATCCATGACCGGCTTTGCCCGCAGCGAAGGAACCAGCGGCCGGTATCGCTGGGCTTGGGAACTTCGCTCGGTCAATGGCAAGGGGCTCGACATCCGCATGCGCTTGCCGCAGGGCATGGAGGGCTTGGAGCCGGAAATCAGGCACCTGCTGTCACAATATTTGACGCGTGGCAATGTTCAGGTTGGGTTGACCGTGCAGATCAGCGAAAACCGCGTAGAAGCCGTGGTGAACCGTGACGCGCTCGATGCCCTGCTGAAGCTGAGGGACGATCTGGGCGACGGGCTCGTTGATCCCGCACCGATCAGGCTCGATGCGCTACTGTCGATCCGTGGTCTCGTCGAGTTCAAGGAAGCGTCCGACGACCCCGAGGCGATAGCCAGTCGCGATGCGGATATTCTCGCCGGGCTGGAACGCGCCGTGCATTCGCTCAGCGAGATGCGACGCATCGAGGGCGATGCGCTCTGCCGCCTGCTATCGGACCAGGTGAGTCACATCGAGGATCTGGCGCGAACCGTCGAGGCCGACCCCTCGCGCCAGCCAGACGAGATCGCCCGCAGGCTGGAAAGCCAGATAAATGCACTGATCGGTGCCGCGGCAACACTCGACCGCGATCGGCTGCATGCCGAAGTCGCGTTGCTGGCCACCCGGGCCGATCTGCGCGAGGAGATCGATCGGTTGAAGGCGCATGTCGCGGCTGCGCGCGATCTCTTGGCCATAGGCGGGCCAGTCGGTCGAAAGCTGGATTTCATCGCGCAGGAATTCAATCGCGAATCGAATACCATCTGCTCCAAGTCGAATGCCGTGGCTGTGACCTCCGCGGGCATCGAGCTTAAGGTCGTGATCGACCAGTTCCGCGAACAGGTCCAGAATTTGGAGTGAACGGATGGTACAGGGCAAGGGGACGATCATACCGATCGCGCGGCGCGGGCTAATGCTGGTGATCTCGTCGCCGTCAGGCGCGGGAAAGTCGACGATCGCCCNNTCTGATGGAACGCGACCGCCATATCGGAATGTCAGTCAGCGTTACCACGCGCCAGCGCCGTCAGAGTGAGATAGAGGGGGTACATTACCACTTCGTCTCGCCGCGCGAGTTTGAGCGCATGCGCGATTCGGACTCTTTACTGGAATGGGCCGAGGTTCACGGGAACTTCTACGGCACGCCACGGGATCCCGTCGAACTTGCCATGTCGGAAGGTCGCGATATGCTTTTCGATATCGACTGGCAGGGCGCCCAGCAACTGCAGGACAAGATGAAGGCGGACGTCGTGTCGATCTTCATCCTGCCGCCGACTATGGCGGAACTGCAGTCACGCCTGCACCGCCGCGCCGAAGATACCGAGGAGGTTATCCAGACCCGGCTTGCCAATTCCCGGGCGGAAATCTCCCACTGGCGCGAATATGACTATGTGATCGTCAACGACGATCTGGATGCCGCCTTCGATGCCGTGCAGTCGATCGTCAAGGCCGAGCGCCTGCGCCGTGACCGGCGTCACGGCTTGTTCGACTTCGTCAGCACGCTGGTCGCTTCGGACGGCCAGTGATCGCGATCTGTTCTTGCGATGGCAATTTAGGCTGAGGGCAGTCCGTTACAGCAAATTGGCGATCCGGCAGAATTCCTCGACCGAAAGCGTCTCGGCGCGCCGCGCCGGATCGATGGCGGCCTTGCCGAGCAGCGTCTCGCCACCGAGCGGCTTGAGGCTCTGGCGCAGCATCTTGCGACGTTGGCCGAAGGCGGCTTGTGTTACGCGTTCGAGCTTCTCCACATCGCAGGGAAGGGGCTCTGCCCTTGGCAGCAGATGCACAACCGACGACGTCACCTTTGGCGGCGGCGTGAAGGCCTGCGGCGGCACCTCGAAGGCCATGTGCGCCTCGGTGCGCCAGCCGCACAGGACGCCGAGCCGGCCATAGTGGTCGTCGCTCTCGTCGGCGACGATACGCAGGCCGACTTCCCTCTGGAACATCAGCGTCAGCGATTGCCAGAACGGCGGCCACTTCCTCGGCAGCAGCCAGTTGATCAGCAACTGCGTGCCGACATTGTAGGGCAGATTGGCGATGATCTTGACCGGACCCTCAGGCGCCATCGCCTCGAAATCGGTCTTCAGCGCATCGCCCTCGATTACCTCGAGGCGTCCGGGATAATAGTCTGCGATTTCGGCGAGTGCCGGCAGGCAGCGCGCGTCGCGTTCGACGGCGATGACCTTCTTGGCGCCAAGCGACAATATGGCGCGCGTCAGGCCGCCCGGGCCGGGGCCGACCTCGAACACCGTCACGCCTTCCAGCGGCCCGGCGGTGCGGGCAATCTTTTGCGTAAGGTTGAGGTCGAGCAGGAAGTTCTGGCCGAGAGCCTTGCGCGCGTCGAGCCCGTGGCGGGCGATCACGTCGCGCAGCGGTGGCAGTCCGTCAATGGCGGCCATCAGGTTTTTGCTTCGCTCGTCCGGCTGATCTCGTCGGCGAGTTTCAGCGCCGCAATCAGACTGTCCTCGCGGGCGATTCCCTGGCCGGCGATCCCGAAGGCAGTGCCGTGGTCCGGTGAGGTCCGGACGAAGGGGAGCCCGAGCGTGACATTGACCGAATCATCGAAGCCGAGCGCCTTGACAGGGATCAGCGCCTGATCGTGATACATGCAGATGGCGACGTCGTAGCGCCGGCGGGCATCGTCATGGAACATGGTATCGGCCGGTAGCGGACCAAACGCATCAATGCCCTCGCCGCGCAGCTTCATGATGGCCGGATGGATGACGTCCTCGTCCTCATGGCCGATCGCGCCACCTTCGCCGGCATGTGGGTTGAGCCCGGCGACAGCGAGACGGGGATGGGCAATGCCGAAACGGTTCTTCAGATCTCTGGCGACGATCCGGCAGGTCTCGATGATCGCTGCCTCTGTGAGCGCGCCGGGCACGTCCTTGATCGGGATGTGGATCGTCACGGGTACGGCTCGGACCTTGGGGCCTGCCAGCATCATCACCGGGCGATAGGTCTCGCCGGTGCTGCGCCTCGCGAGCTCGGCGAGGAATTCGGTGTGACCGGGAAACGCGAACCCCGCTTCGTAGAGCACGGATTTGGCAATCGGATTGGTGACCATGGCGCGCGCCTTGCCGTCGAAGCAGAGCTGCACGGCGGTCTCGATGGCCGCTATCGTGCTCTTGGCATTGGCGACGTGCGGCTCGCCGGCAACGACATCGAAGCCGATCGGAACGGGGAGAACGGGAAGCGCCTTGTCGAACACGCCGAACGCGCCGCCTGCATCCGTTTCCTTGAGCGGTACATCGAGGTCGAGCTGGCGTGCGCGAACTGCAAGCACAGCCGGATCCCCGATGAAGAGAAAGGGCGGCAATTGGGATTCCGCCCGCTTCACCCATGCGCCGAGCGCAATGTCGGGACCGATGCCTGCCGGGTCGCCCTGGCTAAGCGCAAGAGGAAGGTGGTCGGCAGAGGTCATCCGGTGCTCGGCTCAGTTGTTGGCGATCTGTGCTTTCGAGCGCAGTTCTTCCAGATATTTCTTGGCATTCGGGTTGTCGTCCTGCTTTTCCTTGCCGAGGTCCTCGGCGCGGAAAACGACTTCCGCTGCGACATCGTCCGAGACCTGGCGCTGGTTGCAGATCGCCAGATATTCGACGCCGCGCTCGGTCACGCGCGTACCGGTCGTCCCGCCAGTAGCCTTCTCGATCAGCGGCTTCCAGTCTGGCGGCAGCTCGGGTTCGAGTACGCGGCCGAGATTGCGGATCGAGACATCCAGATAATTCTTGGCGAAGGCCATGGCGCCGTCGCAGCCTGGAAATTTGGCACGCGAGGCTTCGGCTTCTGCCTTGCGCTTGCCGACAATGCCTTTCTTCGAGGCCGGAACCACGAATATGACCTGCTTCAGGAAGTACTCGGTGGTCACCGGCTTCTCTTTGTTCTCCAGAAGGCGGGTGACGAGTTCCTGGTTCGACAGCTTGTTCTTTGAACCGTAGCGGGCATTGACGAGGCGAGGCCAGCTCATCGATACGGCGATATAAGCCTTGAAGTGCTCGACCCCGACACCAGCCTGGCCCAGGATCGTGTCCATCTGCTGGGGCGAAAGCTTGTTGCCGGAGGCGAAACGCGCATAGGCGGCATCAACATCGGACGTGCTGACCGACATGCCGACACGAGCGATTTCCTGCCGCTTTAGAGCTTCGTCAATCAGCTCTTGCTTGGCGATCTGGTTCAAATTGCCGGTGCGGCGCTGCAGGCGAAGGAAGGCGACACGCCGCGAGACATCACCATTGGTAATGGCCGCCTTGTTGACGACGGCGACGACCTGGCTGGCAGCCTGAGCAACGTTGCCGACGGTCGCGTCACCCGCAACAATCGCCAGCGCAACCGCGCAGGCGAGCAGCAACCGCTTCCCCTTCTTTGCAATGGCCATCATCTTCCTTTCCAGCAGGAGCAACAGCGTGCTCATCCCGCCTAAACATAGTCCGGTCAAAGTATAATCTGTCGCACCGATTGCACAATCTGTGCGGCGAAACAATGACGCTGCCAGCAATTGCGAGGGGCTTAGCCGGGAACCAGCCTCAATTGAACCCAGTCAACTCCGTATCGCCAATCTTGACGTCGCCGAGCGTACGGAAGGTTAGGCGTGCGCCGATCGACCAGTCGCTCGCCGATTCCTCTTCGGGATCGTACTTGTCCGAGTAGACGAGTGAGAACACCGTGCATTCGTCGGCGTAGGAGATGCCGATGCCCTTGCGGTTAATGATGCTATCGTCGATGTCCCAGGTAATCGACCCGAACAGCGACCAATACTCGCTGACCTTGATTGAACTCGCAGACTGGATTTCGTCATTGCGCGCTGCCAATCCGTATTCGGGTTGTGCCGCGATCTGCGTGTAGGTCAAGCTCGTCTGAAGCGTCTCGTTGGAGAAGGAAACATTTGCATCAGCGCGGCGCAGCGCCAGGGTTCGCTCATCGAGGCGGACATTGGTTGCGACCGACAGGCCATTGGGCATATCGACGCCAGCCATCCCCACAAGGTCCGAGCGGGAGGTCTCGAGGCCGGAATCGGTGCCGGCCTTGACGAGATCGTCGGTGGCAAAGGAGTTCAGGCCGGCGATATGGTAGGATTGGCCAAACACGCCGCGTACGCCGAAGCCGTTGTCGAAAGAACCGGTATAGCGCAAGCCGACATTGGCACGGGTGCCCCCCTCGACCCGGTCATAGCCGGAGAATCTGTCGCGATCGAAAAGGTTGGTCGCATCGAAGACAAAGCTCTGCGCGTCCTCGTTCGGAAGACGACCAGCCAGTTGCTCGTCGTTGCGCGCATAGATCTGGGCGATTGGCTCAATGATATGGCTGCTGTTGTTGGTCGTAATCAGCAGCGGGTAGCGAGCCTCGAGCCCCGCCGTCAGCATGTAGCGGGTTTCAGCCGTCTGTGAGGTGACGTTTCCGGTGTAGTCGGCTGGTGCATTGACGTCCAGGCCGTAGGCGTCGCCGCGGGCGGCAAGCAGCGGCGTCAGTTGCAGGCCACCTGGCACGCTGAGGGTGCGCTTCCATTCAAGTTCGCCGGTCAGACGGCTCGAAGTGCCTTTGAGGCCGGGGAAACGATCGTCGATGCCATCGCCATCGACGTCGAGTTCGTCAGACTTGAAGCGGGACAGGGCGGTGAAGTTCAGATTGCCGGAAAGCTGGCCTCCGGCGACCGGTTCGGGAGCATAGTAGGCATAGTCCACCGAGGGCAGCACCGTTGGCTGCATTTTTTCGGCATTGTTCTGAGGGTCGGCGTTCTGGACGTCGAAGTAGTAGCCGCGCATGTCGAAGGAATTGCGCTTGCCGAGTCCCGTCAGGTAGACTTGATTAGTGTGGGTGGTGTCGTCGAGCCCTTCGAGGCTGTAGGTCCGGGCGAAATTATTGTCGCTCTGAAGCATGACGTCCCAGCCGAAGCTCCAGCGCGGGTTGATCACGAACTTGCCTTCGGACGCCACCATGCCGCGCAGGTCCCGATCGGCGTCGCTGGTCCCTGCGTCGAAGTTTTCGCGGTTCAACTGGTCAATGCCGGCCGCACGGAACGATGCGGTGCCGTTCTCGAAGCGCTGGCGGATTTCAGCCTCCAGCAGAACGCCCTGGCTGGTTAGGCCGGTCGCCTTGACGGTCGCGTCGCGATGGTTCGAAATGGCGAAATAATAGGGAACCGTAAGGCCGAAGCCGAGGTTTTCCGAGGTGCGCATCACGGGGAAGAGAAAGCCGGATTTGCGCTTGACCGTGTGGTCGGGCACTTCGATCGCTGGCAGGACGGCGATCGTGCGGCCGAACAGTTCGAAGCGGGCCTTCTCCAGCCGCACCGTGTGCTTCTCGCCGTTCTGGATCACCCGCTCGGCCTTGACCTGCCAAAGCGGCGGACGTTCCGGATGATCAGCGCATGGCAGGCAGGCGGTGTAGACCCCCTTGTTGAGGATCATGTCCCGACCGTCCACGCGCTCGCCGCTCTCCGCGGCCAGCCGGGTATTGTCGGTCGTCTCGATTCGCAGTGCCTTGACGAAGCCGTCGGCGAAATTGTCGGTCACGTCGAGCGTGTCCGCATACATGCGGTTACCGCCGGGCTCGACCAGTTCAATGTTGCCGGAGGCCGTCATGCGGCCGGTCTTCTGGTCGTAGACAACCTTGCTGGCGACCATCTGGTAGCCGCCGTAGTTGATCTGCACGCCACCGATCGCGGTTACGCGTTCAGCGTCACGGTCATAGACCAGTTCATTGGCTGCCAGCAGGAGCTTTGCATCTTCGGGAATACCAGTTGTGAGCGCGGGGGCTGGCTGGCCATCCTGGGCGCGTGCGACGACGGCCGGTGACACCAATGCGCACACGGCAACTCCCGTCAGCAGGGCTAGGGCTAGCCTTCTGATATTCTCGCGGTCACTTACCGCCACTAACCATCCTCCTGATGAAGCAGGATTGTCGCTCCCAAGGCCATCGCCACGACGACTGGAACCCAAGCCGCATTNNAGTACGACACCGCTGCTTCCGAATGCCTTTACAAGCACGGTCACCACATAAAGCAGGAAGCCCGACAGGATTCCACCCAGAATCACCGAGCGAGATTGGTTGAACCTGCTGAATTTTAATGAGACGGTTGCAGCAATCAGAGTCATTGCGACCAATAGGAATGGTAGCGAGAGAAGTGAATGAAACTGCGTCTCAAGCGCTTTGGTCGATACACCGAATGATTTGGCGACGGCGATTTTCCTAGAAAGATCATAAAAAGCAACGGTCTCCGGTTGGGCGAGGCGTTCCTGGACAAACTCCTGTTTCAGATTGGTACTGACTTTGGCTGTGGCGAGCCTTGTGGGTATCTCACCGGGCCGGGTCTCCGTCACCTCGGTAAGCATCCAGTAACCATCTTTCAATTTCGCCGAGTGCGCGTCCTGTCTCAGAATGATGCGGCCGTCGCTGTCGAAATGGATCAGGACGGCGCCGACGAGGAAGGTTCCGTCTTCAAGAACCGTCTCAGCGCCGACAACCACATCGGCCTTGCCGCTGATCTGCCGCAACCACGGCACGGCGTTGGAGGAGGGGCGTCCTCCGCTCTCGCGCGACCTCGCCTCGAACTGCAGTGCCTGCCGCTGGCCCCAGGCCGCGAGCGGATTGATGACGAAAGAAGTGGTCAGCCCGACGAGGAATGCGCCGACGAGGAAGGGCGCCATGAACTGCCAGACCGAGATGCCGGCAGCGCGCGCGATGACGAGTTCGGATTTCCGGTTGAGGGCGATCAGTGTCGTCATGCCGACGAACAGCGTGATGAAGGGGATCGTCTGCTGCAAGATAGAGGGGAGGCGAAGCGCTGTCAGCCAAAGCAACTCCCACACGGAAAAGACCCCTCGTCCGGCAAGCCGCCCTGAGGTTTCGCTGAAGTCGATCAGATAGGCGATGGCAATGACGCCGGCGAGGAACCAGAGCATCGTCGTTACATACCGGCGGAAGAAGTAACGCCCGAGTGTCAGCATCATGACGCAGACCCATTGCCGGATGATTCGCGACGCGGGAAATGCGCAGCCAGCGCGTTCCACAGTCGGGCCGAGGCATTGCGGATGGCGCAGGGGAGACGCAATTGTCGGCCTGTGAANNCCGCCCGCCAATGGCACAGCATAGACGAGAGGCACGAAGGCGGCGTCGCCTTCGGCCAACTTCACGGAGTAGTTTGATAGCCAGTAAAGCCCGAGGGCGATGGCCAGCGACGATGCCATCGGATGAAGCCGAGCTTCGCGATGCGAGCGGGCATTGCCGCAGATTACAAGTGCGATCAGCGCAAACACCAGCGGCATGGCCCAGGTGCTCAGCCGACGATGCAATTCGCTGCGATATTCACCGGCGTTCTTCTGCACATGCGGGTCGCTGGGATCGGGATTGAGCAGGAAAGGAAGATCACGGTCGATCGCACTGAGGCGGGCCTGGCCGCGCGTCTGCGACAGATCGGAGAGGTCGAAGGAATAGGAATCGAATCGCACGATCGACACCTCACCTTCGGGCGTCTTGCGCTGCACCTCGCCGTCCTTCATCACCAGCGCCGTGCCGCTCTCGTCGACCGCGCCCTCCCGAGCGTAGTAGATGAGAGAGTAGGCGGGATCGCGCGAGTCGGCGACAAACAGACCACGCAGCACGCGCCCGGACAGGCGTTCCGAGATCTGCACATAGAGACCGTCCTCGATCCGGCGGAAGCTCTTCTCCTCGATGACCGTCGACAGAAGGTCGGCATAGGCGGCGGCAATCATGTGGCGCGTCCCGACCCGCAACTTGGGCTCGACGAAATTGGCCATGAGGAAGGAAAAGACGCTGAGCGCGACGGCGAAAAGGAGAAGCGGTCGGCTGATGGTGCGGCGCGGCGCGCCCGCCGCGTCGATCACCGTCAGTTCCGAATCATTGTTCATCGCTGTCAGCGTCTGGGTGATTCCGATCACCAGCGCGAAGGGCAGGACGGCCGGAACGATGGTCGGCAGGATGAGCGTCGCGAGCTTCATGAACGAGCCGACCGACTGGCCGCTGTCGGTCACCAGATTGATTCGCGCCAGCACCTGCGTAGNNCACCGGCAGGAGCGCGGTGAGGAACATCTGGCCGACACGCCGCAGGATGTAGAGTTCGAGTAGCTTCATGCCGTTCCCTGGGGGCGCGGCAATCCGATTGCGCCCGCGATTAAGGATTGGCTCTCTCTACGACGCTTGCGGCATTTTGGCGACAGGCGGCCTTCGCTTTTCCGCATTGTCATGCTGCGTTTTTCCGCACTCGCGCTATTTCGAACACGGCCACCACCAGCGCGAAGACGACCGGGGAGGAGAGCCAGCCGAGCACGACGTCCGAAAGATAATGACCGCCGAAGCTGAGGCGGAAGGCCGGCGTGATCAACGATACGGCAACAATGCCGGACGCCAAGACGAGACGGAATCTTTTCGGGAGGAGCGGGATCAGGCAGATCAGCCACCCGGCGCCGGCGGCCTCGCCTGATACGAAGGAACAGTTGTTGTCGCACTGGCCGGCAAAGGATCCCGCCGGCATGAATGGCTGCTCGCCGCCGAAAAGATCGGTCTGGTGCGGCCGCGGGCGACCGGAGAAGCTCTTGAGCAGCAGGTTGACCAGAACATAGGGCCCGAGGAAGAATGCGATCAGGGAAAGGCCGTAGCGCCGCACCTTTGCCGGTTCGTAGGTCGCCCCGTGGTGCTGCAGAGCCTTGACCAGGGCTATGATCACAACGATTGCCGCCGCGGACGGAGCGTAAAACAGGACTTTGCGCAGAAAGATAAGGAGCGGGTCCAGCCGAGAGGGGAAGTCGCCACAGACGACACCAGCGGCGGTCCCGTCCGGGCATTGGGTTCTGTCAAAGAACGCTGCGCTCGTGGTGATGTCCAATACCGGAAAGAAATAGAAGATTGCCAGCAGCAGCCACCACAGCGTGAACAGGGCCAGCGCCAGGATGCTGGCGCGATAAGCGTCCCCGTCGCGGCGGAGCGAATCGAGCAGGGCTTTGTAGTCTGACTTCGGCAAAGGCGATTCCATATCCATTTGTTGTCACTTCGCTCGATCTGCGCGGAGCGGGCGGAACCTATCCGCACTCGGCTTGGCCTGACAAGAGGCCGCGCTATCACGTTCCCTCCATCGGGGATAGTCACCCGGCCACGACCGGTTTTCCTTGCCTTAGCAGCGGAAAAGGAGAAGATCGCGGTCCGCTTCTCTTAAATCCTTCCATGCTCGATGGAGTCCCCATGGCCAGCAAGATCGACATTACCTTTTCCAAATCCCATCGTGTCACGGGAGGTGTCGCCGTCCTGTTGAAGACGGTCGAGGCGGATCTGCCGTCCGGCGCCGCGGAAGCCGATCCGGCTGGCATCTATGCCCGCGCCGCCAAGGTCGCAAAATTCACCGGCAAGTCCATGGCCACTCTCGACATCGTCGCCCCGCACGGCTCGGAGGCCGATCGTATCGTCGTCATCGGGCTGGGCAACGCCGAAACGATCGCGGCCCATGACTGGCTGAAGGCCGGCGGCAAGGCCGCGGCCTCGCTCAAGGGCGCCGACAAGGCCACCGTCTTCCTTGATGTTGCCGGTCTGGAGATCTCGCCAAAAGCTGCCGCCGACTTCGCGCTCGGCATGCTGCTGCGCGCCTACAAGTTCGACACCTACAAGACCAAGAAAAAGAACGACGTCAATGGTGACGATGACGCCAATTCCAACGACAAGGACGTCAGGGTTACCATCGTCATGGCCGACGCGGCTGTGGCGAAGAAGGCCTTCGCGGATGCTGAGGCGGTAGCCGAGGGTGTGATCTTGGCGCGCAACCTCGTCAACGAGCCGGCCAACGTGCTCGGCCCGGAAGAATTCGCCGACACGGCGAAGAAGCTCGAATCACTTGGCGTGGACATCGAGATCCTCGGCGAAAAGGAGATAAAGAAGCTCGGCATGGGCGCGCTGCTCGGCGTGGCTCAAGGCTCGGTGCGTCCGCCGCGCCTTGTCGTCATGCAGTGGAAGGGCGGCAAGGCGAAGGACAAGCCGATCGCCTTCGTTGGCAAGGGCGTCGTGTTCGACACCGGCGGTATCTCGATCAAGCCGTCCGCCGGCATGGAGGACATGAAGGGCGACATGGGTGGCGCCGCCGCCGTGACGGGCCTGATGCACACGCTCGCCGCCCGCAAGGCCAAGGCGAACGTCGTCGGTATCATCGGCCTCGTGGAGAACATGCCCGACGGCAATGCGCAGCGGCCGGGCGACATCGTCACCTCGATGTCCGGCCAGACGATCGAGGTCATCAACACCGATGCGGAAGGCCGCCTCGTGCTCGCCGATGCGCTTTGGTATTGCAACGACCGCTTCAAGCCGGAATTCATGGTCAACCTCGCGACGCTCACCGGCGCGGTCCTGGTGGCGCTCGGCAATCTGCATGCCGGACTGTTCTCCAATGACGATGCGCTTTCGGAAAAATTGCTCGCCGCCGGTCTTGCCACCAACGAGCGCCTCTGGCGCCTGCCGATGGGCAAGGACTACGACAAGATGATCGATTCGAAGTTCGCCGACATGAAGAACTCGAGCGGCCGTCATGCCGGTTCGATCGCTGCGGCGCAGTTCCTCAAGCGATTCGTCAAAGACACGCCCTGGGCCCATCTCGACATCGCCGGCACGGCCATGTCATCGCCGGCGGACGAAATCAACCAGTCTTGGGGCTCGGGCTTCGGCGTGCGCCTGCTCGACGAACTGGTCCGCTCCAACTACGAAGCGTGACATTGCAGAGGGCAGGGGTCTTGGCCGAGATTCTTTTCTACCACCTGACGGAATCGAAGCTCGAGGATGCCCTGCCGCCGTTGCTCGAAAAGAGCGTCGAGCGCGGCTGGCGGGTTGCGGTTCAGACTGTCGAACCGGCTCGCCGCGATGCGCTCGACACGCATATCTGGAGCTGGCGCGACGACAGTTTCCTGCCCCACGGCACCGATGCCGGCGAGGAACCGGAAGCGCAGCCGGTGCTGATCACCACTGTGCCGGACAATATAAACGGCGCAACTGTCCGATTCATCGTGGACGGCGCCGAGCCGCCGGATGCCCTCGAATACGACCGCGTAGTCTTCGTCTTCGACGGCCACAATCAGGAACAGCTCGAAGGTGCGCGCGGCCAGTGGAAGAAACTCAAGGCCGAGGGCCACAAGCTCACCTACTGGCAACAGACTAATGAAGGTCGCTGGGAAAAGAAGGCCTGAGCCTCCGCACCGGTGTGGCTTTCGGGCCGGATGTCGTCCATCGAGCAGTATAGGGTCATGAGGATCTGATAGTGCCGATGCGTGTCGGCGAGATAAAGCCGTAAATCGGCTGCTTGCTCTACCCCGCCATCGCCTCTTCATACTCGGCCGACAGTTCGAGCCACTGCTCTTCCGCTGCCGCGAGCTTTGCGGCGGCCTCGCCGCGTTGTTTGACCTTGTCGGCGGCCTTGGCCGGACTCTTTTCGTAGAGTGCGGGGTCGCCGAGTTCCGCATCCAGAGCGGCAATCAGCTTTTCCAGCTTTTTGGTCTCGGCCTCGATATCGTTGATCCTCTTGCGCAGGGGGGCGAGCGAGGCTCGCCGCTCGGCGGCCAGCTTGCGCTGGTCGGCCTTGCTCGCCTGGTCGGCTACGGGGTCAGGCTTGTCCTTTTCGTCTTTTTTTTTACCCGAAGAGACGATTAGGCTGCGATATTCCTCCATGTCTCCCTCGAAGGGGGAAACGGTGCCGTTGTTGACCAGCCACAGCCGGTCGACGGTCGCCTCGATCAGGTGGCGATCATGGGAGATCAGGATGACCGCGCCGTCGTAGTCGTTCAGCGCCGCGATCAGCGCGCGGCGGCTGTCGATGTCGAGATGGTTGGTCGGTTCGTCGAGGATCAGNNGGCCTTTTCGCCACCCGACAGATCCTTGGCGGCAGTCGCCATCTTCTCCGTCGCAAGGCCCATCTGTGCAACGCGAGCCCGGACCTTGGCTTCCGGGGCGCCCGGCATCAGCCGGCGCACGTGTTCGACTGGCGTGTCGTTCGGAACGAGGTCTTCCAGCTGGTGCTGGGCGAAGAAGCCGATTTTGAGGCTGGGTGCCAGCTTGATCTCGCCGCTTTCGGCTTTCAGCCTGCCCGAGATGAACTTGGCGAAGGTCGACTTTCCGTTGCCGTTGGAGCCGAGCAGCGCGATGCGGTCGTCGGCGTCGATGCGCAGGTTGATGTTCTTCAGGAACGAGACCGGGTTGTAGATGCCGCCCTTGGCTTCGAAGCGGTTCTGCACCATGTCGATGCGCACGTCATGCTCTTCGCCTTCTTCTTCCTCGTCGNNGGCTCGTAGCCGACCGCTCCCCCGGAGATGGCGATGATCGGCGAGGCAGGCTGCTTTTCCGGCTCGGGAAAGGTGATCGGCTGGACATGGTCCTCGATCACCGAGGCAACCGTTCCCATGCGCTCAAGCGCCTTGACGCGGCTCTGGGCCTGCTTGGCCTTCGAGGCCTTGGCCTTGAACCGGTCAATGAAGCTCTGCAGGTGCTTGCGCGCCGCCTCGTTCTTCACCTTGGCCTTGGTCTGCAGCTCGTCGGCTTCGGCCTTCTGCCGCTCGAACTGGTCATAGCCGCCGCGATAGAAGGTCAGCTTCTTCTGGTCGAGATGGATGATCGAGTTGACCGCGGTATTGAGGAGGTCGCGGTCATGGCTGATAACGATGACCGTATGCGGATAGCGCCGCACATAGTCTTCCAGCCACAGTGTGCCTTCGAGGTCGAGATAATTGGTGGGCTCGTCGAGCAGCAGCAGGTCGGGCTCGGAAAACAGCACGGCGGCCAGCGCCACGCGCATCCGCCAGCCGCCGGAAAACGAGGAGGCGGGACGCAACTGCGCCTCGGCATCGAAGCCGAGACCGGCTAGGATGGTCGCGGCGCGCGCTTCGGCCGAATGGGCGTCGATGTCGGACAGTCGCACCTGGATGTCGGCGATGCGGTGCGGATCCGTCGCCGTTTCCGACTCGAGCATCAGCGCGGCGCGTTCCTTGTCGGCGGCCAGCACGATCTCGATCAGCGAATCCTCGGTGCCGGGCGCTTCCTGCGCCACCTGGCCGATGCGCGCATTCTTCGGAATCGACACCGAACCGCTTTCAGGCGACAGGTCGCCGGTGATGATCTTGAACAGCGTGGACTTGCCGGCGCCATTGCGGCCGACGAGACCCGCCTTGGTGCCGCTCGGCAGCGAAACGCTGGCATGGTCGATCAGAAGGCGGCCGGCGATGCGGGCCGATATGTCGTTGATGGTAATCATGCCCGCGCTTTTGGCCGATGTGCGGCACAAAGGCAAGCTGCGGGCGGATTGGCGTAGGCCGTGGCCGATGGAGGCGTGTCGAGGGTGGCATACGGGCAACAGGCGCGCCGCTCCGCTTGCGGTTTTTGCCCTCAGGCGACGTGGCGGCCTCCGGCTCGGCCGCGTTCGGGCACAAAGACGGCAATCGGCTGGCGCGGATTGGCGCGGGCTACACCGAGCGAGGCTTGCGCTTGGGCCAGGAGTTCCATCGGCGCATCGGCGTCGTGGCTGAGCGCGATGCCGATCGACAGGCCGAGCCCACCGTGCTGGGAACCGTGCTCGGTGGCGAAGACCAGATTGTTTTCGACGGCGCCATGCAGGCGTTCGGCGATCGCATAAGCATCCTCGCCCGAAACGTCGCTGAATAGGAAAGCGAAGTCGTCCCCGTCGATGCGGGCGACGAAATCGTTCTTCTTGATCGTCTTGCGGAAGATGGCGGCCATGCGCTTCAGCAGGCGGTTGCCGGCCTCCTCGCCGAATTGCAGGTTGATCGAGCGGAAGTTGTCGACGTCGATGAGGACCAGCGCCGTCGCGGGTGCAGGCACATCTTCCGCAAACAGCTCGCCGAGTCGGTTCATGAAAGCCAGCCGATTGGGCAAGCCGGTCAGGCCATCTTTCGCCTTCATAACTTTCGCGGCTTCGGCTGCGCGGTCCGCCGCCTCTATCTGCTGCAGGCCGTTCTTCAGCTTCACGGCAAGTTCCGTCTCGGCCTGCAGCAGGTCTGCCGCCGCTGCCGCCAGGAAATCGAGCTCGGCGATCAGCTCGCCGATTCCCCGTGTCTCGTCTTCGCGGATCGACCGGGTGATGGTTTCAAGGGCGCGGGCAAAAGTCTGCTTGTGCAGAATGCCCAGGCCAAGATGGTCGCCCAGGTTGTGGAGCAGCGCGGCACTTTCGGATTGCAGCCTCTCCTCGGCAAGCCAGCAATGACTGGCAAGACGGTGTTTCAGTCCTAGCTGGTCGAGGGCGTGCTGCGTGGGACGCTGAGCGAGAGCGGCGAGGTCGCGGGCGAGCCCGGCATTGTGACCGTGGAGCGCCTCGTGGACGAGGTGATAGTTGCGGGGCAGCCCGGCTATGCCATGTTTTGTCATGAAGCCCGCAACCTTCTGCAGGTGATCCGTTCCGGGTCCAGGCTTCACGCCGGCCTGATTGGGATGAGATTTCTGATGCGGGATGCTGGCGTGAGGCTGCATGTCTTGTCCCCTGATAGGCGGCTGTTCCGGTGTTGCGGGGGGAGCGTAGGTTCCAGTCTTCTGTATTCCGTTAAATTGGCGGCAGGAGGTCAGGTCCTGGCCGCCAACATTCTTCATTGGGTTAATTTTTGCCTTAGTGCCTGCTTCGTGTGCAACCGGACCCGCAGCGCTCACTGATCCGGCAGCTGAGGTGCGGCAAAGGCCATTTAATGAAATCTTAGTTACCGCGCGGTACCCTAATTTTGCAGTGCGAAGTCTGGCGGCAGTGTTTTCCACAGGTCTCGCACGGCAAAGCCACCGAAAGAGGAGCGGTGCGCGGAAGGAAACAAGGAGCAACGACTGATGGCATTGCACAGGTCGATCGTCCTGGCGAATTTCGCGTTCTTTCTGCTGCTGATCGTGGCGGTCTGGGCGCGTCCCGCAGGGCCCTTCGTTCTGGTCGTCACGGACCCGGGCGGCGACGCGAGCGGCAATATGCAGGTAATCGGAGACGCGGGCGGCCGCCTCGTCTGGTCTGGGCGTTATGCCTGGGTGTCGGTTGCCTATTCCGATGCGAATGACTTTGCCGGCCGTCTGATGCGTGCCGGCGCGCTCCTTGTGCTGAACCATGATCTGGCAGTCGGCTGCCTTGAAGGGAATTGACATGAATGCTCTGAACGCTTTGCGGCACAAGGCCTCGACGGGGATCGTCGCGCTTCTGTGGCTGAATTTCGCGCTGATCGTGTTGCGCAATATCATGCGCGCCGACGGCTTCGATCTCTTTTCCATCGTCGCCACCTTGCTGATCGTCGGCTCGGCGACGCTCCTTTGGATGAAGGACCGCACCGGTCCGACGACCCGTATCGTCACCTCAATGGCGCATGCGGCGACAGTCGCGGTCATGGTCTTCGCGTTTGCCGGTTCGCCGCTGCAGATCGACATCCATATGTATTTCTTCGCTTCGCTGGCGATCTGTGCCGTCTGGGTCGACTGGCGCGCGCTGGTCGGCTACGCGGCGCTGGTCGCCGTGCACCATGTGCTCCTGTTCTTCGTCATGCCGTTTGCCATCTTCCCCGGCGAATCCGACTTCTCCCGCGTCGTGCTGCATGCGGTGGTGCTGGTGCTCCAGAGCGGCGTCCTCATTGCCCTTGCTCATTCGGTCGTCAGCGCCTTTATCGCATCCGAGGCGGCGGTCCAGGCGGCCACGAGCGCGGAACGCAAGGCCACGACGATGGCCGAGCAGGCCCGCCAGGCCGACGAGCATGCCGAGCAGCTGCGGGCCGAGCGCGAGCAGGAAAAGGCCCGCGAGGCCGAAGCCGTTGACTTCGTCGTCAGCAAGCTGGACGAGGCGCTCAGCCAGCTCGCCGCCGGCAATCTTTCGCATCGCATCTCGCAGGAGTTCAAGGGCGAACTCGACAAGCTGCGCTGCTCGTTCAACACTTCGGTCGAGGGGCTGGAATCGGTCATCGGCCAGGTGAGCCAGGTGGTCCGCATCATCCGTGATGGGACCGGCCAGATCAGTCACGCGAACCACGACCTCTCGTCGCGCACCGAACGCCAGGCCGCCTCGATCGAGGAAACCGCAAGTGCGCTTAGCAACGTCACAGAGACCGTTCAGCAGACCGCGAAGGTCGCGGAACACGTCGGCCGTCTGGTCGAGCATGCCCGCAACGGCGCCGAGCGCTCCGGCTCGATCGTCACCAATGCGGTCCAGGCGATGGGCAAGATCGAGACATCGTCGCGCGAAATTTCGCAGATCATCAACGTGATCGACGAGATCGCCTTNNGAGGCGGCCCGCGCCGGCGAGGCCGGCAAGGGCTTTGCCGTCGTCGCCCAGGAAGTGCGCGAACTTGCGCAGCGCTCGGCCAATGCGGCAAAGGACATCAAGGCCTTGATCACCGCCTCGGGCGCCGAGGTCAAGAACGGCGTCGGCCTTGTCGACCAGACAGGTGAGGCGCTGCACACCATCGCCAACGAAGTCACTGCGATCAGCCTCGAAGTCGAAAAGATCGTTCGCAGCGCGCGCGAACAATCGAACGGCCTGACCGAAATCGACGCCGCAATCGGCCATATCGACCGCAACACTCAGCAGAACGCCGCCATGGTGGAGGAATCCTCCGCAGCCATCCAGTCGCTGGCCAACGAAGCCTCGCAACTCGAACAACTCATGGTCCGCTTCCAGATCTCGACGGGGGAAAGTTACGGTCGTCAGCAACGGGCAGCCTGATCTGGTCTGCCCATGTCATTCGGCATGAAAAGCCGGCGGAGCGATCCGCCGGCTTCTTGCGTCTGAGGCAAGCTCTGGTGCCTAAAGCCACTGCTGGCCTTCTTGCCGGAGGAAATAGATAAGGTCGAGCGAGAGCGAAGGTTTGCCGAGCGCCGTCAGGGTGGCGTGCGCCTGTCCGCGATGATGGGTCTGGTGGTTGAAGAGATGGGCGAGCGCGGGCCGGAGCTTTTGGGTGATCGGCGTGGGATTGGTGATCGGCGTATAGGTGAAGTCGCCGCCGATCTGTTCCTTCGTGAGCCCATCACACCAGTTGATGATGCGCCGGTCTTCTTCCTGCCTCGCCCCGGAGAGTTCCGCAAATGTCATAAACGGCTTCTCGTCGAGCGTGGAATGCTGAGGCCCCGCACCCGTGAAACGTCTGAGCCAGATCCGGTCAGTGACCACGAGGTGCGTCAGGGTAGAGAACAATGAGCCGAAGAAGGCCCCGCGGTCGGCGTTCAGCTCGTCTGGGGTCAGTTCCCGGGCCGCCGAATAGAGATTGCGGTTTGCCCACTGGTTGTAGGCCGCAAACATTTGAAAATGCTGGAGCATGGCTGTTCTCCCCAAAGGTGGCGTCTCGCATATTAGCCGAGATCGCCACAACTTGGTGTGATGCTAACGATGAAATTTCCTGATTTGATTGTCAGCAGGTTCCGCATTCGAATGCCACCAGCGAAACTGCCATTGCGGGCCGCGGCCCTCTACGAGGAATGAGCATGTCCAGGACGCTCTACACCCTTTGCGGCGCCAACAGCGCTCGCCCGTTCTCGCCGCATTGCTGGAAGACGGTGATGTCGCTCCGCCACAAAGGCCTCGATTTTGTAGAGGCGCCGCTACCGTTCACCGAAATCGCCAAGGTGGAGAACGGCGCCACCCGGATCGTCCCGCTGTTGCGCGACGGCGAGCGGCTGGTGGCCGACAGCTTTGCGATCGCCCTCTATCTGGAGGAGGCCTATCCGGAGCGACCGTCGCTGTTTCGCGGAGACGGCGGCAAGGCCATGGCGCGTTTCGTCGAAGGCTATTCCCAGCTGGTTCTGCACACCGCCATCACCCGCATCGCGCTGCTCGACATCCACGACATGCTGGCGCCCGTCGACCAGGCCTATTTTCGCTCCAACCGCGAGGACCGCTTTGGCAAGCCGCTGGAGGAGGTGGCGCCGGATCGCGCCGCCCAAATTGCCGCTTTCCCGGCAAAGCTCGAGCCGCTTCGGCATATACTGAAGTTCCAACCCTTCATCGGTGGCGAGAGGCCGTTATTCTGCGACTACATTCCGTTCGGCGCGCTGCAATGGCTGCGGATCACCACCGGATCGGTCCACCTCGCGGAAGACGATCCCGCGCGTCATTGGTTCGAGCGCTGCCTCGATCTCCATCACGGCGAGGCGAGGGCGGTTGCCTGAAAGCAGAGCCGGCGCGCGGCGCACCAGCGTCGTGTGTGACGCCCGCGTGAAATTCATGCAAGCCCCTTGTTTTCAGGGCCTGAGACGGCTAGAAACCGCCCACTTTCCCCTTAAGACAAAAGGACTAGACCGATGGCGATTGAACGCACCTTTTCGATGATCAAGCCGGACGCAACGAAGCGCAACCTGACGGGCGCCATCACCAAGATGCTCGAAGACGCCGGCCTGCGTGTCGTTGCTTCCAAGCGCGTCTGGATGAGCAAGCGCGAAGCCGAGGGCTTCTACGCCGTTCACAAGGAACGCCCGTTCTTCGGCGAACTGGTTGAAGGCATGACCTCTGGCCCGACCGTCGTTCAGGTTCTCGAAGGCGAAAACGCCATCCTGAAGAATCGCGAGATCATGGGCGCTACCAACCCGGCCAACGCCGACGAAGGCACCATCCGCAAGACACATGCCCTGTCGATCGGCGAAAATTCGGTCCACGGCTCGGACGCCCCGGAGACCGCTGCGCAGGAAATCAAGTACTGGTTCTCGGACACCGAAATCGTCGGCTGAGCCAGGCTTTACGCGGGGCCTCGCATGGCTCTGCTCAGTTGAGAATGCCAAAGGAACCGGGGTCGAAAGATCCCGGTTTTTCACTGCTGGGGCGTCGCCGTGGTCATCGGTCGCCGCGAGCGCATTATTCGCTGATCAGCGCCACTTGTCGCGGGCGCGGTCGTCGGCATCCTTGGCCGACACCCAATCGCCGATCGTGCCGTCCTTCAGATACTCCTTCTTCCAGAAGGGTGCGGAGGTCTTGAGAAAGTCCATCATGAAACTGGCGCCATCGAAGGCAGCCTGGCGATGCGGCGCTGTCGCAATGACCAGCACGATCTGTTCGCCCGGCGCAATGCGGCCGAAGCGGTGGATCGCGGTCAGGCCGATTAGGTCGAAGCGGGCGATCGCCATTTCACCGATGCGTCGGATTTCGGCCTCGGCCATGCCGGGATAGTGTTCGAGTTCAAGCGCCAAAAGCGTGCCGGCTTCATCGCGGCAGAGGCCGACGAAGGAGACGACGGCGCCGATGTCGGCCCGACCTTGGGTGAGTACCCGGCTCTCGGAACAAAGGTCGAAGTCCTCACTCTGGACGCGGATGGTGGGGACGGTCATCTCATCGCTCTCCCGCTTGCACGTCCATGCAGCGCGCCCATGTCACCCACCCGTCATCGGCGGAAAGAGCCCGATCTCGCGGGCGCCAGCGATTGGTTCGTCGTGCTCGACATGCTCCTGGTTGATCGCAACCCGGATGGCCTTGGGAAACTGCAGGGCGTTTTCGTATTCCTCGCCGAGCGTCGCCAAATGGGCGATGAGGTCGCCAGCGGTCTTCACGTGGCCGGGGGGTTCGATTTCCTCCTCGCCCTTGCCGATCCGTTCCCTGACCCAGGCGAAATAGACGAGCTTGACCATATCAATCCACCATGTGCTTCACGCCGGCACGGAAATAGTCGTAGCCCGTATAGAATGTCAGCACGGCAGCGATCCACAAGAGGGTAATGCCCATTTCCGTCGTGTAGGGCAGGACCTTGTCGCCGGCAGGGCCGGCCAGCAGGAAGGCCAGAGCGAACATCTGCGCCGTGGTCTTCCACTTGGCGATCTGTGTCACCGGCACGCTGACCTTCAGTGCGGCGAGGTATTCGCGCAGGCCCGACACGAGGATTTCGCGGCAGAGAATGGTGATCGCGGCCCAGAGCGACCATCCGGCGATCGTCCCGTCGGCCGCCATCAGCAACAGCACCGAGGCGACCAGCAGCTTGTCGGCGATCGGATCGAGCATCCGGCCGATATTGGAGGTCTGGTTCCAGATGCGGGCAAGATAGCCGTCGAGATAATCGGTGATTGAGGCGACGATAAAGATGCCGAGGCCGGTCCAGCGGGCGAAGTCCGAACTTTCCAGCCGGCCCTCGATGAAGAAGCACAGGACGATCAGCGGCACGGCCAGTATGCGGGCGTAGGTCAGGAGATTGGGGATATTGTAAGCGCGCGAAGCCATGATGCCCTGTCTGTCGGATATGTTTGGTGTGTAGATGACGGTTTCCCGACGCGACCGTCAACACAAGATTTCTGAATTGTTTTTAAGCTCGTGAGCCTCCAACGCGCGTCTGGTGGCGTCAATCCGCGGCTTTTTCGTGGAAATGGTTGTAAATCAGCCTGGCGACCGCCTCGGAAATCCCCTCGACAGCGGTCAGGTCGGTGACGGCGGCGCGGGAAACGGCCTTGGCCGTACCAAAGTGCTGCAGCAGCGCCCGCTTGCGCGT
Source organism: Rhizobiaceae bacterium UBA1291 (assembly GCA_002307905.1). Lineage (GTDB taxonomy): Bacteria > Pseudomonadota > Alphaproteobacteria > Rhizobiales > Rhizobiaceae > Allorhizobium. The sequence continues at coordinate 48,955 of DBUL01000096.1, forward strand.
CGGGCCGATGCCGGCGATCTCGTCCAGAGGATTCTTCACCATTTCCTTCTTGCGCCGTGCGCGGTGCGATCCGATGGCGAAGCGGTGCGCCTCGTCGCGCAGGCGCTGGATGAAATAGAGTACCGGATCGCGTGGCGGCAGAGTGAAGTCCGGACGGCCGAGCGCGAAGAACCGCTCCCGCCCGGCATCGCGGTCGACGCCCTTGGCGACGCCGATCGCGGTGACGCAGTCGGAAATGCCCAGTTCATCGAGAATGGCGCGCACCGCCGTCATCTGGCCCTGGCCGCCGTCGATCAGGATCACGTCGGGCCAGGCGGGGAAGGCGGCATCGGTCGCGTCTTCCGGAACCGTGCTGCGGTCGGGCTTTCCCTCTTCCTTGAGCAGGCGCGAGAAGCGACGGGTCATCACCTCGCGCATCATGCCGAAGTCGTCGCCCGGCGTGATGTCCTCCGACTTGATGTTGAACTTGCGGTACTGGCCCTTGACGAAGCCTTCCGGCCCGGCGACCACCATGCCCCCAACGGCATTGGTGCCCATGATGTGCGAATTGTCGTAGATCTCGATGCGGCGGGGCGCGTAGGTCAGGCCGAAGGTTTCGGCGAAGCCCTGCAGCAGGCGCCCCTGCGATGCCGTCTCGGCGAGCTTGCGGCCATGGGCTTCGCGCGCATTGGCCGTGACGTGGTCGACGACGTCCTTTTTGTCGCCGCGCTGTGGTACGAGGATATGCACCTTGTAGCCGGCCCGCTCGGTGAGCGCCGTGGCGAGCAGGTCCTGTTCCTCAATCACCTCGGACAACAGGATCTGCCGCGGGCAGGGCTTGTCGTCGTAGAACTGCGCGAGGAAGGCATTCAACACCTCGGCGCTGCTCATTTGCGGATCGGCCTTGGGGAAATAGGCCTGGTTGCCCCAGTTCTGGCCGGCGCGGAAGAAGAAGACCTGGATACAGGTGAGCCCGCCCTCGTGGTGGATGGCGAAGACATCCGCTTCCTCGACATTGGCCGGATTGATGCCCTGGTGGCTCTGCACGTGGCTGAGGCCGGCCAGGCGGTCGCGAAACACGGCGGCCCGCTCGAAATCAAGGTTCTCGGCCGCCTCGTTCATCGCAGCGGCGATAGACGCCTTGACGTTCTGGCTCTTGCCGGAGAGGAAATCCTTCGCCTCGCGCACCAGCACAGCATAATCGGCATCTGAGATATCATGCGTGCATGGCGCCGAGCAACGCTTGATCTGGTAGAGCAGGCAGGGACGGGTCCGACTCTCGAAAACGCTGTCGGTGCAGGTCCGAAGCAGAAAGGCGCGTTGCAGGGAATTGATCGTCCGGCCAACCGCGCTTGCCGAGGCAAAGGGTCCGAAATAGTCGCCCTTGCGGCCGCGCGCGCCGCGATGTTTGTAGATGGCCGGCGCTCGGCTGTCACCGGTGAGGAGGATGTAGGGAAAGCTCTTGTCGTCGCGCAGCAGCACGTTGAAACGCGGCCGCAAACGCTTGATGAGATTGGCTTCGAGCAGCAGCGCCTCGACCTCGGTCCGGGTCGTGACGAATTCCATATTGGCGGTCTCGCGCACCATGCGCGTCAGCCGGTTGGAATGGAGACGGCCCTGGGCATAGTTGGAGACGCGCTTCTTCAGGCTGCGCGCCTTGCCGACGTAAAGCACGTCGCCCTCGGCATTGAACATGCGATAGACGCCGGGGCTGTTGGGCAGCTGCTTGACGAATGCGCCGATCAGGTCTGCACCGGTCAGGCCCGTTTCGTTGATATTGGTGACGCTCCAATCGACGGTGAGCGCCAGACGCGGCACATCGCTTTCAGCGACGATTTCGTCTTCCTCTTCCGTGCCATCATAGAGAACGCCGCCGTCCGGCAGCTTTCCTCCGGTCATTCATTGATCTCCGTTGCACCGGCCACGCGCCAGGCCAGATGCTGTCCGCCATCGAGCGCAATCATTTGGCCGGTGATCGACGGTGTGTCAAAAAGAAAGCGGATTGTCCGGCCGAATTCCTCAAGTTCCGGTCCGCGTCGAAGGGGCAGGGCGTCAATCTGTGCCTGGAAATCCTCCTCCGTCTGCCGAACGCTCTTTAATGTCGGCCCAGGACCGATGCCATTGACGCGCACCTGCGGCGCGAAGGCCTGTGCCATCGTATGCGTGGCGGCGAGCAGCGTCGCCTTTGACAGGCCATAGGAAAAGAAGCGCGGCGTGGGTGCCAGCACCCGCTGGTCGATGATGTTGACGATCATCCCGCTCCGCTCGGGCGGAAGGTGCTGCAGCAGGGCGGACGCCAGGATAGCCGGCGCGCGCACATGCAGGTCGAAATGCTGGTCAAAGACTTCGGCATCGAAGGCCTCGGCACTGTCGTCGACGAAGACGGAGGCATTGTTGACGAGAAGCCCGATCGGGCCGAGCGCTTCAGTCGCCCTGGGTATCAGTGCGACGGTCGCGTCCCTGTCACGGAGGTCAGCCTGAAATGCGAAGGCGCGACCGCCAAAGCCGCGAATCTCGCCGACAACCGCTTCCGCCTCGTCGCTGGAACGGTTCGCGTGTACAGCAATCGCAAACCCGTGACGCGCCAGATCCAGCGCTATGGCGCGCCCAAGTCTCTTTGCCGATCCAGTGATGAGGGCTGTCTTTGGAATGTTGTCTTTCATAGCAATCTGACTTGGTTTTCTCTGGTTGTGCTTGCCATATAGGACTGCGCGGCGTGTTTTGCATAGGGACGCGACAATTCTCTTCTTTGCGTGCTTGGATGTATAGTCATATATAGTTTCAGTTGAGTGCCATATTTTGTGAGTAAATCACTGTTAACGCTTCGGTATGGTTAATGAAAACTTTGTTGCCATTAAGCAACATCCAAATTCCGTCACCTGTGTGCCACAAAGAATTCATATTTCGGCTCTTTCAAATCCTCAATTGACGCCCATCTTCAGTTTGGAACGGGCAGGGATTTACATCTATCGTTCAAGTCGGTCCTCATTTTGATTGGGCACGGCTCGGAACTGAAAGGAGACAAAGTATGCGTACCCTCACTATGATTCTTCTGGCTTCCGCCACGAGTCTGACGGCTTTTCAGGCAGCCAGGGCTGCTGACGCCATCGACCAGATTCCGCAGGCTCCGGCTGTGACTGAAAGCTATGTCGCTCCGGTGGGAGGCTGGACTGGCGCCTATGTCGGTGGCGCGGTTACCTATGACTGGGGCCGTTTCGACGGTAGCGACGACCGCGACGCCGACGGCGTTGGCGGTGCGCTCTATGGTGGTTACAACATGCAGAGTGGCCAGATCGTCTACGGTGCTGAAGCCGACATCGGCTACAATGGCGAAGAAGGTTCGGCCGGTACATCGGTCGGCGGTGCGCTCACCGGCAAGCAGGGCGTCAACGGATCGCTGCGTGCCCGTGTCGGTTACGACATGAACCCGTTCCTGATCTATGGTACCGGTGGTATTGCCGCCGCCAACCACAAGATCGAGAGCGCGACGGACGAAGACGATAAGTACGCCGTCGGCTACACCGTCGGTGCGGGTGTCGAAGCCCTTGTCACGGACAACATCATCGCTCGCGTCGAATACCGCTACACGGACTACGCTTCGCGTGACTTCAACATCGACGGCGCAAACGTATCGCGCGGTTTCGACGACCACTCGGTCAAGGTTGGTATCGGCGTGAAGTTCTGATCCGAACGCGTTGTAGACAAAAAGAAGCCGGGCTCGCGCCCGGCTTTTTTGTGGCTTGGATGAACGCCGGGTTTACTCACGCTTGCGGCCGAAGCTCGGCATATCCCTTGAAGCGCTNNTGGCCAGGCCGTAAGCCGCGTGCGGCCGTTCTCCCATTCTCCGGGAAAGCGCAGCATCAGATAGCCGAGAACCGCGGCCAGTGCGAAGTGACCGCCATGCAGGGTCTTTCCGAGCTTCGGCATATGTCCGTCCAGGTAGTCTAGACCTCGTTCGACCTTGGCCCATTGGCGATCGATCGCATCCTGGCTCTGGAGTTCCGGCGGCCGCAGCCGCTTTTCATAGACGATCGCTAGCAGGCAATCGCCAATACCGTCGCAGAGCGCCTCCAGCACTTCCGCCTCGGTGCGCTTGGCGTGCTTCTTCGGATAGAGCCGCTTCTTCGCTGTTCGATGCAAAAGCTGCATGATCGCCCGGCTGTCGAAGACGGCCTGACCGTCGTCGGTAATCAGGGTCGGGATCTTGCCGAGCGGATTGGCGCTGATCAGTTCGGGCGGGTTATCGGCGGTGTTGACGACGATTTCCTCAAGCTCGATGCCGAGATGGCAGGCCGCCATGCGAACTTTGGAGGTGTAGGGCGAGGGTGGCGAACAGAACAATTTCATCGGCTTGGTCCTCATGGGTCTTATGGAAAGTGCCTCGACCGCCCGTCTAATAGACGGGCGGAACGGTAATCAAAGCCTGCCTGCAACCGCTTCGGTCGACTTCGGGGCAGGTTCTAAAGCGAAGGTCCTTCGTCAGGCAGATCCGCACCTCGTCGAGTTTGCCCGCCTCGCATGTCACGGCGATTGCTTGCGGTTCGAGGCTCGGGTTGGCTCGGATGATTTGCCGTTCCAGTTCGACGGGCGAGAGCCTTGTCTCCTGCGCTGCACCCTTCAGTACGAAGGGTATTCGTAGGCGTTCGAACGCGGCGCGCGTCGTGGAGAAATACTCCTGCTGACTGAGACTGGAACAGGAGCCGTGCTTGCGCCATTGATGGCCGATAAGGCCGATGGAAGGCATGATGTCGAAATAGCTGCGTGCGAGACCTGGCGGAACCCGCTGCGGCTGGCCGGTGCGACAGAATGCGGGATAGCCGCGTTCGTGCTGTGGCCACAGGCCGTGCACGATCAGGCCGTGGCGGCGCGAGGTGGCGCACTGGTCGCGATTGCCGGCGCCCGCCTTCGATGCGCAAAACGTCGGGGACCAGGAGAGCGAAAGGACGTAGAAATCAAAATCTCGCCCCTTTGTCTGTGCATTGGCCTGCAGGGGTGCGAACCATGCCACAGCACTCAACAATAGTAGCAATGTCGCGCGAAGAGGTTGAAGCATTAACCCTTCGACTCCAAACTGGGGTCTTCGCCGGACAGATGGCAGCGTGTTCTGCTTCGAGGAGAGAAGATCGGCAAGACTGAATGACCCTGAAGAAATTTTTCTGGCCGGTGATCGGTGCCGCGACGATAGCGGTTTCCGGTTGGCTTCTCTACAAAGAACTGCGAGGATTGTCGCTCGACGATCTACACGACAGCCTCGTTCAGATACCCACGCATGGCTGGATCATGGCCGGCCTTTGCTCGCTCGTCGCTTACGCTGCGCTTGCAGGCTATGACCGCATCGCTTTGATGCATCTCGGCCGCAAGGTAAGCTGGCTGTTCATAACGGTCTGTTCCTTCACGGCCTATGCCCTCTCGCACAACGTCGGAGCCTCGGTCATTTCCGGTGGCATGGTGCGTTATCGCGCCTATTCGTCCAAGGGGCTGACCGCGCGCGAGATCGGCGGCCTGATTGCGCTCTGCTCGTTCACGTTTTTCCTCGGCACATTGCTTCTCGCCGGTCTCGTACTGGTTTGGGAGCCAGACATCACCGAACGCTTCGGCGACCTCTTGCCGATGGGCGCCTCGTCCGCGACCGGTTATCTCATTCTCACGCTGATCGGTTTCTATGCGCTCGCCAGCCTGCTGAGGCTCCGCCCCTTGCGCATCGGCTCGTTCCAGATGAGCTATCCGGCACCGCGTGTGGTGCTGTCCCAATTGATAATCGGTCCGATGGAACTGATCGGTGCCGCCGGCATCATCTATTTCGCCTTGCCGGAGGCCGGTAATCCCGGCTTTGTCGTCGTGCTGGGCATTTTTCTGGTGTCGTTCTCGGCTGCCCTGATCTCGCACGCCCCCGGCGGCCTCGGTGTGCTCGAGCTCGTCTTCGTCATGGGCCTGCCGGACTTGGCGCAGGCCGATGTGATCGCCGCGCTGCTTGTGTTCCGGCTATTCTATCTTCTGATCCCGCTGGCAATGGCGCTTCTGGTCATTCCGATCTTCGAACGCACGCAGTTTCGCGCCGGCGCGAAGCCCTAGGGGGTGGCGCGATCGTTCAGATCATCTCCGAACGCTTTGGTTTCTTGTTTTTCGCATGTCTTTGCCCCGAACGCGGTGCCTCTTCCGCGAGACATGCTTTAGCCGCTCGCCTGGAAACGCCTCAACGCAGCGATTTGCAGTGCGCGCCGTAGACGTGCCACGGGTCGAGGCCGCTGACACAGAACTCGACCGAGGAACCGACGCCGGCATAGCCCCAATTGCTTTCGATCAGATACCAGAGCTGGCGCCGCGCGCCGTCTGTGGTGATGACTTTCGCCCGGCAGTAGCGGCGTTCAACCCGATGCGTGGCGTCACGCGGCTCGAGCCTGCTTTGGTGGATCACGCCGAATTCGGCAATCGACAGGTCCAGATCGAGGAAGTTCCGCATGTTCTGGGCAAAACGGCCGGAAACGGTGCGCGCTACCTCCTCGCAGTACGGTGTGGCGGCGACAGCCTGGGTCGCGACAGTCAGCGGCAGGAAGGCGGCGAGCGAAAGCGCGGTACGGATCAGCAATCTGGCGGACATGGAAGCTCTCCCTTGTGCCGTCAGAATGTTGGCAAAGCAGGGCAAGGTCAAGGGAGGAGCGGGTGGGCTCGTGCGACGTCTCAGTCGTCCTGCCGCTCCGCGTCCGTCGTCTCGCCGCGCAGCCAGAAGCAGCGGTGCGAGGCGTAGCGATCCTGGGCCATCACGCGCTTCAGTTCGGGAAGGACCGCATGCAACTCGTCCTTCAGCGTGAAGGGCGGATTGACGATGATGAGGCCGGTGCCGGACAGCCCGGTCGTGTCGCGGTCGCTCTNNCGCCGCCCGGAAAGCGGCGCCAGGCGCGCGATAGCCCGTCGATCAGACGATCGTATTCGCCCTCCTCCTCGAAGGGTGGGTCGACCAGCACGATACCGCGCTTTTCCTTCGGCGGCAGATGGGCGCCGAGCGCCAGCCAGCCGTCGAGTTCGGTGACACGCACCTGGTAGTCGCCCTCGAACAGCCGGGCGAGGCGCCGGCTGTCGTCGGGATGAAGCTCCATCGCCGAAAGACGGTCCTGCGGCCGGAACAGCATGCGGGCAAGCTTCGGCGATCCGGGATAGAGCGCAATCTCGCCTTGGGGGTTGAGACTGCGGACCGCGTCGAGATAGGGCGCCAGGATCGTGGCGACCGGTTCTGGAAGCTCCGCCTCCATCAGCCGTCCGATGCCTTCGCGCCATTCGCCGGTCTTCTGCGCCTCCTCGGAGGAGAGGTCGTAAAGGCCGATGCCGGCATGGGTGTCGAGCAGGCGGAAGGCCTTGTCCTTCTGCTGCAGATAGACGATCAGCCGCGCCAACACCGCATGCTTCAGCACGTCAGCAAAATTACCCGCATGGTAGATGTGGCGATAGTTCATCTGTCGACCTGATGGGTTCCATGATTTCTTGGAATGGGGCTTTTGAGCCGTTCGGCCTTGCCATATACAAAGGTCATGAACATCGCGAGCCCTATCCGAACCACTGGTCATACGGTCTGTCCGCACGACTGTCCATCCGCCTGCGCGCTCAACGTCGATCTCGAGGCGGACGGACGCATCGGCCGCGTCCGCGGCTCACCCGACAATACATACACGGCTGGCGTCATCTGCGCCAAGGTCGCCCGCTATGCCGAGCGGCTCTATCATCCCGGCCGGCTGCTGACGCCGAAGTGGCGCAAGGGCGCCAAGGGCGACGGCATCTGGCAGGAAATCTCGTGGGACGAGGCGCTGGACGAGATCGCCGAGGCCTTCGTCAAGGCCGAAGCGGCACACGGTTCGGAGGCCGTCTGGCCTTATTTCTATGCCGGTACGATGGGCCAGGTGCAGCGCGACTCGATCGAGCGACTGCGCCACGCCAAGCGTTATTCCGGCTTCTTCGGCTCGATCTGCACCAACATGGCCTGGACCGGCTATGTTATGGGCACCGGCGCGCTGCGCGGTCCCGATCCGCGCGAGATCGCCAGAGCCGATTGCGTCGTCATCTGGGGTACCAATGCGGTTGCGACCCAGGTCAATGTCATGACCCATGCGATGAAGGCCCGCAAGGAACGCGGCGCGAAGATCGTCGTGATCGACGTCTACGACAATGCGACGATGAAGCAGGCCGATCTCGGCCTGATCGTCCGGCCCGGCACCGATGCGGCGCTCGCCTGCGCGGTCATGCACATCGCGTTTCGCGACGGTTACGCCGACCGCGCCTACATGGCGCAATATGCCGACGACCCGGCCGGGCTTGAGGCCCATCTGAAATCGCGGACCCCGGAATGGGCTGCCGCGATCACCGGACTTTCGGTCGAAGAGATCGAGAACTTCGCCCGCCTGATCGGCACGACGAAGAAGACCTTCTTCCGTCTCGGTTATGGCTTTGCCCGCCAGCGCAACGGGTCGGCCGGCATGCACGCCGCGCTGTCGGTGGCGACCGTGCTCGGCTCCTGGCAGTACGAAGGCGGCGGCGCCTTCCACAACAACGGCGACATCTTCCGGCTGAACAAGGCCGAACTGATGGGCACGAGCTATGCCGATCCGGACATCCGCATGCTCGACCAGTCGCAGATCGGCCGCGTTTTGACCGGCGACGCCGAGGCCCTGCGTCATCGCGGCCCGGTGACCGCCCTGCTGATCCAGAACACCAATCCGGTCAATGTCGCCCCCGAACAGCGGCTGGTGAAAAAGGGCTTCCTGCGCGACGACCTGTTCGTCGCCGTGCACGAGCATTTCATGACAGAGCCGGCGGTAGTACCAGACATCGGGCTGCCGGCCACTATGTTC
>DBUL01000196.1:0-368 GCA_002307905.1 Rhizobiaceae bacterium UBA1291
CGAGAGCAACCGGCTCTTGTGGCGCGGCCGCAGGGTGTTTGCCTGCATCTCGCCGTGGAATTTTCCGCTGGCGATCTTCCTCGGCCAGGTCTCGGCCGCACTCGTGGCCGGCAATGCGGTCGTTGCCAAGCCCGCGCCGCAGACGCCGCTCATTGCCTATGAAGCGGTCAAGCTGATGCACCAGGCCGGCATTCCGGCCGATGTGCTGATGCTGCTGCCGGGCGGTCCGGAGATCGGTGCGGCCATTTCTGCCCATCGGCAGCTCGGCGGCCTTGCCTTCACCGGCTCGACCGGAACCGCGCAGGCGATCAACCGGACCCTTGCCGCCAAGAATGGCCCGATCGTGCCGCTGATCGCCGAGACCGGCG
>DBUL01000196.1:414-673 GCA_002307905.1 Rhizobiaceae bacterium UBA1291
ACGTCGGCCCGGTGATCGACGAGAAGCAGAAGGCCATGCTCGAAGGTCATGTGGCCGAGATGCGCAAGGGCCAGAAGGTCCGCTATGCCGGCAAGGTGCCGAATGCCGGCAATTTCTTTGCCCCGCACATCATCGAGCTCGACCGGCCCGAGGCGCTGACCAAGGAAGTGTTCGGTCCGGTGCTGCATGTGGTGCGCTGGAAGGCCAAGGATCTGGGCCGTGTGATCGAGTCGATCGCCGCCACCGGCTACGGCCTCAC
>DBUL01000196.1:748-5934 GCA_002307905.1 Rhizobiaceae bacterium UBA1291
CAGTGGAACAGGTGATCTCGGTCAATACGGCCGCCGCCGGCGGCAATGCCAGCCTGATCGCCATCGGCGAGGGCTGATCCGCAGAAGCGCGACGGGAGGCGAAAGCCTCTCGTCCGTTCATCTCTTGTCGTCCAGCGGCGCCGTCGGCCCAGGAGGCCGCATTCATTTCCTTTTTCGTCGCCGTCGGATAAATCGGAGGCCAGCGTGGTCTCGCCTTGAAGGCGGTTCTGCGGTTTATTGGTACGGCAGCGGCTTGAAGAGCCGAAGCGGGGCAAGGGGAGTTTGTAGTCCATGGGTGAATTCAAGTCCGATATCGAGATCGCTCGTGCGGCGACCAAGAAGCCGATCCAGGACATCGGCGCGAAACTCGGTATTCCCGTCGAACAGCTCGTGCCCTACGGCCACGACAAGGCGAAGGTGTCCGCCGAATTCATCCGCTCTCTGGACGGGCGCCCCGAGGGCAAGCTGATCCTGGTGACGGCGATCAATCCGACGCCGGCGGGTGAGGGCAAGACGACGACGACCGTCGGCCTGGTCGACGGGCTGAACCGCATCGGCAAAAAGGCCATGGTCTGCATCCGAGAACCCTCGCTCGGGCCGTGTTTCGGCGTCAAGGGCGGGGCGGCCGGTGGCGGCCATGCGCAGGTCGTGCCGATGGAAGATATCAACCTGCACTTCACCGGCGATTTCCATGCCATCACCTCGGCCCACAACCTGCTCGCGGCCATGGTCGACAACCACATCTACTGGGGCAATGCGCTCGACATCGATGTGCGCCGCATCACCTGGCGGCGGGCGATGGACATGAACGACCGGGCGCTTCGCCAGATGGTCGGTTCGCTGGGCGGCGTCGCCAACGGGTTCCCGCGGGAATGCGGCTTCGACATCACGGTGGCCTCCGAGGTCATGGCGATCCTCTGTCTCGCCGCGGATCTTGCAGACCTGGAACGGCGGCTCGGCGACATCATCGTCGGCTACCGGCGCGACAGGAGCCCGGTCTTTGCCCGCGACCTCAAGGCCGACGGGGCGATGACCGTGCTTCTGAAGGACGCGATGCAGCCCAACCTGGTGCAGACGCTGGAGAACAACCCGGCCTTCGTGCATGGCGGGCCGTTCGCCAATATCGCCCATGGCTGCAATTCGGTGATCGCCACGAAGACGGCGCTGAAGCTCGCCGACTATGTCGTGACGGAAGCCGGTTTCGGTGCTGATCTCGGGGCGGAAAAGTTCTTCGACATCAAGTGCCGCAAGGCGGGGCTTGAACCCGCCGCGGCGGTGATCGTCGCCACCGTACGGGCGTTGAAGATGAACGGCGGGGTGAAGAAGGACGATCTCGGTTCCGAGAATGTCGAGGCGCTGACGCGCGGCTGCGCCAATCTTGGCCGCCATGTCGCCAATGTCCGTCGCTTCGGCGTGCCGGTCATCGTCGCGATCAACCATTTCACCTCTGATACGGACGCCGAAGTGGCGGCGGTAAAGGAGTATGTCTCGCGGCTTGGGGGCGATGCGATCGTCTGCCGCCACTGGGCCGACGGTTCGGCGGGCATCGAAGAACTGGCGCAGCGGGTGGCGGAGCTGGCCGATTCCGGCCAGGCGGCGTTCAAGCCGCTCTATCCGGACGCCATGCCATTGATGGAGAAGATCGAGACAGTGGCGTCGAAGATCTATCATGCCGCCGAGGTGACGGCCGCGAAGACGGTGCGTGACCAGCTTGTGGCCTGGGAGGCGCAAGGCTACGGCCACCTGCCGGTCTGCATCGCGAAGACGCAGTACTCCTTCTCGACCGATCCAGCCTTGCGCGGTGCGCCGGAGGGGCATGTCGTCAATGTGCGGGAAGTTCGTCTGTCGGCGGGCGCGGGCTTTGTCGTGGCGATCACCGGCGAGATCATGACCATGCCGGGCTTGCCGAGTTCGCCGGCCGCCGAGCGCATCGCCCTCAACGCGCAGGGTTTTGTCGAAGGGCTGTTCTAGGCGTTTCAGCCATTTCTCCCGGTCCGTCCGGCAAAACCGATGTGGGTTTTCGGCATGCGCGCAGCTGCGCGATAAAACATGATTAACAAAATCATGTTTTATATGTTGACTCGAACAGTCATGTTTTATAGATGGCATTGAGAGGGCAGTTGCAGCCCTTTGCCACGTTCTAGACACACATTGATCCGGCCGGCCGTCGCGGATGCACATCCGCGGCTGTGGAACTTTTGCGGCCACGGAAAAGGGAATTTTATGGGCTCGCATCCTTTCAGAGCAATCCTCATGACCTGCACCGCGCTCGCCGGGTTTATCCCGGCCTCGAGCGCCTTTTCGCAGAGCGCCACGGCCCAGCCGGCCGGCGAAACGCAGCTCCAGACCATCCTGGTCAAGGGCAAGCGCGTGCCGGCGGGCTCGGCAGCGGACACGCCGCTTGCTACCGAAACCACGGCGGCCGAAATCGAGAAAAAGCAGATCACCAGCATCGACGAGCTGGGCAATACCACCGAGCCGGGCGTCTCGACCGGCTTTGCCGGCGCGGGCGTGAACATTCGCGGGCTCGAGGCCGACCGGGTGCTGACGACGATCGACGGCATTCCGATTCCTTACCTCGTCAACGACGCCCGCCAGGCCGGCGCCACCTCGCTCGGTTCCTCGACGCGGGCCGACGGCGGCATCGACACCTTCGACTTCTCGACGCTCTCGAGCGTCGACATCATGCGCGGCGCCGATTCGAGCCGCGCCGGTTCGGGCGCGCTCGGCGGGGCGATGATCCTGCGCACGCTGGAGCCGGAGGACCTGATCGCCGAGGGCGCCACCTTCGGCGGCATGGCCAAGACCACCTATGACAGCAGCGACAATTCGCTCGGCGGATCGGTCGCCATCGCGAAAAAGGTCGAGAACACCTCGATCCTCTTCCAGGGCGGCTACAAGGTCGGCCACGAGCGCGACAATCAGGGTTCGGTCGGCGGAACGGGCGCCACCCGCTCGGAAGCCAATCCGGCCGATTTCGACCAGCACAACCTGCTGTTCAAGCTGCGCCAGGATTTAGGCGCCGGGCACATGATCGGGTTGACGGCGGAGCGCTTCCGCAAGGACATCGCCACCGATCTCAAGACCGAGGAGAGTGCGGCCCGCAACTATTCCGAACTCGACGGCGACGAACTGAAGCAGCGCGACCGCGTCTCGATCGACTACCGATACGACGCACCGGATCTGACCGGACCGGTCGACAAGGCGGACCTGACGGTCTACTGGCAGCGGGTGGAAACCAGCTCGGCCGTCGACGGCACGCGCGTCGGTTCGCTGGCGGGCCCGTGGTACCGCTCCAACGAGATGGAGGAGCAGTCGGTCGGCGTCGTCGGATCGCTGGCCAACCAGTATGATCTTGGCACAACGCGTCACGACGTGACGATCGGCGGCAATGTCTCCTTCTCGCAATATGGCCAGTACACGACCGGCGAGGACGTTTGCGACACGGCGGCGGTTCCGCCCTATTCGTGCTCCTTCCACCACACCAACCAGTCCGACATGCCGGATGTCGACGCGTTGCGCGTCGGGCTGTTCGTCGACGACAAGATCTCGTTCGGTGAGAGCGGCTTCAGCCTGACCCCCGGCATCCGCTTTGACTGGTTCGATTACCAGCCGCAGAAGACTGACGACTATCTCGCCAATAGCGGCTATGCGACCGGCGGTCTGCCGGACGACCGCAGCGATTTCCAGTTCTCGCCGAAGCTGCGCGCGGCCTATGAAGTCAATCCCAAGGTCGAGCTGTTCGCCCAGTGGGCCATGGGCTTCAAGGCGCCGAACGTGTCGGAGCTCTATCTCAGCTATTCGACGCCGCCGATGTACGAGGTGATCGGCAATCCCGATCTCGAATCCGAGACCAGCAACGGCTTCGAGATCGGCGCCAATCTCGGCGATGCGGAGTTCGGTGGCCGGGTGACGGCCTTCTACAACAAGTACAGGAACTTCATCGACAGCGTGACGACCTATACCAATCCGAGCTTCCCCTGGGGTTCGACCACCTACGAAAACCTCGACCGGGTGCGGATCTTCGGCTTCGAGGCGCGGGCCCATAAGGCATTCGACAACGGCTTCAACGTCCATGCCTCCTTCGCCTATGCCAATGGCGAGGATGAGGAAACCGGCGAACTCATCGACAGCGTGCCGCCGTTCAAGGGCATTGTCGGGGTCGGCTACCAGACCGAGACCTGGGGAACGGACCTGAGCTTCATCGGTGTCGCGGCCGTGGACAAGGACTCGACCGCGTCGTTCCAGCCGGACGGCTATGGTCTCGTCAATCTCACCGGCTGGTGGGAACCGGAAGAGATGAAGGGCCTGCGGCTGACCGCCGGCGTCTACAACCTGTTCGACCGGGAATATTACGACGCGGTCAAGTGGCGCGACATCGACCTGACCTCGAGCGCCTCGCAGCCGAAGGACTATTATTCCGAGCCCGGCCGCACCTTCAAGGTTTCCATCACGCAGACATTTTAACGGACTGACTTTCAGCAGCAATGACGGGGTGGCGCGGACAAGGCGCCACCTCTTTTCGTTTCGCCAGCCTGTCTCCGTCACCGGCAGAAGCGGTAGTCGCCCTTGCGCTCGATGACGTCGAGATGCAGGTGGTCCTTGTGTGCCGCGTCGCTGCCGGGGGAGAGCACGGTGGTGAAGTAGAGGCAGGCCGCGGCGTTGAGGCTGCGCTGGAAGGCGGCGGGGAAGGTGCCGTCGTCCTGCGCGGCGATCACCATCGGCACGGTGCCCTTGTCGAATTCGAGCGTGGCGATGTCGATCGCGTTCCCGTGGGCGTGTTCGGAGATCTTGCCGGTCGTTGCACTGTTGCGGTTGCGGCAGATATAGGCCGAGGCCTGGTGGATCGCCTTCAGTTCGCCCTTGTCGGCAAGCGCGATGCGGGCGGTGGGGATGATCGTCTCGCGCGTCAAACGCGCCAGCTGCAGCGCCGTCTCGCAACGGAAGGTCGCCTCGGGCGCCAGCCTGATGCCGGGCAGGATTTCGCGGACGGTGATCGGATGGCTCATGCCGCAGCCCTCGCCGTCGTCGATTGGGGCTGCGGCTTCGAACACGGCGCCGAGCGTCTCCAGTTCGGCCCGGCAGGCGGTAAATTGCTCCGGGTCTTCGGGCTCGACGCGGATGGCTGCCGGCGCTGCGGGTTGCAGGCCTGGGACGGGCGGCAGACCCCGGGCAGGCGGCGGCGG
>DBUL01000150.1:0-1321 GCA_002307905.1 Rhizobiaceae bacterium UBA1291
GCTGCTGCTGGCCACCGGACAAGGTGCCGGCCGGCTGAAGGGCTGTCTGCTCGATGCCGAGGCGCTCGAGCGCGGCGATCGCCATGATCCGCTCCTCGCGCGAGAAGATGTTGAGGATGCTGAGCGCTGTCGGGCGATGGTTGAGCCGGCCGAGCAGCACATTGGTCAGGACGTCGAGGCGGGGAACCAGATTGAACTGCTGGAAGATCATCGCGCAGTCGCGCTGCCAGTTGCGCAGGCCAGCACCCTTGAGGGCGGAGACCTCGACGTCGCCGAAATGGATCGAGCCGGATGTGGGATCGACCAGACGGTTGATCATCCTGAGCAGGGTGGACTTGCCCGCGCCGGAGCGGCCGATGACGCCAACCATCTCGCCCCGGTCGATCTCGACATTCACGCCATCGACGGCGAGATGCTGGCCAAACTTGCGGGTGACATTCTTCAGCTGGAATTTCATGTCTGCTCTTTCGACGTCATGTCCATGGGGTCGAACAGGCTTTAGCGAGCACCCATGAAGCGCGAATGTCAGATTTGTGTAGGAAATGTAAAACCTTGCAAGGCCTTGAATAAAAACGGGGATCAGGAGTATTTCTCGATGAATTCCTCAGCTTCCAGTGCACGGAAGTCTCCAAGCGCGGCAAATAGCCGGTCGTGGTCCCAGTCCCACCAGGAAAGCTTTTCCATGCGGGCCGCCGTCTCCGACCCAAAGCGTTCGCGGATAAGCCGAGCCGGCACCCCGCCGACAATCGTGTAAGGGGCCACATCCTTCGAGACGACTGCGCCGGCGCCGATCACCGCGCCGTTGCCGACGGTGACGCCGGGCAATACCGTCGCGCCATGGCCGATCCACACGTCATGGCCGATCGTGACGCGGTTCTCCCGTCGCCATTCGAAGAAGTCGTGATCGTTCTCGGCGCCCTCGAAATAGTCGACGGCGCGATAGGTGAAATGGTGCAGCGTCGCGCGCCAGGTCGGATGGTTGGTGGCGTTGATGCGCACGGCCGCTGCTATATTGGCGAACTTGCCGATCTGCGCGCACCACACAGATCCGTCCTGCATGATGTAGGAATAGTCGCCCATGACGACCTCATCCAGGCGGCAATGCTCGGAGACCTCGGTGTAGCGGCCAAGCGTCGAATTCGACACACGGGCGCTTTCGTGGATGTATGGATCGAGCCCGAGTTTCCTGCTCATGCGGCGACCTTCCGCGGTGAGAACCGCGAGACGTCGAGAATGCGGTCGGAAACGGCTTCGCGCACTTCCTCGTCGTGGAAGATGCCGAGCAATGCCACGCCCGCCGCCTTCTTGGCGCGGATCATCT
>DBUL01000150.1:1510-40662 GCA_002307905.1 Rhizobiaceae bacterium UBA1291
GGTGCGCAGGAACTGGCTGACATAACCGAGCGTGGCGCGGCGGACTTCGAGCACGGAGCGCGGATCGGCGCTGGCGATGTCGATGATGCGATCCTTGTGCTCGATCAGGATCTGGCCTGCATCCACGGCATAATTGCCGTAGAGCATTTTCAGGATCGAGCTCTTGCCGATGCCCGACGGACCGCCGAGCACGACGCATTCGCCGGAGGCGACCGAGAAGGAGACATTGGCGACCACCGGCAGGCGGAGGCCGTCGCGCAGGTGCATGGTGAAGCTCTTGGAGACTTCCGAGACGACGAGGGGCGTGGCCATGGGGATTTCCTCTTAAAGGCTTCAGACTTGCAGGATCGAAGAGACGAGCAGCTGGGTATAGGGCTCGCGCGGATCGTCGAGGACGCGGTCGGTCAGGCCCTGCTCGATCACATGCCCGTCCTTCATCACCATCATCCGGTGGGAAAGCAGGCGCGCCACCGCGAGGTCGTGGGTAACCACGATGGCTGACAGGCCGAGGTCGTTGACGAGGCCGCGCACCAGGTCGAGCAGGCGCGCCTGCACCGAGACGTCGAGGCCGCCGGTCGGCTCGTCCATGAAGACGAGGCGCGGGCCGGTCACCAGATTGCGGGCGATCTGCAGGCGNNCGCTGGCGCATGCCGCCGGAAAAGGCGCGCGGCTGATCGTCGATGCGGTCGGTGCTGATCTCCACCCGTTCCAGCCAGTCGCTGGCCGTGCTGCGGATATTGCCGTAGTGCCGGTTGCCGATGGCCATCAGCCGCTCGCCGACATTGGCGCCGGCCGAAACCGTCATGCGCAGGCCGTCGGCCGGGTTCTGGTGGACGAAGCCCCAGTCGGTGCGCATCAGGAAGCGCCGCTCGGCCTCGCTCATATGATAGAGGTCGCGGTAGCCGCCGTCACGCATGTGGTACTCGACGCTGCCGGTGGTCGGCATCAGCCGGGTGGACAGGCAGTTGAGCAAGGTGGTCTTGCCGNNCGGATTCGCCGACGATCGCCAGAACCTCTCCAGGCCAGAGATCGAAGGCGACATTGCTGCAGCCAATGCGCTTGCCGTAGAATTTTGAAAGGTCGCGGACCTTGAGAAGCGGCGTGTCGCTCATTCGGCGGCCTCCTTTGCCACGCCCAGATGGCCCACATGGCCATGCTCGCGGCGTTCTTCGCAGTGATCGGTGTCGGAGCAGACGAACATGCGTCCGCCCTTGTCGTCGAGAATGACCTCGTCGAGATAGACCTGCTCGGCGCCGCAGAGCGCGCAGGGCTTGTCGAAGGTCTGGATCTCGAAGGGATGATCCTCGAAATCGAGGCTGACCACCTCGGTGAAGGGCGGAACGGCATAGATGCGCTTCTCGCGGCCCGCGCCGAACAACTGCAGCGCCTCCGACATGTGCATCTTCGGGTTGTCGAATTTCGGCGTCGGCGAGGGGTCCATGACATAACGGCCGGCAACCTTCACCGGATAGGCATAGGTCGTGGCGATCCGGCCGTTCTTGGCGATGTCCTCGTAGAGCTTGACGTGCATCAGGCCGTATTCCTCGAGCGCATGCATCTTGCGCGTCTCGGTCTCACGCGGCTCGAGGAAGCGCAGGGGTTCCGGGATCGGCACCTGGTAGACCAGCACCTGGTTTTCCTGGAGCTTTTCTTCCGGAATGCGGTGGCGCNNGTCTGGATGATCGTCGCGTCCCTCGTATGCGTGGTCACGGCGACATTGGCGACCTTCTGGAAGAAGGCGCGGATCGAGACGGCATTGGTCGTGTCGTCGGCGCCCTGGTCGATCACCTTGAGTACGTCTTCCTGGCCGATGATCGAGGCGGTCACCTGCACGCCGCCCGTGCCCCAGCCATAGGGCATGGGCATTTCACGGGATGCGAAGGGCACCTGGTAGCCGGGGATGGCGATCGCCTTCAGGATCGCGCGGCGGATCATCCGCTTGGTCTGTTCGTCCAGATAAGCAAAATTATAACTCGCCAGACCTGAATACTGCGAAACTTCCTGCGTCATCGGGCGTTGTCCTGGATCAGAAGGAGGTAGTGGATATGGAAATCAGTGTCATGCTCACGATCATCGTTACGGTCATGATCGCCTCGACCATCGGCAGCGCTTACTGGTTCAACGAGCTGAACCGTGATTGAGTGATGTTTCGTCATTCCGCCGCCTCGGCTTGGGTGGCCTGGCCATTGCGGCGCGAGGCCTCGAACTCGCCGCGCATGCGCCGCACCAGATCGAGCTCGGCCTGGAAGTCGACATAGTGCGGCAGTTTCAGGTGCTCGACGAAACCGGTCGCCTGCACATTGTCGGAATGTGAAATGACGAATTCCTCGTCCTGCGCCGGGGCGACGATGTCCTCGCCGAACTCGGTGGCGCGCAGAGCCCGATCGACGAGCGACATGGCCATCGCCTTGCGCTCGCTCTGGCCAAACACCAGGCCATAGCCCCGCGTAAACTGCGGCGGCGCCTTGGCCGATCCCATGAACTGGTTGACCATCTGGCATTCCGTGACGCGGATGTCGCCGAGCGAGACGGCAAAACCCAGCTCCGCAACGTCCAGCTCCACCTCGACTTCGCCGATGCGGATTTCGCCGACGAACGGATGGGTGCGGCCATAGCCGCGCTGGGTCGAATAGGCGAGCGCCAGCAGAAAACCCTCGTCGCCGCGGGCAAGCGCCTGTAGCCGCGTGTCGCGTTCCATCGGAAATTCGATCGGCTCGCGGGTGATGTCGCCGGCGAGGGGATCCTCGGGCATGTCGCCGTCCGCCTCGATCAAGCCTTCTTCGGTCAGAATCTCGGAGACGCGCATCACCGCCTCGCCGAGCGGCTCCTTATGTGCCGGCTGGGCAACCGCGCCGTCTTCGAGCAGCGACGTGTCGAGCAGGCGATGGGTATAGTCGAATGTCGGTCCGAGCAGCTGGCCGCCGGGCAGGTCCTTGTAGGTCGCCGAAATCCGCCGGTCGATCTGCATGCGGCCGGTGTCGAGCGGCACGCTATAGCCGAAACGCGGCAGGGTGGTGCGATAGGCGCGCAGCAGGAAGATCGCCTCGATCATGTCGCCGCGCGCCTGCTTGACGGCGAGAGCTGCCAGCGCCCGGTCGAACAGCGAGGCTTCCGCCATGACGCGATCGACGGCGAGGCCGAGCTGTTCGACGATCTGGTCGATGGTCAGCGCCGGAAGTGAACGGTCGCCGCGCCGACGGTCGGCCAGCAGTCGATGTGCATTGTCGATGGCGGCTTCCCCGCCCTTGACGGCAACATACATGGTCTCAAACCTCCTTGGGCGTGATCTTGCAGGTGCGCGGCAGGCCGAGCATCTGGTGCCCGGCTGTCAGCACGACGTCGACGCCGCGCGGAAAATGGGCGCGATTGTCGGCCCATTGCCGCAGGAACATCTCGGGCAGGCCGAGCGGTGTGATGGCCGCGCTGTTCCGGATGCCGGGGCCCGAGAGCGTCAGCGCCGGCCCCTTGTCGAGGCTCGTCACCTCGAGCACGATGGTCGTCGAGCGGTCGGGATATTCCTGGGTGCCGGTGGCGAAAAGGCCGAAGGAGGAGAACGCTGCGCCGGCTTCGGCAAAGGCGAAGCGTGCTTCCGATTTTTCCCGGGTGAGGGGCGCGCCGGTGTGGAATCCGATCCACTCAGCCACTGGCGACTTGGCAAGGCCGGGCGTCAGCCAGACCGGAGTGTCGTGGTCGAGGAGCGTCAGCGCGATCGCACCAGCGGCGACGCCCATCGGCTTCGGCGGTTCGACTTCCGGCAGGATGGACTGGATGGTGCCGGGCCGCGACAGGCAGTCCATCATCATGCGGAACACGCTCTGGGCGTGATGCACAGGTTCGGCGAAACCGCCGGTCAGGGCTTCGATCTTCGGGTTCATCAGTCCTCTCCCCGCACCATGGTGAAGAAGTCGACGCGCGTCGCAGCCACTTCTTCCGATTTCTTCTGTTTCTCTTCGACGATCCGTGCCGCAACCGGCTGCAGCAACTGCGCCTCGACCAGGGGGCGATGCGCCGGGTCCTGCCAGAGCGCGTCGAAGACGGCCGCGAGTTTGGCGCGCTTGAGATTGGCGCCGAGCACATGGCCATGCCCCACCACGCCATTGCCCAGCCGCACCGTCGCCCGGCTCACCGTGGCTTCGCCAAGGTTGAAGGGCGCGCCGCCGCCGCCGATCCGTCCGCGCACCATGACGAGCCCGATCTCCGGTCCGCGCAGCATTTGCATCTCGGGCTGTGGGGCCACGTCGTCCCACACACGGGTCAGGTCATCGAGTTCGGCGCGCGCCAGCAGGTCGACCACGCGCTTGCGCTCCGGCTTCTGGATTTCTGGGTTTTCCTGTCTAGCTTCCATTGTCAGGCCTCTAAATGTCTAGTAATATAGACAACTATACAAGTTACTTTATGGCTAGCAATCCGGCGTGACAAGCGTGTGACATGACTGAGCGGAAATCGATGGAACGACAAAAGGGCGTGGCGCTGTGGCGCCAGATCGCCGACAGGATCCGTGCCTCCATTGCGCAAGGGGACTATGATGCGACGGGCATGGTCCCACCCGAAACGCAGATCGCCGAGCAGTTCGGGGTCAATCGTCACACGGTGCGAAGTGCGCTCGCGGCGCTCGGCCAGGAAGGCATCGTGCGGGCCGTGCAGGGACGCGGCACAATGATCGACCGGAAGGACAAATTCACCTTCCCGATCGCCAGACGCACCCGTTTCACCGAGGGCATCG
Organism: Rhizobiaceae bacterium UBA1291; assembly: GCA_002307905.1. Taxonomy (GTDB): domain Bacteria; phylum Pseudomonadota; class Alphaproteobacteria; order Rhizobiales; family Rhizobiaceae; genus Allorhizobium. The sequence goes on from DBUL01000150.1 coordinate 6,234, forward strand.
GCGCGCAGGCACGGGATTTGGAAGGGCTGCTGTTGTCTTCAGGGCGGGAGCCGGCCGGCACCGAGGTGGCAAAATGGCTGAAGCTTGCCACCGGCGATCCGGTCATCCGCCTCGAAGTGCTGCGCAAGGCCGATGGCCGTCCGCTGTCACGCTCCACGACCTGGTTCCCGGCCGGGCGCTTCGACGGCATCGACACGGCCTTTCGCCGGACCGGCTCGATCACCCGGGCGCTTATGGATCAAGGCGTGAGTGATTACCTGCGCGATGTCACGCAGGTCTCCGCCACCCATGCCGAGCCCGACGATGTCGCGCAACTGGCGCTGACGCCGGGCGCCATCGTCCTGGTGACCCGGGCACTCAATACCGACCTGGACGGCATTCCCATACAATACGCGGTCACCCGGTTTCCCGCCGACCGCGTCGAGTTCACCATCATGAATTGACGATGAAAGGATGCCTCAGTGCGCGCCCGACATGTCGCCGAGCACTTCTTTCGACTTCACCGTCGAATCCGCGTTCAGCTTGTAGACCATCGGCACGCCGGTCGCGAGGTTGAGCTTGAGGATCTCTTCCTTCGACAGGCGGTCGAGCACCATGACGAGCGCGCGCAGCGAGTTGCCATGGGCGGCGACAAGCACGGTCTCGCCCCGCAGGACGCGCGGCAGGATCTCGGTCATGTAATAGGGCCAGACGCGGGCGCCGGTGTCGCGCAGGCTCTCGCCGCCCGGCGGCGGAACGTCGTAGGAGCGGCGCCAGATGTGCACCTGTTCCTCGCCCCATTTGGCGCGGGCGTCATCCTTGTTGAGGCCGGAGAGGTCGCCGTAGTCGCGCTCGTTGAGCGCCTCGTCGCAGATCGTTTCGAGGTCTGGCTGGCCCACATTGTCGAGCACGATCTGGCAGGTCTTCTGCGCGCGCGAAAGCACCGAGGTGAACGCGATGTCGAACTTGATACCGTAGTCGGCAAGCGCCTTGCCGCCGGCATTGGCTTCCTGAACGCCGAGCTCGGTCAGGCCCGGGTCCTTCCAGCCGGTGANNCCATTCGCTCTGGCCATGGCGCACGAGCACGAGGGTACCACTCATCGAAAAATCCTCCGCATTGATGTCAGATGGAAGAAGACAGCCCGAGCACGTCGAGCATCGAATAGAGACCGGGTTTTTGATCGCGCGCCCAGAGAGCCGCCTTGACCGCGCCGCGGGCGAAGATCGAGCGGTCGCCGGCACTGTGGCTCAGCGTCACCAGTTCGCCCTCGCCGGCGAGAACGATCGAGTGCTCGCCGACCACCGAGCCGCCGCGCAACGTGGCAAAGCCGATCGAACCGGTCTCGCGTGCACCGGTATGCCCGTCGCGAACCCGTACCGAATGAGAGGCGAGATCCACTNNGTGCTTATGATGCATTTCCAGCACCTCGATGTCCCAGCCGGCGGCGTCGAGCGCGCGCGCTGCCTGCTGGACGAGCACCGAGAGCAGGTTGACCCCGAGGCTCATATTCCCGGACTTGACGATCCGCGCGTGGCGGGAGGCGGCCTCGATCCGGGCGTCGTGTTCGGCCAGGCAACCTGTGGTGCCGATTACATGGACGATGCGCGCCTGGGCGGCAAGCGCGGCAAATTCGGTGGAGGCTTGCGGCGAGGTGAAGTCGATGACGCCGTCGGCATCGAGGAAGGCGGTGAGCGGGTCGTCGGTCACGGGAATCTCGATGTGTCCGAGCCCGGCAAGCTCGCCGGCATCGCGGCCGATGAGGTTCGAGCCTTGCCGCTCGACTGCTGCGTGCAGCTTCACGCCTTCGGTCGACTCGATCACGCGGATCAGTGTCTGGCCCATCCGACCGCCGGCACCCACCACGACGAGTTTCATAGCATCCTTCATGGCGATCGGCTGTCCCTTAGATGAAGTCGTCCGTGGCGGCGGTCGGCTGGAGCTGGTTCAGTCGAGCGTAAAGCCCGTCTGGACGCTGTGCAAGGTCGTCGTGGCTGCCTTCCTCGGCGATCGTGCCGGCCTGCATGACGATGATCTTGTCGGCCCGGCGGACGGTCGACAGCCGGTGGGCGATCACCACAACGGTGCGGCCGGTCATCGCCTCGTCGAGCGCCTTCTGCACAGCAGCCTCGGACTCGGTATCGAGGGCGGATGTCGCCTCATCGAGCAGAAGGATCGGCGCATTGCGCACCAGCGCGCGGGCGATCGACAGGCGCTGGCGCTGTCCGCCGGAAAGCGTCACGCCGTTTTCACCGACCGGGGTATCATAGCCTAGCGGCTGGGCCAGAATGAAATCATGGGCATGCGCAAGCCGAGCCGCTTCCTCGATCTCGGCATCGGTGGCGTCGGGGCGGCCATAGCGGATGTTGTCGCGGATCGTCCCTTCGAAAAGATACGGCTGCTGCGACACGTAGGCGAGATGCTTGCGCAACGAGGCCTTGGTGACGTCGGCGATATTCTGCCCGTCGATCAGGATTTCGCCCTCGAGCGGATCGTAGAACCGTGGGATGAGCGTGATCACTGTCGACTTGCCTGCCCCGGACGGCCCGACCAGAGCGGTCGTCTTGCCGCCCTCCGCGACAAAATCGATCCCCTTGAGCACCGCATCGTTATCCCCATAGGAGAACTTTACGCCGCGGAATTCGATACGTGCTTCGCTCACTTTCAGGTCCGCTGCACCGTCCCTGTCGCGTTGGTGGGTCTGCATGTCGAGGATCTCGTAGATCATCCGCGCATTGACCACGGCGCGTTCCATCTGCACCTGCAGCTTGGCCAGGCGCTTGGCTGGTTCATAGGCCAGCAGAAGGGCGGTGACGAAGGAGAAGAAGGCGCCGGGTAGAACGCCGCCATAGATCGACCGGAAGGCGGCATAGGCCAGAACACCGGAGATCGCGACACCGGCAAAGGTCTCGGTGATCGGCGACGTGCGTTCGCTCAGCCGTGCGATGCGGTTGGAGCGTTTCTCGGCCGCCTTGATCGTTCCCTCGACTTTGCGCTCGAGTTCGGCCTCCATGGTGAAGGCTTTGACGATGGCGATCCCCTGGATCGTTTCCTGGATCGCCCCCACGACATGGCTGTTGTAGATCACCGACTCCTTGGTGGCGCTGCGGAGCCGTTTGGAAATATAACGCATCGCCAAGAGGAGCGGCGGAGCAGCCACGAAGACGATCAGCGACAGAACCGGGTCCTTGAACACCATAACCCCGACCAGGGCGACCAGCGTCAGCAGGTCGCGCGCCATGGAGGTCACGGTCAGGTTCAACACATCACGGATGCCGTTGATGTTCTGGCTGATCTGGGCAGCCAGCCGGGCAGAGCGGGACTCGGTGAAGTAACCGAGCGACAAGGTCATCAGGTGCGAGTAGAGGCGCCGCTGGTAGCGCGCGACGATGTTGTTGCCGATCCTCGAAAGCGTAACCGCCTGGCCGTAGCCGGCGAAGCCGCGCAGCATGAAGGCGGCGAGGATCGAGCCACAAATCAGCAGGACGACGTCGGCACGCTGGTTGGCGAAGGCCTCGTTGACCACTGCCTCCATGATCCAGGCGGTAAAGGCGGTCGTCAATGCGACAATCACCAGGCAGAAAACGGCAAAGGCGTAGCTGCGCACGTGGTCACGGCCGTTTTCCGCGATGATACGCTTGAGGACAGCGGTTAGGCTTGTCGAGCTGACCGGTATCTGGTTTTTCCTGCTGGCGTTCAAATGAGGGCGTTCCCGTTGGAAAAGGGCCGCGGCATGCGCCATCGGCCCGCGCTGGGCGCTCTATAGCCAGTCGAATGGCGTTTGGCCATAGTCAATCCGCCCTGAAGCAGCAGCCCGGTTCAGCCGTGCCAGCGCCGTCCTTCGGTTGCAAGGCCGAAATTGCTGGGCGTCCGGGCATAGCTGGCGAGGCCCGAGAGTGCCGCAAGTGGATGGGTGACGACAAAGGTCGGGATGGTCTTCATCAATGCTGTGTGCGGCGCCTTGTCCTCGAAGCCCTTGCGGAACTCGGGCCGCTGCAGGGCCGGGATGATCTTCTGGGAAATGCCGCCGGAGAGGAAGACGCCACCGCGCGCCATGAAGATCAGCGCGAGATCGCCGGCGAGCCGGCCGAGATAGGTGACGAACAGGCTGATCGTCTCTACGGCCTGGGCGTCGGCCCCCGAAAGGCCGGTGGCGGTAATGTCCGCCGGGATCGTAAATTTCGGTTCGACGCCATCTGCGAGGCAGACTGCCGTATAGACGTTGACGATGCCGCGGCCGCACAGCACTTGCTCGGCCGAGATGCGTCCTTCGATCGCTGTCAGGTGCGGGAAGATCGCGAAGTCCCGTTCGCTACGCGGGCCAATGTCGACGTGACCGCCTTCGCCGGGAACCGGAAACCAGGTGTGTTGCGCATGGACAAGACCGGCCACGCCGAGGCCGGTGCCGGGTCCGAGCACGACGCGCGACGCGAGCGGGCTTAGATGGTTGCCGCCAATCGGCGTGCGATCCTGCTCGGCGAGAGAGGCCACCGCCAGGGCCTGGGCCTCGAAATCATTGACCACCATCACCTCGGCAAAGCCGAGATCTGCGATCATCGCTTTCGGGCGCACCACCCAGTCGCAATTGGTGAGCGCGATCTCGTCTCCCTCGATCGGACCGGCAATGGCAAGGATCGCCGAGCGTGGCTGAACCGAGGTCTTGTCGAGCACGGTCGCCTGGATCGCTTCGTCGATCGTGGTGAAATCGGCGGTGTGAACGATCGGAAACGCCTTCGGTTCGGCATAGGCGTCGATCAGGATGGAAAAGCGGGCATTCGTTCCGCCAATGTCGCCGATCAGGATAGGAAACGTCAGCTTGTCGTTATCGTGGGGCTTGGGCATGTCCGGTTCCGTTTGGACCGAGGCGGGGCGCTCAGTTCGCTTGGGTTTTCATCAGGATTTCCGCAGTGGCGCGGTTGAGTGACATCGGAATGTCGTAGACTGTCGCCAGTCGCATCAGCGCCTTCACATCGACATCATGTGGCATGGATGTCAAAGGATCGACGAAGAAAATCAGCATGTCGATCTCGCCCGTGGCGATCATCGCGCCGATTTGCTGGTCGCCGCCGAGCGGGCCGCTCTTCAGCCGGGTCACTTCGAGGTTCGGGCAGGCCGCCTGGATCCGGCCGCCGGTCGTGCCCGTGGCGACGATCCGCCATGAGGCAAGTACCGACTGGTAACGACTGGCGAAATCCGCCATATCGTCCTTTTTCTGGTCATGGGCAATCAAAGCGATGCATCGGGTCATGAAACCTGCCGGCCTGATTTAAATCGATTTGATCGCCTTCTAACCCAGGATGTGCTGCTTGAAAAGTCCGTTGGCGGAGCCTTCTGCGCGTCAGTAGCCGGCGGGGCGCGGAAGGGGGATCGGCACGACCAGTGGAAGCTCCGGAAATTGTGCTGCGATCGCAGGAACGGCGTCGTCCTGGCCCGCCGCAACGGGCACGAGCGCGGAAGCCACAACCGTTCCTCCACCGCCGCCATAAGTCGCCGCCATTTCGCTGTCGGGCGAGGGGGCCTGCAACACCGCGGCGCAAGCTTTCGGCAGGTCGGACAATTGTGTCGGCCGCGGCGGCTTCGGTGGGGGAGCGTTCGGGTCTTTCTTCGGCTTGGCCCAGGGTTCGTCGGTGAACCACCAGGCCAGCGACTTNNACTTGTCGCAGCCGTCACCGGCCGGAACCGCCGCCTGCGGTTTGCAGCCTGTGGCCCCTTGCGGGCACTTCATGCGGATGTGGAAATGCGCGTCATGGCCGTAGACCGGCCGAACCTTGCCAAGCGCCGAGCGGTTGCCGGACCAAGTGTCGCACAGTTTTTTCTTGATCGCCGGATTGACGAAAATGCGCTCAACCTCGGGATAACTCGCCGCCAGCATAATCATCCGGGCGTGGGCCGGCGTCCAGACCTTGTCGTCGATGGTCAGGAACTTGTTGTTCTTGAGCGTCGAGGTGAAGGGCAGGTCTTCCCGCTCCTTGGCCGACATGCGCCGGTTCGGCATCGGGGTCAGCCAGATGTCGGCGTCGAGGCCAATCTGGTGCGAGGCATGGCCGGACAGCATCGGTCCGCCGCGCGGCTGCGACACGTCGCCGATCAGGATGCCTGGCCAGCCAACGCTCGGCGCATCCTTCGACAGCCGTTCGATCAGTGAAATCATCTGCGGATGGCCCCAACGCCGGTTGCGCGACAGTCGCATGGCTTGCCAGTTGGGACCGTCGACCGGGATAGCGACCGCACCGGCAATACAGCCCTTGGCGTAGGATCCATACGGAGCAGCCACCGCCCGCGCAGGAAGTTTCATGCCGCCGAACAATTCCTTGGCTGGCCGGCTTTCCGCCGACGCGCCGCCGGCTATCGTAGCGACAAGTCCCGCCGCCATGGTCAGGCCCTTTGCCAGAGCCTTCAACCTTCCACGCATCATCATCGTCATGCTGTCTTCCGCCGCATCCAGGATCGCCCGCCCCGTCCGGGTGATTTGCCATCACAATACCTTGGAACAGGATTTTGGTGAATCCGTGTTTTCCAAGGCCCGTTCGTACACTTCCGTACGTATGGCCTGTTTTTTGCCGTGGTTTGGCTTATTGTTTTGGCAATCCATAAAAAACGAGGGGTGATTTGCATGGGGTTGGCGAAAGTGTGGGTGGGGGCTCTTCTGTCCTTTCTGACTATGGTTATCGCTCTGCCGGCGCAATCCGCTGAGCCCCTGCGCCACGGTGTCGCCCTGTCCGGCGAGGTAAAGTACCCCGTCGATTTTCCGCATTTCGCCTATGTCAATCCGGCCGCGCCGAAAGGCGGAGACCTCAAGCTCGCAGCCACCGGCACCTTTGATACCTTCAATCCGATCCTGGAGAAGGGAGAGGCCGCCCCTGGTCTCGGTCTGCTGTTCGACACGCTGATGAAGGACGCCGAAGACGAGATCTCGGCCTCTTACGGTCTGCTCGCTGAGGGCGTTTCCTATCCCGAGGACGTGTCGTCGGCGACTTTCCGCCTGCGCGCCGAGGCGAAATGGGCCGATGGCAAGCCGGTCACGCCGGAAGACGTCATTTTCAGCTTCGAGAAATCGAAGGACCTCAATCCGCTCTACATGAGCTATTATCGCCATGTGATTGCCGTTGAGAAAACCGGTGAGCGCGACGTCACCTTCCGCTTCGACGAGAAGAACAATCATGAATTGCCGATGATCCTCGGTCAGTTCCAGATCCTGCCCAAGCACTGGTGGGAAGGCTCAGGCCCTGACGGCAAGCCGCGCGACATCAACCGCACGACGCTCGAGCCGGTCATGGGATCGGGTCCCTACAGGATCGCCGAGTTCAAGGCCGGCGCTACGATCCGCTACGAGCTGCGCGACGACTATTGGGCCAGGGATCTCAACGTCAATGTGGGCCAGAACAATTTCGGTTCAATCAGCTACACCATGTTCAGCGACCTCGACGTCCAGTTCGAGGCCTTCCGTTCCGGCAATTTCGACTACTGGATGGAGACCAAGGCGGCGCGCTGGGCGACGTCCTACGATTTCCCGGCAGTCAAGGAGGGTCGGGTCAAGCGTGAGGAATTGCCCAACCCCTATCGCGCCACCGGCATCATGCAGGCACTGGTGCCGAACATGCGCCGCGAGATGTTCAAGGACCAGCGCGTCCGAGAGGCGCTGAACTATGCGCTCGATTTCGAGGAGCTGAACCGCACCGTCTTCCATGGCGCATACACGCGGGTGGACAGCTTCTTCTTCGGCACGGAACTCGCCTCCAAAGGTTTGCCGGACGCACGCGAGGCGGAAATACTGAACGAGGTCAGGGACAACGTCCCGGCCGAAGTCTTTACCACCCCTTACGTTAATCCGGTCGGCGGAACGCCGCAGGCGCAACGCGACAACCTGCGCAAGGCGGTCGCCTTGCTCAACGAGGCGGGCTACGAGATCAAGGGGGGGCGAATGATCCATGCTGGGACCGGAAAACCTCTCAGTTTTGAAATCCTGCTGTCCAGCCCCCTGCTCGAAGTGGTAGCCGTGCCCTACAGCGAAGTCCTGCGCAAGATTGGCATTGAGGCTCGCGTGCGCACCGTTGATGCGTCGCAATACGCCAACCGCGCCCGCAGCTTCGACTATGACATGACCTGGGTGGTTTGGGCGCAGACGCTCAACCCGGGTAACGAGCAGCGCGACTTCTGGGGATCGGTGTCAAAGGATCGCGAAGGCTCGCGCAACTATGCCGGCATTGCAGATCCGGGGATCGACGCGCTGATCGATAAGGTGATCTTCGCCAAGGGGCGCGACGAACTGGTGGCGGCCACCCGGGCGCTTGATCGCGTGCTGCTCGCCCACGATTATGTCGTTCCGCTTTACTATGGAAGCACGGCCCGCATCGCCTATTGGGACAAGTTCGATCATCCGGCGGAATTGCCGACCTATTCGATTGGCTTTCCAGCCGTCTGGTGGTCGAAAGCGGCGGTCCGGTAAGGCCGGGCTTTGCGCTCAGGCCTTGAACGGCTAGGAATGACAATAACGAATCGGTGTCACCGAAGGGGTCCGCGGATTGATCGAAGCAAGGATGACCATGGTTGAGCAGGGCGCATGGGCGCCGGGAGCGAAAGCCTGATGGGTGCCTATATCCTGAGGCGCCTGCTGCTGATGATCCCGACCATCGTCGGCATCATGGCGATTTCCTTCCTTGTCATCCAGTTCGCCCCCGGCGGCCCGGTCGAGCAGGTGATCGCCCAGTTGACTGGCCAGGGCGACAGCGCCGACCAGCGCCTCTCCGGCGGCGGCGACATGCTCAATCAGCAATTCGCTGGCGACGAGATGAACGCGAAATATCGCGGCGCACAGGGGCTCGATCCGGAACTGATCGCCAAGCTGGAAAAGCAGTTCGGCTTCGACAAGCCGCCGCTCACCCGCTTCCTCGACATGATGTGGAACTATATCCGCTTCGATTTCGGCGAGAGTTTCTTCCGCAACACCAGCGTCATCGACCTGATCGTTGAGAAGATGCCGGTTTCAATCTCGCTCGGCGTCTGGGTTCTGATAATCTCCTATGCCATTTCCATTCCGCTTGGCATCAAGAAGGCGGTTGCCGACGGATCTCCTTTTGATGTCTGGACCTCCGGCGTCATCGTCATCGGCTATGCCGTGCCGGGCTTCCTGTTCGGCATCCTGTTGATCGTGCTCTTCGCCGGCGGATCCTTCTTCGACTGGTTCCCGCTGCGCGGCCTCACCTCGGACAATTTCGCCGAGCTTTCGTGGTGGGAGAAGATCCTCGACTACTTCTGGCACCTCACCCTGCCGCTGACGGCCCTGCTGCTTTCTGCCTTCGCCACGACAACCCTGCTCACCAAGAATTCCTTCATCGACGAGATCAAGAAGCAATATGTGGTGACCGCCCGCGCCAAGGGGCTCGCCGAGCGCCAGGTGCTCTACGGCCACGTCTTCCGCAATGCCATGCTGATCGTGATTGCCGGCATTCCGGGCGCCTTCATCTCGGCCTTCTTTACCGGGTCGCTGCTGATCGAGAACATCTTCTCGCTCGATGGCCTCGGCCGCCTCGGCTATCTCGACGCCGGCGTCTCGCGCTCCGGTGCCATGGATGCGCCGGCGCTGGAACTCGCCAACCGTCTGGTCGGCAATGAGGCGAACGCGGCCGCCATCGAGGTGGCGATCTTTCCCTTTCGTCTGCGCTTCGATCGCGCGGCGCTGGTGGCCGTGACCGGCGCCGATGTGCTGATGACCGTGAACGGCATTCGCTATCCGTCCTGGTGGGCGCTGCCCGTGCGTTCCGGCGACATACTCGAACTCGGCCTGCCAGGTCGCGGCGCGCGGGCCTATGTCGCGATCGCCGGTGGTCTGATCGTTCCCGCCGTGCTCGGCTCGGCGTCCACCGACCTGAAGAGCCGTTGGGGCGGGCTCGAGGGCAGGGGGCTGCGCCGGGGCGACCGGCTGGAGACAGGCTTTGCGCCTGCGATGGTCGCCGGTCTGCCTGCGGGCTTCGGGCTCGACCCCAAGGAGATCGGACGAGGTACAGCCGACATGGAGGAGTCTCCCATTCGCGTCTTGCCGGGCGCCGAATACGATGCCTTCGATCAGGCCGCGATTGATGATTTGGAAGCTGTCGCCTGGCAGGTCACCGAGGATGCCAACCGCCAGGGCTACCGCCTGTCCGGCCCCGAATTGAAGCTCCGGGAAAAACTCGAACTGCATTCGCACGGCATCATGCCCGGCACCGTTCAGGTGCCGCCGTCTGGCCAGCCGATCATCCAGCTGGCCGAGGCCAATACCTGCGGCGGTTATCCGAAGATCGCCCATGTGATCGAGGCTGATCTCTGGCGGCTTGGCCAGGCCCCGGTCGGCAGCCGCCTGCGTTTTGTCCGGGTGAGCCGGAAGGAGGCGGTTGAGGCCCTCGGCTCGCAGCGCGCCATCATCGACCGCGCCGCCGTCTTCGCCGCGCTCGCCCGCAAGGATACGGCAAACCTTGAACTTCTGACGGCGCTGTCGCGCCGTGACACGAATCCCTGACGGACGGAGCAATACCATGAGATGGAAGCGGACCCTGCAGATGATCGACGTCCATTGCGAGGGCGAGATCGGCAAGGTGGCGGTCGGCGGCGTGCCGAAGATCCCCGGCGAGACGATTGCCGAACAACTGCACTGGCTGAACAACGACCCGAAGGGCCAGGAACTGCGCCGCTTTCTCGTGCTCGAGCCGCGCGGCGCGCCGATCGGCTCCGTCAACCTCCTCCTGCCGGCCAAGAATCCGAAAGCCGATGCCGGCTTCGTCATTCTCCAGCCGGACCAGGCCCATGCCAGTTCCGGATCGAACTCGATCTGCGTGACGACGGCCCTGCTCGAAAGCGGCATCGTGGAAATGACCGAACCGGAAACCACGGTCGTCCTCGACACCGCGGCCGGCCTCGTGACGGCGACAGCGACCTGCCGGGACGGTCGCTGCGAGCGGGTCAAACTCACCATGGTGCCGTCCTTCGTGCATGAGTTGGACGTCAGTCTCGAGACCGAGCTGTGGGGTCGCATCACCTTCGACCTCAGCTACGGTGGCATCTTCTATGCGCTGGTCGATGTGGGCCAGATCGGGCTTACGATCGACAAGGCCAATGCCCGTGGGCTGGTCGAGGCGGGCATGATCCTGAAGGAGGAGATCAACCGACGCATTCCCGTCGTCCATCCGGAAATCCCCGCGATCTCCGGCGTCGCCTATGTCATGTTCCGCGATGTCGATCCCGACGGCGCGATCCGCACCTGCACGACGATGTGGCCGGGCCGCGTTGATCGCTCGCCCTGCGGCACCGGCAATTCGGCCAATCTTGCGACACTTCATGCGCGCGGCAAGGTCAAGGTCGGCGACGTGCTGAAATCGCGTTCGATCATCGGTTCGGAGTTCGAGGTGGGTCTCAAGGAAGTGACCGAGGTTGCTGGTCGCCCCGCCGTCATCCCGACGATCAGCGGCCGTGGCTTCACCTTCGGTCTGCATCAGGTGGCGCTCGATCCGTTCGACCCGCTGGCGGACGGTTTTGCCCTGACCGATGTTTGGGGCCCTTCGGCGGGGTCCATTGGATAATGAGCTCGTCTCGAGCGGTGTAAATTAACCTCCTGGTAATACTTCGACAGATTCCTGGTCTGGTGCGGCTTGCGTCGCCAATGGTTAGAGGCATAAGAAGCAATCGTATTCACTTCGCCCTCGCCGCTGCAAAAACAAGAAAAGTGGAAGTTCAATTGACTGTCGCAACCGTATTGCCAAATAACGCGCAATGTCTTTCCACGCTGCGTGGTACCGCGATATTTGCCAGCCTGACTGTCGCAGAAGAGAATGAACTGCTTTCGCGTTGCCTTACCAGAAATCTATGCGCCGGTGAAACCCTGGTCGACTTCGAGGATCGCTCGAATGACGTCTTCGTCGTGCAGAGCGGAGAGATCCGCGCGGTGCTGCGCTTCACCGTCGGCAAAGAGGCTATCCTGGGCACCTTTCGCCGAGGCGATCTTCTTGGTGAACTGTCGGCGATCGATGGCCTGGCCCGTTCGGCGAGCCTGATGGCGGTTAGCGACACCGCGGTCACCATCATCCCCTATGCCGTTTTCCATGACGTCCTACTGGCGCGTCGCGAAGTGTGCCTAGCGCTGATGCAGGTTCTGTCGCGACGCATCCGTTCGATGAACGAGCGTGTCGCAGAGCTCTCCTTTCTCGACACCAAACACCGCCTATACAACGCTTTGTTGCGTCTCTCGCGAGTGCGCGCCGATGGCGGTCGCGAGCGGATCATCTCGCCGCCGCTCGTCCATGCCGAACTCGCCGAGCATATCGGCTCCAGCCGCGAAACGGTATCGCGAGAGATGTCGCGCCTGATCCGCGAGCAGGTGATCGAGCGGACCAGTCGCGCCATCATATTAAAGAATCCCGTCGAGCTATCCCGTCGTATTTCCCGCGCACTTGAGGGGTGATCGACCAGCCATCAAGGGAGCCGACGGGGGCCAGCCCACCGGCAGCCGGTCTGTGAAACACAATCTATTGGGTATCGCTAAATAATTAAGACCGACCTAAGGCTGCGATCGGTAAAATTGAACCGAAATGGTTCAATCTATCTCAGGCTCGCCTTGCTAGAAAACGCTCCAAGAGAGACGGTTTGCAGGCAAGGGAATTCGGGCATGGCCATTCTGATCGTAGAAGACAATCCGACCAATGCGATGATTCTGAAGCACCTCGCCAAGAAGGTGACTGATGATGAAATCGTGATCGAGGCGGATGCCGGAAAGGCTCTGACGATTTGCCACAACAGACTCTTCGCCATGCTAATCGTCGACCACGTGCTTCCCGGAATGAGCGGCCTTCAATTCGTCAAGGCGATCCGCATGATGGCACGCTATGACGACATCCCCGTTGTCATGGTCACGGCCGACCAGGAACCTGGCCTGCGTGAAGCTGCCCGGGAAAGTGGCGTGACAGACTTTCTCACCAAACCGGTAGAGGCTGTGGCCTTTCGCTCGCTGCTTTCGTCCTGTCTGCGACATGGTACTAGCCCTGCGACCATGGCCGGCTGAGATAGACACGACTTGACGGTTGCACGCATGAAATCCTTGTTCGCCATCCTCTTCACCGCAGCGCTCACCGCTGGCCTGGTTGTTGCGCTCGACGTACCGGAAACCCCGGCACAGTCGATGCTCGCCCGTCCCATCGACCAGGATTGTCTGCGTCGCGGCGAGAAGGATTCTGAATGTTCGGTCTGGCAGATCGAGGAAATCGAGGTCGTAGGGTGACACGGGTCCGCAGAACCGGCGACATCATGCGCAAGGCGGGGAGCACCACCCTGATCCTGCAGATCCTGTCAGCCGTGCTTCTGCTCGTGATGATTGGGCTCTTCGTCGATATCTCACGCCAATTCCGCTTCCTCCAGGACGGTGTCCGCGAGAACGCCGTGTGGTCGGTCTACCAGCTGGATCGCGAGGCGCGCGCCCTCGGTGACGGCCTTGCCGAACTGCGCCGTCAACCGTCCAGCAAGGCGCTGCGTGATGATCTCACCCTCCGCAACGATATCTTTTTTGAACGCGCTCAGCAGGTGAAGGAATCGCAGTTTAGCGGCTATTTTACCAATGACCCCAGGATTCTCCAACTGCTCCTTGAGATCGAGAAGACGGTCGTCGGCCTCCAGTCAGCCCTCGACGGCGATGCCTTGAGCAGGATGCCGAGCGCCGCCGAACTCGAGGGCGTTGACATCGCCCTGACGGGTCTGGCGAAGCTGACCGGAGATCTCCTCGTTCAAACCAATAGGCAACTCAATGCCGAAAGGGCCGTTGCGCGCACCACCATTCTCGAACTGGAGAGAACAGCGGCCATCATGCTCGCTTTGCTCATGATCTCGGTCGTATTTCTGGTCGTGACTCTGCGCCGGCAGCTGAAGTCGGTGCGCAAGGCGGGACGCGAGCTTGAAGGAATGGCCCGTCGCCTGACGGAAGCCTATGAGGCGGCTGATGCCGGCAACCGCGCCAAGTCGCAGTTTATGGCGACGATGGGCCACGAGATCCGCACGCCGCTCAATGCGATCATCGGCTTTGCCGACATGATGGCCAACGAGCATTTCGGCACGCTCGGCCATCCGCGCTACGCCGAATATGCCAATGACATCGTGCGCTCCGGCCGCCACGTGCTCGACATCGTCAACGACCTGCTCGACATTTCCAAGATCGAAGCTGGCGAGATGGATCTCGACTTCACCGCCGTCGGACTGAACGAGACGGTGCAGGCGGCTGTGTCGATCATCCAGCCGCAAGCCAATGGCCAGCGCGTCATCATCCGCACCGCGCTCTCGCAGGCCGTACCGAATGTCGTCGCCGACATGCGGTCGATCAAGCAGATCGTCCTCAATATACTCGCCAATGCCATCCGATTCACACCGTCCGGCGGCCAGATCATCGTCTCGACCGCCTATGAGGCGAACGGAAGTGTGGCGTTGAGGATCCGCGACACCGGCATAGGCATGACGCGCACGGAATTGGAACAGGCGATGAAGCCCTTCCGCCAGGTGCAGACCGGCCCCACCCACCGTGGCGACGGCACCGGTCTCGGACTGCCGCTGACCAAGGCCATGGTCGACGCCAATCGCGCCAATTTCTCCATTTCCTCATCCCCGAACGAAGGCACGCTGGTCGAGATCACTTTCCCGTCGCAGCGCGTGCTGGCGGACTAAGCCGGGGAGGCCGGTCTGCGGGGCTAGGCCGGCAACACGGGCAACACTCTCTTCCCTCGCTGGCCTGTAAGCCATCGCGCCTCAAACGGGGTGGTGGAGCGGCCGGTTGCCGCCAGGGTCGGGAGGATACCTCGGCCCGCCGCTCCACCTTTGCCATCCTTGCGGTACCGGAGGGACTCAAGGCGCCGCCGCGCCCTCGGCCCACATCCAACCGCAGACGGCTTATCGGTCGCGGCGGGGCCGGCTTGTGCGCGCGGCGAAAGCGCGGAGGATGAAGACGAGAACGATTGCACTCATGTCGATGATCCTTGCGGACGCGTTGAGCCGGGCTTGTCGCGGGAGGCTCCTATTGCCTGCAGGTTGTGGAGCCGATCAACGCAGGGATCAGCCGCGCATAAGCATTTGCGGCCGCGCATAACTCTTTGTTTGCCGGAATGATGGCGCGGAGCGGCGTGTCTGCCCCTGCCAGCGGGGCACCACCAGGCCAGGATAAGGCCGCGAATACGAAGTCTACTCCCAGCCACCCTCGCGCCGGTGTCGGCCGGGCGGCACACCGAAGCGGCGGCGGTAGGCGTTGATGAAGTTGGACAGCTGGCTGTAGCCCACCATCCAGGCAAGGTGCTTGAGAGGAATGTCCTGCCTTTCTAGGACCATGACGTGCGCCATCTTCATCCTTGCCTCGAGCAGGACCTCGAAGACGGTCATGCCGTAGAGCTGGCGAAAGCCCTGATTGAGCCGGCGTGGGGAGAGCTTCGCCTGTGCCGCAAGCGCCTCGAGGCTCGGCGGAGCCCGCAGGTCCGCCACCAGTTGCTGGTGGGCGTCACGCACGCGGACGAGATCCCGGACATTGAGCGCGAAGGAGCGCGGCGGGCTGCCGGAGAGATGATCCAACTGATGCGCCAGAAGTTCCAGCGCCTTGCTCTCGCGCCAGAGCGTACCCATGCTTCCCCGATAGACCGGGTGCAGGAGGTCGCTTGCAGCGCGTGCCACGGCCCTGTCGCTCTCCAGCAGATGCGAAACAGGCAGTTGGCCCTCATCCAGCACCGCGCGGGCCAATGGCGGAAGCCCGTCCCGCGAGGCGAGGTGCTCCAGCGCTTCGGCCTCCAGGAGCAGGGTGACGGCGCGCCAGGGCTCGCCGGCTTCCAAACGATAGGCGATCTCGCGCTCGGCCAGGCTCAGCACATAGGGACGGCCGGGACCACGCCAGATCTGCCGCTCATTGCCCTTGGCCTCGATCGCCCCGGCGCCGCCCAGCATGGTGCCGAACACCAAGGTGCCGGCGGGAGAATCGCCCAACGCCCTCAAGGTCCAGGCATGGCTCGAGGTGCCCTCGACACGATAGAGAGCGATGCCCGGTCGAACAGGCACACGCTCGATGAAGCCCGCGAAGGGACCGTCGTCGAAGGTGATACGGCCATCGGGATTGAAGCCCTGCGCTTCGCTTTCCGCCGCCGTTTCGGCAACCCACGCTAGTTCTTTCATCGGATGGCCTCTGCCTGAATGCGTGTCGAAAAGATCACGCCCGGCTCATCTATTTTTTGGGAATGCCTTGCTGTCAACCGACACGGACGAGACAACGCGCCGGACGAGAATAGTCTTCAAGCGCCAGCTAATGCCATCATAGGTAGTTGTCGACCCGCGCCATCAAAGCGCGGGGTACTCCAATCCGCTGCCAATCGGCGTCCGGCCGTTCCCTTCCCGCCCGGTTTCGGCTAGACACGGGCACGGTCGCGAGTGGCGCGGCTGCGGTCGAATGAGAAACCGACGGAGACGGAGCCTTGGCAGCGGAAGCGCGCACTGCGCAGAGAAGGGATTACGGCCCCGTGCGGCGAAGATTGCCGATTTCGGCGATCGCCGCGCTCGTCGTCTCGGCCCTCGTCGCTATGCCGATCGTCGCCATATTCCTAATCGGCCTGACCGGCGGCAGCGACAACTGGCAGCATATGATCACCAATGTCGTGCCGCGCGCCACCAACCGCACCCTGCTGCTGCTGGCGCTGACAGGTGCGCTCACGGCCTCCATCGGGATTGTCAGCGCCTGGCTGGTCGCGTCCTGTGACTTTCCTTTTCGACGCCTTCTCTCGGTGGCGCTCGTCCTGCCGCTTGCCATTCCGTCCTACCTCGCAGCCTATGCCTTCGGCGAGTTCCTCGATTTTACCGGGCCGGTGCAGACAACATATCGCAGCCTCTTCGGCTTTCAGTCTGCACGCGACTACAGCTTTCCCGACGTTCGCTCGCTCGGCGGCGCGGTCCTGGTGATGACGGCGGTGCTCTATCCTTACGTCTATCTCGCCTGCCGCTCGATGTTCCTGATGCAGGGGCGCGCTGCGGCCGATGTGGCGCGCACGCTCGGCGCTGGACCGTGGCGAGTGTTCACCCGCGTGCAGATCCCCATGGCAAGACCCGCCATCATGGTCGGGCTGACGCTGGTGATGATGGAAACGCTGAACGACATCGGCGCCGTCGAATATCTCGGCGTCCAGACGCTGACCTTCTCGATCTACGACACATGGCTCAACCGCGGCAGCCTGGCGGGCGCGGCGCAGATCGCCTCCGTGCTGCTCGTCTTCGTGGTTCTGCTCCTGTGGATCGAANNCAGCCAGCGGTTTGCCAGCCACAAGACGACAGCCGTCACCATTGATGCCGTGCGCCTGAAGCTCAAGGGCTGGCGCGGCTGGGCTGCGGTCCTGGCCTGCGCCCTGCCGGTCCTTGTCGGCTTCGTCGTCCCCTTCGGCGTCCTCGCCGGCTTTGCATTCCGCCGCCTTGACGACTTTGCAGAGCCGCGCCTCCTCAAGGCACTCGGCCACTCGGTGACCGTCTCCTCGGCTGCGGCACTGCTTACCGTCGTCCTCGGCTTCGTGCTGGCCTACGCCGCCCGGACTGAAAGCTCGCGGCTGACCGCGGGCGCCAGGCGGCTTGCCTCGCTCGGCTACGGCATTCCCGGCACTGTACTCGGCATCGGCGTGCTGATCCCGCTCGCCCGGCTCGACAACTTCATCGACGGCGCCCTGCGATCCTCGTTCGGCGTCTCCAGCGGGCTCCTGCTGTCCGGCACCGGCTTTGCCATCGTCTATGCCGCAACCGTGCGCTTCCTGACCATGGCGGAGGGCACGATCGACGCCGGCTTCCAGAAGCTCTCGCCACACCTCGACATGGCCGCGCGCACGCTCGGCCGCAATGCGCTGCAGACCTTCCGTCAGGTGCTCTTGCCGAACATGCGGCCAGCGGTACTGACCGCCGCCCTGCTGGTCTTCATCGAGACTTTGAAGGAACTGTCAGCGACCATCCTGCTGCGGCCCTTCAATTTCAATACGCTCGCGACGCTCGTCTACGAGGACGCCTCGCGTTCCAGGGTACAGGATGCTTCAGTCGCGGCCATCATCATCATCCTGGCGGGTTTGATCCCGGTGATCCTGGTATCGCGCTCGCTCGACCGCCCGCGCTGATCCGAAGAGACGAAAAAAAAGGGCGGCTTGCGCCGCCCTTGAGAAATCATGCTGCCCAACTGGAGATAGGGTGGATCAACCTCATGTGTCCGGAACCGAAAGGCTCAAAGCCGCACTCTCATGGTGGGCCTCCAACTTGGTCAAGGTATGCCAAATGCGGCTTAACAAGTCGTTACCCAGAGTGACGAATGTCACCCCGGGTGGCGCATTCTTGGGCTGATGCCGCGCTCCTCGGCACTGGTTCCGTTCGACTTCAAAATTTCAGCTCGGCGAGATCGGCGAACAGGTCGAGCGCTTCCGGATTGGCCAGCGCCTCCTTGTTCTTCACCAGTCGTCCGTGCACCACGTCACGCACCGCCAGTTCGACGATCTTGCCAGACTTGGTGCGCGGAATGTCGGCGACCTGAATCACCTTGGCTGGTACGTGGCGCGGCGAAGCGCCCGTGCGGATGCGGGTCTTGATCGCCTTGACGAGATCCTCGTCCAGCACGCGTTCGCCGGCAAGCCGGACGAACAGTACGACGCGCACGTCGTCGTCCCAGTCCTGGCCGATGCACAGCGCCTCGAGCACCTCTTCCATCTGTTCGACCTGATTGTAGATCTCCGCCGTGCCGATGCGCACGCCGCCTGGATTGAGGGTCGCGTCGGAGCGTCCGTGGATGATGATGCCGTCATGGGCGGTCCATTCGGCAAAGTCGCCATGGCACCAAACATTGTCGAAGCGCTCGAAATACGCGGCCCGATACTTGGCTCCTCCCTCGTCGTTCCAGAACATGATCGGCATGGACGGGAAGGCCCTGGTGCAGACAAGCTCGCCCTTCTCGCCGCGCACCGGCCGGCCCTCGTCGTCCCAGACGTCGATCGCCAGGCCGAGGCCCGGACCCTGGATCTCGCCGCGCCAGACGGGTTTCAGCGGATTGCCGAGAACGAAACAGGAGACAATGTCGGTACCGCCGGATATCGAGGCGAGATGGATGTCGGACTTTATGCCCTCGTAAACGAAGGAAAAACCCTCCGGCGAAAGCGGCGAGCCGGTCGAGGTCATCATCCGCAGTGACGACAGATCATGGGTGGTCTTCGGGGTGAAGCCACCCTTGCGCACGGCGTCGATATACTTGGCCGAGGTGCCGAAGAAAGCGAACTGCTCCTCCGCCGCATAGTCGAACAGCACGTTCCCGTCGGGATGGAAGGGCGAGCCGTCATAGAGGCAGAGCGTTGCGCCGGAGGCCAGCCCCGAGACCAGCCAGTTCCACATCATCCAGCCGCAGGTGGTGAAATAGAAGAACCGCTCGCCCTTCTCCAGCCCGCAGTGGAAGCGCTGCTCCTTGAGATGCTGCAACAGCGTGCCGCCGGCCGAGTGGACGATGCACTTCGGCACGCCCGTGGTGCCGGAGGAGAACAGGATATAGAGCGGATGGGAAAACGGCAGTGGCTCGAAGGCGATCTCGCCGGCCTCGTAGGGAGCGACGAATTCGGCGAGCGTCTTTGCCCCCGGCACGGCTTCTGCAATCGCAGGTGCATCTCCGGCATAGGCGATGACGACCAGCGGAACGCCGAGCTTGGCAGCGACCGCCTTGACCTTTTCCGACGTATCCTGCCGCTTGCCGTTGTACCAGTAGCCATCGACGGCAAGGAAAAGCTTGGGCTCGATCTGGCCGAAACGGTCAAGCACGCCCTGCTCGCCGAAATCGGGAGAGCAGGACGACCAGATGGCCCCGATCGAGGCGGCCGCCAGCATGAGCGCTACGGTTTCCGGCATGTTCGGCACCATGGCCGCAACGCGGTCGCCCTTCTCGATGCCCATGGCACGGAAAGCCTGCTGCAGACGCGAGACGGCTTGGCTGAGGCGATCCCACGACCAGCGGTCCTCGGCCTGGTCCTCGCCGCGAAAGATCATCGCATCGTCGTCGCCGCTCAGGCTCAACAGGTTCTCGGCAAAGTTCAGCCGGGCATCGGGAAAGAACCGCGCCTCCAGCATGATGTCGCCGTTTTCCAAGAGCCGCTCGCCCTTCTCGCCCTTGACGCCGCAATAGTCCCAGACGGCCGACCAGAAGGCGGCGCGGTCGTCGACCGACCACCGATGAAATGCATCGTAGTCGCTGAAATCACGGCCCGTTCGCTCGCCGCACCATTGCATGAAGCGAGACATCGGCGAGCGCTTGACCTGATCGTAGCTCGGCGCCCAAAGCGGCATGTCGTTTTGCATTCATTCCTCCTCGAAAATCCCTGCCTGTATAGCAGTTTGCGACGCAATATAAAGTCCCGGACAGGGCAGCACGTTTGCATGCCGACGCCAATTCCTATATCCGGCAGGATGGATTGGACCGGGCCGGTGCCCGGCCGAAGGAACCCGGTGTTGCCCATGCCCGACAAGCGCAGTACAGGCGATGAAGCCCGGCGCCGTCCCCCGGTCGCGCGGCGGATCCTGCGCGCGTCGCTTGTGGTTCTCGCCGTCCTGGCCTTGATCTTCCTCGTCTCGCGGGCCGCCGCCCCCTATCTCGTCTCCTCGACCCTTGNNTGCGGGATGGACAGGCCATGACGTGACGATGTCCGGCGCCCCGGAGATCGCCTTCTGGCCGCAGCCACGTGTCTCGCTCAATGGCGTCACGATCAGCAAGCCCAGCGCCGATGGGCCAAAGGTGCTCGGACGGATAGAGAGACTGTCGGCGGCCTTCGGCCTTTACTCGGCCATGCGCGGCCGCCCGGAGTTCGACGAATTCCACCTGCTGCGGCCGCAGTTCCGTGTCGACCGCGACCGCAACGGCAGGCTCGACTGGGCAAACGAAGGATTGCTGAGCGCGGCCGTTCGCCAGGTCCAGGCCCGCGACGGCGGCCAGACGCTCGCCCCGGAACTGGACGCCGATGTCGGTGCAATCACCATCGAGGATGGCACGCTCGAACTCATCGACGAGGTCTCCGGCCGGGTCATTTCCGCGCGTGGCATAGCGGCTGACATTGCCTGGCCGAAGCTGTCCGGCGCCCTGCAGGCGAAGGCGCGCATCGATCTCGGCGGGCTGCCCGTCAGGCTCAACTTCTCGTCACGGCAACCTCTTCTTCTGTTCGGCGGCAAGGACGCAACGATCAGCGCGGCGCTTGACGCGACCGCGTTCGGGGCACGCTTCAACGGGATTGCCAATCTGGCCGAAAGCCCCCTTCGGACGGGCACGCTCACATTAAGCGCCAAGGACGTGACGGCGTTCAGGGACTGGAGCGGCATTCAGCTTGCCGGCCTCGACAGCCTGAAACAGGCGCAGCTTTCCGCCGATCTTACGCTGGTCGGCGAGGAACTGCGCCTCGAAGGACTGGAATTCGATGTCAATGACACTCACGGAACCGGCATTCTGTCGCTTTCGCGTCCACCCGGCGGAAAGCCCCGGGTCAGCGGTACGCTGGCCTTCGACCGGTTGAACATCACCCGGCTGCTGTCCGCCTTCTCCCTCGACCTTCCCTCGACGGATGATGCAAGCGACCAGATGGAACGTCCGCCGCGCCTGTTGCAATGGCTGGATTTCGACCTGACGCTGTCGGCCGATCGCGCCGACCTGCCCCCCTTCGAACTGGGCGACGTGGCTGCCAGCATCCTCGCAACCGGCAAGACGGCACAGTTCAACATTGCTGACGCGGCGTTTGAGGGCGGCGACCTGACTGCAAGCTTCATCGGAACCGGCAGCGGTTTCTCCCGCGGCGGCGATCTGACGCTGGCGATCCGGGATGCCGATTTCGCCGCCGTCGCCGACCATCTTGCAATCGCCGGCCCGGTGCCGCGCGGCAAGGCTTCGGTGGATCTTGCGCTGAAGACCCGCGAGCCTGTCTGGGCGACAGGCCTTGCCGACATGTCCGGCACCTTCGCCTTCACTTCTCAGGGCGGCACACTGAGCGGCGTCAATGTGGCAGCGATCCGCGATCTGGCCAGGACGCGTGCCTATTTCCAACTGAGCGCCGGCGGCCAAGGATCGATGCCCTATGACCGGCTCGACTACCGTGCACGCTTCGCGAACGGAACCGCCGAAGTGCTGGAGGCCCGCCTTGCCGGTCGCGACGAGACGCTGACGGTCTCCGGCGTCGTTCCCTATGCCGATAACGCGCTCGCGCTTTCCGCCGAACTTTCCGCCAGCGACCGGGCAAGGGACGAGGACCTTCCGCCCCTGCGCTTCTTCATCGGCGGCGCCTGGCCGGACCCAGTGCTCTCCCCCATCTCCCTGCCGCCGGCAAATCATCTCGAATGAGGCGAAAGTCCGTTGGGCGAGCGACCGTCAGGCCGCCTGGGCCGCGACGTGCTCGTCTCGCTGACGCTGCAGTTCGCGCCGCTTGGTGGTGATCGAGGCGACAATGACGCCGATTGTCACGAGACCGATCAGGATCGAGCAGACCGCATTGATCTCTGGCGTGACGCCAAGTCTGACCTGACTGTAGATCTTGATTGGTAGCGTGGTTGCGCCCGGACCGGTGGTAAAGGACGCAATCACCAGGTCGTCGAGCGACAGCGTGAACGCCAACATCCAGCCCGACACGACAGCCGGCATGATCAGCGGCAGGGTAATCTTGAAGAAGGTCTTGACCGGCGGTGAACCGAGATCGAGCGCCGCTTCCTCAAGGCTCGTGTCGAAGGTCAAGAGCCTCGACTGCACGACGATCGCCACGTAGCACATGGTGAAGGTGGTGTGGGCGATGGTGACGGTCATCAGGCTGCGGTCGATGCCGAGCGATACGAACAGCAAGAGGAGCGAAAGGCCGGTAATGACCTCCGGCATGACCAGCGGCGCATAGACCATGCCGGAGAACAGCAGCCGGCCGGGGAAGCGGCCATAACGCACCAAAGCCAGCGCGGCGAGCGTGCCGAGCACCGTGCCGAAAGTCGCGCTGAGCAGGCCGACACGGGCCGTCACCCAGGCGGCGCTCATCAATCCCTCGTTGGACCACAACTGGGCATACCATTTCAGCGAGAAGCCGCCCCAGACCGTGACCAGTCTGGACTCGTTGAAGGAATAAATCACCAGGATGATGATCGGGATGTAGAGGAAGGCGAAGCCGAAGGTGAGGACGGTCGCGTCGAATTTGCCCGGTTTCATCGTTTCGCCCTCACACCTTCTGTTGTTGGTTCTGGAAGATGGCGATCGGCACGACCAGCAAGAGAAGCAGCAATACGGCCACGGCGGAGGCGAGCGGCCAGTCGCGATTGCTGAAGAATTCGGTCCACAGCGTCTTGCCGATCATCAGCGTCTCGGCGCCGCCGAGCAGGTCGGGGATGACGAATTCGCCGGTGATCGGGATGAAGCAGATCATCGAGCCGGCGATGACGCCCGGGATCGACAGCGGAAAGGTGATCCGCCAGAAAGCCTTCCATGGCGGGCAGCCGAGATCGCTCGCCGCCTCGAGTAGCGTGCCGTCCAGTTTTTCCAACGCCGCATAGAGCGGCAGGACCATGAAGGGCAGGTAGGAATAGACGATGCCGATGTAGACGGCGATGTCGGTGCGGTAGATCTGCACCTGCTCGTCGGGGCCGTAGAGGCCGATGGCCTGAAGCAGTAGCGTCAACAGCCCTTCCGGCTTCAGGATGCCGATCCAGGCATAGACGCGGATCAGGAACGAGGTCCAGAACGGCAGGATCACCAGCATCAGCAGCGTGGGGCGGATCGAGACCGGGGCGCGCGCCATGGAAAGCGCAATCGGATAACCGATCAGGAGCAGCAGGAAGGTCGAGATCACCGCAATCTTCAGCGACGACAGATAGGCGTTCATGTAGAGAGAATCTTCCGTCAGGAAGACGTAGTTTTCGAAGTCCAACCCGGAAAAGAATGTGCCGATTGACGACAGCCCCTCGAACACGGGCACATAGGGCGGCATGGCGATCGCCGTATCCGACAGCGAGATCTTCACGATGATGAAGAACGGCGCCATGAAGAACAGCACCATCCAGACATAGGGTATGAGCACCACCAGCCAGCGGGCCGGTGACGATGTCGGTGTCGGGGCTAACGTGGCTTCGCTCATCGTCTCGTCCTTCAGCGCGTCAGAACAAGGCCGGCATCGACCGGCCAGCTGAGCCAGACCTTGTCGTCCACGGTGATCGGTCGGTCGACAAGACGGTGGGTATTCGCTTGGGCGGCGCGGAAGGTGCTGCCATCCTCAAGCTTGACAATGAAGACCGAGAAGTCGCCGAGATAGCCGATGTCCCAGACCTCGCCGAAAAGCGCGTTGACCGCACTGTCGGCCGGGGGGGCACTACCGATGCGGACCTTCTCCGGCCGGATGGCGAAGGCCACAGCGGCGCCGGGTTCGGCCTTGCAGGACGGCTGGTCGACAACCACCTTCAAACCACTGTTGCAGATCACCGTCGCCAGATCGCCCTCGGCAACCTTCTCGACCGCCTCGAGCCTGCCCTCGACGATGTTGATGTCGCCGATGAAGTCGGCGACGTAGCGGCTGTTGGGTGCCTCGTAGATCTCAGCCGGCGTTGCCACCTGCATGATCTCGCCCTTTTCCATCACCGCGATGCGGTCGGACACGGTCATCGCCTCTTCCTGGTCATGGGTGACGATCAGGAAGGTGGTGCCCAGCGTCTGCTGGATGTCCATCAGTTCGAACTGGGTTTCCTCGCGCAGCTTGCGATCGAGCGCGCCGAGCGGCTCGTCGAGCAAAAGGACCTTCGGCCGCTTGGCGAGCGAGCGGGCGAGGGCCACGCGCTGGCGCTGGCCNNGGGCGGCACGCCGGAAATATCATTGCCCTGCAGCAGGATCCGCCCCTCGGTTGGCTCCTCGAACCCGGCCAGCATGCGCATCAGCGTGGTCTTGCCACAGCCAGAGGGCCCGAGCAGAGAAAAGAACTCCCGCTCATAGATGTCGAGGGTGAGATCCTTGACGGCGGTGAAGTCGCCGAAGCGCTTCGTCACGTTCTCGAACCGGATGAAGGGGACCGATGCGGGATCGGTCCAGGGCGAGAATTTGCGTTTTACCGGTCCCAGAGATTTCGCCATCGCCCGATCCAAATGCCTATTGAAAATTTAGCTCAAATAAACCGGGCGCCCTCAAGGCGCCCGGTTTGTCATGATCGGGTCAGTTCCCGGTCTTGATCTGGGTCCAGACGCGGTTCAAGATTCGCTGTTCCTTCGGCCCATAGGGCGAGATGGTGAAGAGCTTCTTGACCGTTTCCGCATCCGGATAGACCGACGGATTCTTGAAGACTTCCTCGTCGAGCAAGGCCTGGGAGGCAAGGNNCGGCGCGGGCCTTGGCCTGGAGAATGTCGCCCGACCAGCCGATCGTCATGCAGATATCGCCATTGGCGAGATCATCGATATACGAGGAGGAATTGAAGGTCTTCACCGACGGGCGGATCTTCATGTAGACGTCACCGCCGGCCTCGAGATCAGCAGTGTCTTTGCTGTCCGGATCCTTGCCGATGTAGTTCATCGAAATGGCGAAGGTCTCATCCGAGGCGTCGAGAATATTGACGCCGCAACCCTTTAGCTTTTCGGCATTCTCGGGCTTGAAGATCGCATCCCAGCTGTCGACCTTGAAGTCGTCGCCGAGCGCTGCCTTCACCTTGGCGACGTTATAGCCGATGCCCGTCGTACCCCACATGTAGTTGACGGCATATTCATTGCCCGGGTCGTACTTTGCCAGCCGCTCCATGATATCCGGCCACATGTTGGAAAGGTTAGGCAGCTTGGATTTGTCCAGCTTCTGGAACACGCCAGCCTGAATCTGGCGGGCGAGGAACGGGCCGGTCGGCACGACCACGTCATAGCCCGAGCCGCCGGCCAGCAGCTTGGTTTCCACGATCTCGTTCGAGTCGAAAACGTCGTAGACAACCTTGATGCCCGTTTCCTTGGTGAAATCCGCGAGCACGGACTCGTCGATATAGTCGGACCAGTTGTAGACGTGAACCACGCCCTCGGCGCTGGCCGTCGAAGCCATCGCCAGAGTGACCATCGCGGCGGATGCAAGGAAGCGGATTGTTTTATTGCGCATTTTCTCTCCTGTTCCAGCCTCCGGGCACGTCGCCCGATCAGCTATTCCCTCAGTTTTTTTTAACAGAGTAGAAAGGAAATGGACGAGCGACAAGGGGTAATCTTCGCAGTCGCAAACGGTGTGGGACCTACTGAAAATCGAAGGCGGAGAGCCCCGTCACCATCTCGTCGAGGCCAAGCGGGCGTGTCACCGGCGGCTCGGCGCGGGCAAGGCATCCCTGCCTTTCGCACAGCCGGCAGGCGGTTCCGACCGCGACCGGGCCGAGCGTCGAACCCGCGACCACCTGGCCGTAGACCACCTCGTCGCGGTGGGCAATGTCGCAGGCGACCAGCAGCGCCGTGCGCCGCACCCGCTCGCTGAATCCGGCCTGCGGACCGTCGAGCGTGCGCGACAGGGTAAGAAAGCTGGTACCGTCCGGCATTTCGACGTGATCGACCAGCACCTGGCCCGGCTGGGCGAATGCCGCATGGATATTGAGCTTGGGGCAGCCGCCGCCAAACTTGGCCTGGGGATAGCCCAGTGCACCGGCCCGGCGGAAACGGTGGCCGGCATTGTCGACCTCGAGCATGAAGAAGGGCACGCCCGAAGCCCCCGGCCGCTGCAGCATGGTCAATCGGTTGGCCGCCTGCTCATAGGACACGTTGAAGCGCGAACGCAGCATATCGATGTCATAGCGGGCCCGCTGCGCCGCCGAAAGAAAGGCGGCGTAGGGCATGATGACCGCATGCGCCGCATAGCGCGCCAGTTCGAAACGGCCGAGGCGCTTGGCCTCGCCGGTCGAAAAGGCCAGGCCCTCGAGCGCGGCGGCAATCTCCTCGCCGAAGGCCAGCAGGCTCGCCTCCATCGCCACTTCGCGCAACTGGTCGAAGGGCGACAGCCGTTCCGACAGGAAGAGTCGCATCGAATGCCGGTCGTAGCGGCGGCGCAGGTTGGGCATGGTGTGGATCGGCAGGGTGCGAACGACGATGCCATGCTTGGTCCTCAGCCAGGCCTTCAGCGCCGGCGCCAGGTCCTCGCCGGGCGACAGGCCGAGCGAGGCATGGAAGGCTTCCGCCGCATCCTCGATCCGCGCATGGAAATTCGGCCGCATCTCGAACCTTTCGCGCACCTCGTCGATCGGCAGGCGCGTGCCGGAGATCGAGGTCTCGTGGCCCTCGCGCGCCAGCAGTTCGGCAAGATCGGTCAGCCTTGCTGCCTGCTCGCGATAGGCGCGGTAGAGCTTGACGACGCCCGCCGCCGCATTGGGCGCGGCTTCCGCCACCTCGATCAACTCCTGGTCGCCCGGCACTTCGCCGGCCAGGAGCGGATCGGCGAACACCTCGCGCAGATGGCCGGCCATCCCGCCCGCCTCGCCCTGCAGCTCGTCGAGATCGACCTTGTAGACGGCGGCCAGTTTCAGCAGCAGCTGCACCGTCAGGGGACGCTGATTGCGCTCGATCAGATTGAGATAGGAGGGCGAGATTTCCAGCGCCTCGGCCATCGCCGTCTGGGTCAGCCCCAGCCCGTTGCGGATACGCCGCACCCTTGGGCCGGCAAAGATCTTGTTTTCCGCCATCTTGACACACCTTTTACAACCTTGGCCGACAATCGGACCAGCGACAACATTAACAATTTTTACAAATTTACAGTGCCCCAATGTCAAAGGCAAGACATGCTAACCTCTTTCCGGGGATCGATTTCCCCATTTATCTGGACGTTTTGTGCAGTGCGCTGTAAATCCAGTCACATCGAAAGCGAAACTTCTGCCAGCAAAAGGACAGTGGCTTCGTGAACCAGAGCAAGATGGAGTTTGCTATGACCGATTTTTACAACATCATCCCGTCCGCTCCCAAGGGCCGCTATGACGGCATCGAGCGCCCCTACACCGCAGAAGACGTCAAGCGTCTGCGCGGCTCGGTCGAAATCAAGTATTCGCTCGCAGAAATGGGCGCCAACCGCCTCTGGAAACTGATCAACGAAGAGCCCTTCATCAACGCGCTCGGCGCGCTCTCCGGCAACCAGGCCATGCAGATGGTCCGCGCCGGCCTGAAGGCCATCTACCTCTCCGGCTGGCAGGTCGCTGCCGACGCCAACACCGCATCGTCGATGTATCCCGACCAGTCGCTCTACCCGGCTAACGCCGCACCTGAGCTGGCCAAGCGCATCAACAAGACGCTGCAGCGCGCCGACCAGATTGAAACCTCGGAAGGCAAGGGCCTCTCGGTCGATACCTGGTTCGCCCCGATCGTCGCCGACGCAGAAGCCGGTTTCGGTGGCCCGCTGAACGCCTTCGAGATCATGAAGGCCTTCATCGAAGCCGGCGCCGCTGGCGTCCACTACGAAGACCAGCTCGCTTCGGAGAAGAAGTGCGGCCATCTCGGCGGCAAGGTTCTGATCCCGACGGCGGCCCACATCCGCAACCTCAACGCCGCGCGTCTCGCCGCCGACGTCATGGGCACGCCGACGCTCATCATCGCCCGCACCGACGCCGAAGCCGCCAAGCTTCTGACCTCGGACATCGACGAGCGCGACCAGCCCTTCGTCGACTATGACGCCGGCCGCACCGCGGAAGGCTTCTACCAGGTCAAGAACGGCATCGAGCCCTGCATCGCCCGTGCGATCGCCTATGCACCGCATTGCGACATGATCTGGATGGAAACCTCCAAGCCGGACCTGGAACAGGCCCGCAAGTTCGCCGAAGCCGTGCACAAGGCCCATCCGGGCAAGAAGCTGGCCTACAACTGCTCGCCGTCGTTCAATTGGAAGAAGAACCTCGATGACGCGACGATCGCCAAGTACCAGAAGGAACTCGGCGCGATGGGCTACAAGTTCCAGTTCATCACGCTCGCCGGCTTCCACCAGCTGAACTACGGCATGTTCGAACTGGCCCGCGGCTACAAGGATCGCCAGATGGCGGCCTATTCCGAGCTGCAGCAGGCCGAATTCGCCGCAGAGGTCAACGGCTACACCGCCACCAAGCATCAGCGCGAGGTCGGCACCGGCTACTTCGACGCCGTCTCCATGGCGATCACCGGCGGCCAGTCCTCGACCACGGCGATGAAGGAATCGACCGAAACCGACCAGTTCAAACCCGCAGCTGAGTAAGCCTAAGGGGCCTGCCCCTCACCCTAGCCTTCTCCCCGCTCGCGGGGAGAAGGGACTGCCAATACCCTGGATCAACAATTCAAGAACCCCGCATATAAGAGGAGAAATGCCATGACCCCGCAGACCCGAGTTAAGGAACGCGCTGAAGAACAGGCTTCCGCCATGACGGCCGACCAGCAGGCCATGATCCGCATGGTGGCCAACGACCTGCATCGCCTCAACCAGTCGGTCATGAAGGCGGTTGACGCCGGCGTATCGGTCGAGCTCGTCCGCTCCGCCCGCCATCACGGCGGCGACGGCAACTGGGGCGACCTGTTGATCCCGGTCATCGTGACCCAGGGCAAGTAAAAAAGCTTTACGGACCATTCGGGGCGTCAAAACCCCGGGTCGGCTCCCGCGCAATGATCGCTGGCTTCGGGGGGAGCTTCACGCGGTCGCTGCGCGGGATTTTCGTTTTCAGGGGCTAGAGGGCTTTAGCGAGCAAGCCTTCCGCCAAGGTCCGGAAGGCATCCACGGCCTTGGGCAGTACATCTCCCGGATTGTCGCTTGCGGCGATCCAGAGGGCTGCGTTGAGGGCTGCGCCGCTCAAAAGCCGCGCTGCCGCTTCGGCGTCGACGGGCTTGATCGTGCCTTGCGCGATAAGGCGCTCCACGACCACGCGGGTCGCCTGCAGGCAGCTGCCCTGGCTCGGCCACCGCGAGGGATCGCCAAGCACAGCAGGTCCATCCAGCAGGACGATGCGCTGCACCTCAGGGTCGAGCGCCATTTCGATATAGGCTACCCCTTCGTCCAATAGGGCCTGCCAAGCGCTGTCTGCGCCTGCTCCGCGCTCCTGCGCGCGCGCCGCCATCTCGGAATCGATCTGATGGACCACAGCGGCCAGAAGGCCTTTCTTGTCCCCAAAGTTATGATAGAGGGCACCTCGGGTCAGGCCGGCCTTGGCGGTAAGCTCATCCATCGACGCCGCTGCATAGCCCTGCTCGGCAAAGGCCGATCGAGCCGCCGCAATGAGCTTGGCGCGGTTTTCCTCCATGGTCTCACTGCGTCGTCTTGCCATGCTGATCCTTGATTTTATATACGCGCCGTATGCCAATTGACATACGAGACGTATGCGCGTATTTCACATACGTCTCGTATGAGTAATGCTGTTCGCGCCCCCTGCCAAGCCTTCCCCGCAGCAAAAGAATGACTGGAGAACCCTGCATGACAAAACGCCAAGCCGTCTTTCCCGCCAATCGACACGCGCTTTATGAGGAGCACGGCTATTCCGCAGCGATCCGTTCCGATGACCTGTTGTTTGTGTCGGGACAGGTGGGAAGCCGGTCCGACGGCACGCCGGAGCCCGACTTCTCCGCCCAGGTCGAGCTCGCCTTCAGCAACCTGGAAGCCACGCTCCATGCCGGCGGATGCAGCTTCGATGATATCGTCGATGTCACGACCTTTCATACCGATCCGGAAACACAGTTCCCGGCCATCATGGAGGTCAAGCAGCGCGTCTTCAACCAGCGACCCTATCCGAACTGGACGGCCATCGGCGTCAACTGGCTTGCCGGTTTCGATTTCGAGATCAAGGTGATCGCGCGCGTCCCGTCCGCGCAATAGTTCGCAACACCGTGGCTGCGACGAGGCTCGCGTCAACCGAGCCTCGGTCGCCTGCCGGCGACAAGATCCGCGTGCGCCTTCAACGGCTTGCGCATCCGTTCGACCTCCGCGCGGATTTCCCGCTGGTGGCGATCGTCATTGTTCGTCACGATCCACAGGCGGATTGGCCGTCGTCCGACCCCGACAAGGACACGCGCAGCGCCCCGATGGCGCCAGCATGAGGATCGGGGTTGCACCCGGCCCTCCAATGACGACGACAATCGGAGCCCGGCCAGCGCCGGTCACTCGACATTCAGCACGGCCGGCTACCGGTCCGCCTGAACTCAACCGGCGAAGGCGAGAGCCAGTGCGGCAAGCGCTGCGGAGGCGCCGATGCTAAGGAGGGTGAAGCGGACAAGCCGGGCGCGGTCTTCGTCGCGCGTCCTGGCAATGGCGATCACCCGTGGCTTGCTGTTCTGTCTGTTCATCGGCGCTATCCTGTACACTGCCGTTGAGGAAAACAATGCCGTCTCATGGCGGCAATCCGGTTCAATATCATGTCACATCCAGCTAAGGATGCCGGCATCGAACCAGAATGATCCTGGCACGTTAACAATAGCTAAACTATGGCGGAAAGCTTGGGCAAATTGCGTTCGATCACGCGATCTTGTTGCTTTGCATCAGAGCGGTTGTCCCGTTGGGATCAGACGCTCTCGCCCGCGGCATGGCCCGACGCCCAGGCCCACTGGAAATTATATCCACCGAGCCAGCCGGTGACGTCGACGCATTCGCCGATGAAATAGAGGCCGGGGACGGTTTTCGCCATCATGGTCTTCGAATCCAGCCCTGCCGTGTCGATCCCGCCGAGGGTCACTTCGGCCGTGCGATAGCCCTCTGAGCCTGCCGGCTTGATCGTCCATGCACGCAGGAAGTTCGCCGCAGCCTCCAGCGCCTTGTCCGAAAGATCGGCGAGCGGTTTTTCGAGGGCCAAGCGCTCGGCAACATATTGCGCCAGCCGCTTCGGCAGGTGCAGCGCCAGCACCGTCTGCACCGCCTGACGGCCATTCTCCTTCCTGGCCGCCTTCAGCACAGCGGCGAAATCGACATCCGGTTCGAGGGAAAGCGTGATCTCGGCCCCCTCGCGCCAATAGCTGGAGATCTGCAGGATGGCCGGACCGGACAGGCCTCGGTGGGTGAACAGCAGGGCCTCGCGAAACGCTGTCTTGCCGTGGCGCACCTCGGCATTGACAGAAACACCGGAAAGCGGCGCAAGCTCGGCCAGCAGCACCGGATCAAGTGTCAGCGGCACCAGCCCAGGCCTCGTCTCCGTCAGCCGAAGGCCGAACTGTTCCGCGACCTTATAGGCAAAACCCGTCGCTCCCATTTTCGGGATCGATTTGCCGCCGGTGGCGATTACCACGGAAGCGGCTTGAATTTCTCCGTCCGTCGTCTGGAGGCGAAAGCCCCCCTCGCCCTTCTCGACAGCGGAAATCTCGACTCCGAGCCGCATGTCGACCCCGCCGGAGCGCATCTCGTCGAGCAGCATGCGGATAATGTCTCGGGCGCTGTCGTCGCAGAACAATTGGCCGAGTGTCTTCTCGTGCCAAGCGATCTTGTGCGTCTCGACCATGGCAATGAAGTCCGTCGGCGTAAAACGGGCGAGCGCCGANNCTTGCAGAAGTGCGCGTTGTGCGAGAGGAAGTTGCTCGGCTCGGTGTACAGGTTGGTGAAATTGCAGCGCCCGCCGCCGGAAATGCGGATCTTTTCGCCCGGCGCCCGGGCATGATCGACGAGCAAGACGGTGCGGCCGCGCTGGCCGGCTGTCAGCGCGCACATCATCCCGGCGGCGCCGGCCCCTATGATAGCAAGATCAAATATATGCGCCAATTCATGGCCCCTGCGTCAAAGAAACACTGTTTTTTCGATCGATCAGCCAAAGTCAATGCCGTTCCCCCCTCGCCAAACGCCGAACTCGGGTTATGATGCCGCCATCAACAAACAAACGGTGAGACATGCCTCCGAAGAAGAATATGCTCAGACCCAAAGGCGCAGCTGCGAAAAAGGCGAGCATTCCTCCGGACCCAAAGTCCACCCGTGGCGTCAAGACGTGGAAAGAGGCGACCGCCTGGCTGCGCGCCCGCGGCATCGAGGACATCGAATGCATCACGCCGGACCTCGCCGGCGTGCCGCGCGGCAAGATGATGCCGACCTCCAAGTTCACCGGCGATTCCTCGCTGGCGCTACCGTCGGCGCTCTACCGCCACACGATTTCCGGCGAATATCCGGAAGAAACCGAGAACTTCCGCTATGAACCGCGCGACAGCGACCTGAAGCTGGTGCCGGATCTGTCGACGCTGTCGGTCGTCCCCTGGGAGACCGATCCGACCGCCCAGGTAATCTGCGACGTCGTCGGCTCCGACGGCCAGCAGGTTTCCTATACGCCCCGCAACGTCTTGAAGAACATTGTGAAGCTTTACGACGACAAAGGTTGGAAGCCAGTCGTCGCGCCGGAAATCGAGTTCTATCTCGTTGCGATGAACGACGACCCCGACTATCCGCTGCATCCGCCGAAGGGCCGCTCCGGCCGCTCCATCCTCGGCGGCCAGGGCTATTCGATCGCGGGCATAAACGAATTCGACGAACTGATCGACGACATCTACCACTTCTCGGAAAAGCAGGGTCTTGAGATCGACACCCTGATCCACGAGGAGGGGCCGGCCCAACTGGAGATCAACCTGCGCCACGGCGATCCGGTCGAACTTGCCGACCAGGTCTTCCTGTTCAAGCGCACGATCCGCGAGGCGGCGCTGAAACACGGCATCTACGCCACCTTCATGGCCAAGCCGATGCAGGGTCAGCCGGGCTCCGCCATGCACATCCACCAGTCGGTGATCGACGTCGAGACGGGCAAGAACATTTTCTCCGACCCGGATGGCTCGCCGTCGAAGGAGTTCTTCCACTTCATCGGCGGCATGCAGAAATATGTACCAAGCGCGCTGGTCATGCTCGCTCCATACGTAAACTCCTACCGGCGCCTGACCCCCAATATGGCGGCGCCCGTGAACAATGCCTGGGGCTATGACAACCGCACCACGGCCTTCCGTGTGCCGGTTTCCAATGCCGCTGCCCGTCGCGTCGAAAATCGCCTGCCGAGTTCGGATGCCAATTCCTATCTCGCGCTTGCGGCCTCTCTCGCCTGCGGCTACCTCGGCATCATCAAGGAGATCGAGCCGACGGCAGCCGCCGAGGGTTCGGCCAACGAAGGTTCCGTCGATCTGCCGCGCGGCCTGCTCGAAGCGGTGTCGTTGATGGAGAACGAGCCGGATTTCCTCGAAGTCTTCGGGCAGGAGTTCATCGGCATCTATGCCGGCGTCAAGCGCGGCGAATTCGAGACCTTCATGCAGGTCATCAGCCCGTGGGAACGCGAATTCCTGCTGCTGAACGTCTGAGGGAAGGGGTTCCATGACCTGGCAAAGCCCGATCGCTCCGGGGATCTCCTGGTATCAATCCACCGTGACCGAGCGGCCGGAATATCCGGCCCTCGACGGATCGAAGACGGTTGACGTCGCCATTGTCGGCGGCGGCTTCACCGGCTTGCAGGCCGCCTACAACCTCGCAAAGGCCGGCCTCTCGGTCGTCGTGATCGAGGGCTGCCGAATCGGCGACGGCGCATCCGGCCGCAATGGCGGGCAGATGGGCACCG
>DBUL01000162.1:0-3793 GCA_002307905.1 Rhizobiaceae bacterium UBA1291
CTGGAGCCGGGCGAGGTGTTCGTTCATCGCAACGTCGCCAATCTCATTCACCCGACCGATCTGAACATGCTCTCTGTGGTCGAATATGCGGTGCATCAGTTGGGCGTGAAGCACATCATCGTGTGCGGCCACTACGGTTGCGGTGGCATTCGGGCCGCGGTCGGCCGTCGGTCCCTCGGGTTGATAGATCACTGGCTGCAACCGATCCGCGATCTGGCGCGCAGTCAGTTTGACTGCCGCGAATGCTGGAGCGAACCGGAGCTTGATCGTCTTTGCGAGGCTTCGGTCGTGGCCCAGGTGGAGCGGCTTGCCCGGACGNNCTCGGGCAAGGAGGTGTCTATTCACGGTTGGATCTACGGCCTGCAGGACGGGTTGCTTTCAAACCTCGGCTGCACGGTAAGCCAGGGAGACTAGAGAATGCCTGTGCGGATCAAACGCATCTATGACGACGCGGAAGCTGACGATGGCGACCGCATTCTCGTCGATCGCATCTGGCCGCGGGGCTGCACGAAGGAGCAGGCCGAACTGGACGAATGGATGAAAGATGTCGCTCCGTCGACAGACCTGCGCCGATGGTTCGGCCACAAACCCGAGCGGTGGGCGCAGTTCAAGGAGCGCTACCTTATGGAGTTGAAAGGGAAGACGGCCGTCAATGAGCTGAGAGAACGGGGCCGCGACGAGAACCGTCACGCTACTTTACGGCGCGCGAGACCGGAAGTTCAACCAGGCCGTGGTTCTTGCCGAACTTCTGTCGGAACCTGCCTAGCGTGCTCCAGCGGCCGCCGTGCGCAAGCCTTCCCGCAGACGCAGAACGAGGGCCGGATCCATCTTTTCGGACAGGACCAGATAGGCCGGATAGGCAAAGGTTGGGCTGTTGGGCACGATCTGCAAGCGGCCATCCTCCAGGTAAGGCCGGATGAAACCCTCCCGAAAGTATCCGGCGCCGCCGACCGCAAGGACGTAGTCGAGGGCGAGCGGGCCGTAGCCGATCGAGACCGCCGGACTTGCGCTATCAGGAAGGGCAGTGCGAAGGCTCGCGGCGAAATCGGCACCCCAGTCAATCCCGATGATCTCTTCGGCGCCCGTTTGCACCGGCGTCCGGGCGAGCACCAGGCGCTCTTCGAACAGTAGTTCGGCGACCAGTCCGGGCCGTCGCTGAGCGCCGTAGAGGATGGCGGCGTCGAGTCCGCCTTCCTGCATCAACGCCAGCAGATGTTCGCCGGTGTCGATCGTGGTGCGCACGGCAATCTCCGGGCATTCGCGGTGCATCCAGAGCAGCCACCTCGAGAGCAGGGGGTTCCACAGGCTGAGTTCCGCGCCCAGGCTCACCAGCAGGGATCGGCCGGGCGGCAGTGCCACGACATTGCGAGCCGTCTCCCAGACCCGAACCAGGCTGGAGGCGAAGGGGACGAATTTCTCGCCGGCCGGGGTGAGTCTGGCACCGGCCTTGTTGCGCACGAATACCGGGCGATCCAGTTGTTCCTCCAGGACGCGAATGCGCGCGCTCACCGCCGTCTGCGAGATGTTGAGTGCCTCCGCGGCGCCGACGAAGCTGCCGGCCTTCACCACTTCCAAGAAGGTTCGAGCGATCGCGTGGTCCATGCTTTTCCGCCCATCGACAATAACTGCAATAATATTGCGGATAACCAGCAATATTATTCATTTGTCACCGATAATCAATCCGGCCATTTTGGCCACCGCAACATGAGGAGCATTAAGAATGTCCGAGCGAACGCCGGCTGAACTCCACCCGGAAACCGTCGCCGCGGCCTACGGCGTTGCCAGCGATACCGCTTTCGGCGCGGTCGCCCCGCCCCTCTACCTTTCCAGCACCTACGAATTTGCCGGTTTCGATGCGCCCCGCGCCTACGATTATGGCCGGGTCGGCAATCCCACCCGGGATCTCACGGCCGAGGCGATCGCCAGGCTGGAAGGTGGCGCCGGTGCGGTGATGACGTCAAGCGGCATGGCCGCGCTAGATCTTTTGATCGGACGCCTCCCGGTCGGCAGCCTGATCCTCGCGCCGCATGATTGCTATGGCGGAACCATGCGTCTTCTCAAGGCTCGCGCCGAACTCGGCCAGATCCGGCTCTCGCTGGGCAAGCAGTCCGACATGGAAGCCTTCGCGGGCCAAGTCCGGGACCGTCCGGCACTGGTGCTGATCGAGACACCCAGCAATCCCCTCTTGCGGGTCGTCGACATCGCGGCGCTGTCGAGGCTCGCGAAGAGTGCCGGCGCGCGGGTGGTGGTCGACAATACCTTCCTGTCTCCCGCCCTGCAGCGCCCGCTGTCGCTCGGTGCCGACTATGTGCTGCATTCGACGACGAAATTCCTCAACGGCCATTCCGACGTTATCGCAGGTGCCGTCATTGCCGCCGACCCTGAGGAGGCCAAAGCGCTGAAGCATTGGGCCAATGTGACCGGCGCGATCGCTTCGCCGTTCGATTGCTGGCTGACGCTGCGGGGCCTTCGAACCCTCTTCGCGCGCATGGCGGGTCAGGAGCGCAATGCCATGACGGTCGCGGAACGGCTGCGAGGCCATCCGGCGGTCGCCCATGTCCATTATCCGGGGCTCGCCGAACACCCGGATCATGCGCTCTCCCGCCGCCAGCAGAAGGGCTTCGGCGCCATGATGAGCTTCGAACTTGCCGGCGGCGTCCCCGCAGTGCGGCGCTTCGTGGGCGCGGTGCGTGGTTTTACGCTGGCCGAATCCCTGGGCGGCGTTGAGAGCCTGGTCGCCCATCCTGCGACCATGACCCATGCCGACATGGGGCCGGAGGCGCGGGCAAACGCGGGCATCAGCGACGGGCTCCTGCGGCTCTCGGTCGGCCTGGAACACATCGACGACCTTCTCGCGGGCCTCGAGGCCGGCCTGCGGGCGGCAAAGGACTGATCGGAGGGCGCCTTGATGATCGACGACGATGCTCCACGCGCCTTCGCTTCACCGGCCTGCCTTCTGCATGAGATCGACCCCGTTTTCGCCGGATTGGCCGATCCTCCGGACATGGCGGCCTGGGCGGATATCGAGCGCTGGCGCACGAGCGAGCGCCAGCGCCTGATCGCGGAGCGTCTTGCCGTTCCCGTCGAGGTTCGCGCCGCGGCCGGAGAAGCGATCACGGCCCATGTCCTCGCCGAGATCGGAGATGTGGAGGGTCGTGTCGTCAGTGCCTATTGGCCGTTTCGAGGAGAGCCGGACCTTCGTCCGCTGATGCGGGAAATAGCCCGGCTGGGCGGCCGTACCGCCTTGCCCGTCGTGGTGGGAAAAGGATTGCCCCTGGAGTTCCATTCGTGGCAGGCCGGGCAGCCACTGACGCGAGGAATCTGGGGGATTGCGGTTCCGGCTGAAGGGCGGCCCTGCATTCCGGGCGTGGTGATTGCGCCGGTCGTCGGTTTTGATGATGCGTGTTACCGGCTCGGCTATGGCGGTGGCTTCTTCGACAGGACGCTTGCCGCCATGCGGGCCAGGCCCAAGGTCGTCGGTGTTGGCTACGGCACGGCGAAGCTTTCGACGATCCACCCGCAAAAGTATGACATCCCGATGGATATGGTCGTGACGGAGGCGGGAACAGCGCGCCGCTAGCGGGCGTTACCGGTCGGGCCATGGTAGCCGGGCGCGTGACAAGAAAACGCCTGATGGAGCGGATCGCCGGTCCGGTCGATGGTCATCAAGTCGCCCGGGTCAAGAACAACATCCGAACCCTTGGTTCGGCGAGATGAGTTTTGAGCAAGAGAGATGCCGAGATTGGGACCCGCCAGCGAACTCTTCATTGAACGCCATCTCGTTCCCGAGCTT
>DBUL01000162.1:3886-7375 GCA_002307905.1 Rhizobiaceae bacterium UBA1291
CCTTCTTTTCCTCCAGATCGATCTGCTGATGCGCTTCGCACGGGGATAGGGAAGAATAAACCGGCCATATCGTGAGCTTCCTGAGGGAGGAGCGGAAGCTCTCGGAAAGGAGGGTGTCTTGAGAGTAGAGAACATACTTGGAGTGGCGCGGGAACGGCTCGCCACCGTGGCCGAAGACGCATTGCTGATCGACGCGGCAAAATTGCTGAGCAATCCCGGCTTCAATCTCGTTGTCGTCTGCGATGGCGGCGGAAAGGCGGTCGGCGTCATCACAAAGACAGACATTGTCAGCCGCATCAGCCATTGCACGGGATCCAGTTGCTCGATGCCGGCCTCAAGGGTGATGTCGACACAGATCGTGTCTTGCCGACCGAACGACGTTCTGAGTGATGTATGGTCTGCGATCAGGAAGCGTGGCTTGAAGAACGTCCCGATCGTGGATGACCGCTCGGCGCCGATCGGCGTGGCCAATGCGCGTGACGTGCTTCAGTCCCTCCTTGAGGACGTGGAACATGAGGAAAAATTGCTTCAGGATTACGTGATGGGTGTTGGTTACCAATAGGTGTCAACGGCGGAGTAAGAACCGGCCACGCGGCGGCGCAATAGTCGACCACTTGTGGCGCGCATGAGACCGCCGTGAGGGCCTAAGCCCGAGCGGTGGTCTCATGGGCGCGCTGCGATTTTTTGAGGGGTTTCAGCCAGCCTTGCGGGCGCGGCTTTGAGCGAGACGATAGCTGTCGCCGTTCATCTCGAGGATGTTGACGTGGTGGCCGCCTGCCATGTTTGGCCATCCGGCCCTCAATGGCGGCACGCATGCGGGGGGCGTTTCTTCACTGGCCTTCACGGGTGGATCTTTGCTAAGGTGCGCTTCTGTATTTTTGACACTGACCCGAAAGAACCAGCACGGCAGCGACCGTGACAGGCTTTCATTGTTGCGACCAAGGTGGCGAAGATGAAAAAGCCGTTTGTTTCGCTGCGTCCAGAAATCACTCGGACACATGCACTGATCCTGATGGACTGGTTAGAAGATCAGCGCGTCACTCGCTACCTGAGCGATTCACGCGGTGTGTCTCGGTTCATTGCACAGGCCGTCAATCGAGCGCAGATGCCGATCCTGACGCATCTGTTCAATCAGGGCGGACGCTTTTTCATGGCTTACGACCGAAACGACGTCCCCGTCGGTTTCGTCCGTTTGGTCAAGGCAGGTGCTGAGTGTGAAATGGTCTTGGTCATCGGAGACCATGACAACTGGGGTCGTGGACTTGGCGCCAGCGCCATCCGCGAAGGTTTGAAGCTCGCCTTCCTCGACATGCGAGCGGCGAGCGTCATCGCCAAAATTCACCCGCACAACACGCGCTCGTTGAAGGGGTTTGAGCGCTGTGGTTTTCTTGTCCAACTCGAAACCCCGACGCTCAATTCCCTTTCCATGACTTCCAGCCGGTATCTCCAACTCCTGCGCGAAGGCGCCATGGCGGATTCTGCCGACATTTACATTACTGAGATGGACAAGGCGCGGCTCCAGAGCCTGATCGGGTTCGAAGAAGGGGCGGCTGTAGTGGAGCTTGAACATGAGATCGAAAGAGCCATTGTCGTTGATCCTCAGCACGTCGCTCGCGATGTCGTGACGATGAACTCCAGGGTCGTGCTGCAACTGGACGACGAACAAAAGGAAGTGGCTCTTGTCTATCCTCAAGACGCCGACGAACGCTCTGGGAAACTATCGGTCCTCTCCGACGTCGGCACCGCGATCCTGGGCTATCAGGAGGGCGACGCAATCGACTGGATGGTGACGGATCGTACGCGACGCATTCGAATCGACAAGGTGATTTACCAACCAGAAACGTTCGGTGATCTTCATCTCTAGGCGCCTGGCCGGGGTTTGCGCCGACGTGACATCAGATCCGCTGTAGGAAATTGTCACCGAACCACTTTATGCGATATTGCGGCCACATAGCGTCGTATTGCCATCTTGAAAGATGGGCGACCTTCGCCCATATAGAGTTTATGCGAAAGACCGTGGTTACAATCTTCTTCAGGCATGTCGATCAAGCACGCTCCCTTACCCGGAGCTGGCAGTTCTGATCCTGTAACGCCGCCACTGGCCCCCAGCCGCTCCGGGAACCACACGAATGATAGTGCGGTTTGTCTCACGTCGCTCATGTGACGTGCCAATGGAGCGTATCCATGTCCCCTTTCCGATCTCGTCTCACCTGCGTTGCCTGTAGCCGGTATGTGCCTGGCGCCGCCGCCCGTTGCCCTTGCAAAACGTCGCTCCTTTCCGGTGTAGCTCTCCGTCGTTGCGTCAGCAATTGGAGCCTCTCCAGCCGGGCCTTCCTCGGCGAGGACGCCGGGTTATGAGTTTTGCACCGATAGTCGACGATAGCAGTCCGTGGGCTGGCGATGCGGACGAGTTGCAGCAAGTCGGGGTTCTCCCGTGGCGCATCCGCCGCGACGGTGAGACGAGGCTGCTGCTCATCACCTCGCGCAGGAGGGGTCGATGGATCGTGCCCAAGGGCTGGCCCATGAAGGGGTATCCGCCATCCGTCGCGGCATCGCGGGAAGCTTTCGAGGAGGCAGGAATCATTGGTGACATCTCGCCTGTGCCGATGACGACCTATCGATACATGAAGGCCCGGAACGATGGTTCGGAGGTTGCCTGCCGCGTCACGGTGTTCGGCATGAAAGTGCGTGGCACGTTGAGCCACTGGCGCGAGAAGGGGCAAAGACAGCGAAGGTGGTTTTCTCTCGAAGCCGCGGCAGGCACGCTTGACGATAACGAGCTTGCTGAATTCCTAACAACCCTGAAAACAGAGCCGGAGCGGCTGGAGCCACAAAGCCGCTCCGGCCGGGGAAACCTGTCGTTCAGCGACCTCCGTACGCATGGAAGCTGAGGTGGCAACGATGTTCCCGCTAGGTATCTCAAGCCGGATACCCTCCGCCTTTCCTATCCGCAGGATCAGTCCCCGGCGCTGACCGCCTGGCGCCACTAACTGCGACGGCAAGAGTGGCGTCAGGCGTTTTCAAGATCCGACCTGAAACCTGCGGAGCAATGCTGGCCTCCTGCGCCGGTTGCCCATATCCAGAAAGAACCAACGATGACCTTCCGATACAGCCACCGTTTTCCCATCAGTGGCCCCAACAAACTGCCCCGCTTCAAGCGGTGGGCGGCCGAACACATCCCCAGCGTCGCGGTATCCCTGCCCCCTCAGGTGCCAGTCAAGAGCGAGGCGCTCACGGTGCGGCTGAAGTCCATTCATGACCGCGACACGCTGATCAAGAAACTCGAAGGCGCAAGGTTCTAATCGCCTGAACTGCGGCAAACGACCGGCCCATTCCCATCCCATAGGAACCCTTTCACACCTAGGTGACTATGGGAGGTGCCGTGTCGTTAGCCGCAGTCTCCCTGCGCGTTCCGGCACGCCGGCTTTCACTCGATATCAGCGAATTTCGGACAGAACATCATGTTAATGTCAACGGCGGAGTAAAATC
>DBUL01000197.1:0-7394 GCA_002307905.1 Rhizobiaceae bacterium UBA1291
CCCGATGCCCTCGATCTTCTTCAGATCGTCGGCCCTGCCGTTCGACCTCGCAGGCTTTGCCGCCTTGGCCACTGCGGACCTTGCAGGCGCTTCGGCCGTAGCGATCGCCGCCGTAGTCTGCGCCACCGCTGGCTTGACCATCTTTGGTTTCGCCGCCGTCAACTTGGCAGCGCCCGGTTTCGNNATGCCACCGGCTTGGTCGCCTTCACCGTCGCCGGCCTCGGCTGCCCCGCCTTGCGGGGCTTCACTCTATCTGCGGCCGAGACTGGTTCGTTCGGCCCGGCCTCAGCCGGAACGGGCCCTACTTCGGTATCGGTTTTCGCCTGCTCATCCTCGAGCTGGCGGGCCAGTCTGTTGGTCGCCTCGATCGCGCCATGCAGCGAACCGAGGAAGACGCTCGTCATGTGCGTCGCAAGGCCAAACCCGATCGCCGTGGCCGCGGCAAGCGCCGCCGTCGGATGCGCCATCAGCGGGTGCAGGGGCACGGCCGGCATGTCCTTCAGCGCATCGGCAAGACGACCAAAATCAGCGGCCTCCGCCGACCGCCCTTCCCCCGTCTTGTCCGGTGCCTTGGCCATCGCCGCTCGTCCTTACTCGGCCGCTTCCATTACCACGCCATGCGCCATGGCGTGGCGTGTATACTGATCGATGCGCGCCTCGATTTCGGGGCGGAAATTGCGGATGAGTCCCTGGATCGGCCAAGCCGCGGCATCGCCAAGCGCACAGATGGTGTGGCCCTCGATCTGCTTGGTCACCTGGAACAGCATGTCGATTTCACGCTTCTGGGCATTGCCCTTCACCATGCGTTCCATGACNNGCCGGTGCCTTCGCGGCACGGCGTGCACTGGCCGCAGCTCTCGTGCTTGAAGAAGGCCGCGATGCGCCAGATCGCCTTGATGATGTCGGTCGACTTGTCCATGACGATCATGCCGCCGGTACCGAACGACGACTTGACCTCGCGCAGGCCGTCGAAGTCGAGCACAACGTCCATCATGTCCTCGGCCTTGACGACCGGGCAAGATGCACCGCCCGGAATGACGGCGAGAAGGTTGTCCCAACCGCCACGGATGCCGCCGGCATGCTTTTCGATCATCTCACGGAAGGTAACGCCCATGCTCTCCTCGACCGTGCAAGGCCGGTTGACGTGGCCCGAGATCATGAAAAGCTTGGTGCCGACATTGTTCGGGCGGCCGAAGCTGGAGAACCAGCCGGCGCCACGGCGCAGGATCGTGGGGGTGACGGCAATCGATTCGACGTTGTTGACCGTCGTCGGGCAACCGTAAAGACCCATATTGGCCGGGAACGGGGGCTTCAGCCGCGGCTGTCCCTTCTTGCCTTCCAGGCTTTCGCGCAGCGCGGTTTCTTCGCCGCAGATATAGGCGCCGGCGCCGTGATGCACGATGATGTCGATGTCATAGCCGAGCTTGTTGTTCTTGCCGAGCAAGCCGTAGGCGTAGCATTCATCGATCGCGGCCTGAAGGGCCTCACGCTCGCGCATGAACTCCCCGCGCACGTAGATGTAGGCATGGTGTGCGCCCATGGCGAAGGAAGCGATGACGCAGCCTTCGATCAGCGTATGCGGATCATGGCGCAGGATGTCGCGGTCCTTGCAGGTGCCGGGCTCGGACTCGTCGGCATTGACGACGAGATAATGCGGGCGACCGTCGGATTCCTTCGGCATGAAGGACCACTTCAAACCGGTCGGGAATCCGGCGCCGCCACGGCCGCGCAGGCCCGAGGCCTTGACCTCGTTGATGATCCAGTCGCGGCCCTTTTCGAGCAGCTGCTTGGTACCGTCCCAATGACCACGGCTCATCGCGCCCTTCAGGGACTTGTCCTTGAGGCCGTAGATATTGGTAAAGATGCGATCCTGATCTCTCAACATATCTTAACCCCCTTACCGCGGCTTCTTGCCGAAGACCTTGATGTATTCGGCTTCACCGCCCTTGGCGAGCGCCTTGGCCTGCTTGACCCAGTCGTCGCGCTCGATGCGGCCTGCAAACTTCAAATAGCCGTCGACCCATTCGCGCTCGGCCTTCTTCCAGCCGGCGATCTGGGCAAAGGTGTAGAT
Organism: Rhizobiaceae bacterium UBA1291; assembly: GCA_002307905.1. GTDB lineage: Bacteria > Pseudomonadota > Alphaproteobacteria > Rhizobiales > Rhizobiaceae > Allorhizobium. The sequence goes on from DBUL01000197.1 coordinate 2,072, forward strand.
GCCGAGACCGTTGAGGATGCCTTCGATTTTCGGGCCAACGCCCGAGATCATCTTGAGGTCGTCCGGCGTGGCCGGCTTCTCAACGGAGGCCGGACGGTTCTTGTCATCGAGCGAAGGCTGGGTGGCAACCTGTACCTTCGGCGCCTTGCCGGCGCCGTCGGCTGCCGCCGTCTCCGAAATCACTTCCTTGATCTCATCGCTGGCCGGCTTTGCGCTCTTGCGGGCCGGCTTCACGTCAGGACCGCCCGGGGTGGCAGACTTGCCGTCGGCCGGGGTTTTAAGTGTCGGATTGGTCTCGTCGGTGGTCGTCACTGGCTTGGCCGCATTCGCCGGCGGCACGGCTGCCGGTTCTGCTGGTTCGGTCTCAATTCTGGCCTTCGGCACGACGATCTCTTCCGTCAGCGTGGTCGGCCCACCGGCAGGCGCCGAATAGATACGATCGACCTGCGGCCCGGGCGTAATGTCGGACCCCTTGCCTGCCTGAAAACGGTCGATGATGTGCTCCAGCTGGGTCGGCGTCAGGTCCTCAAAACTATCCTTAAAGATCATCACCATCGGCGCATTCACGCAGGCGCCCTGACATTCGACCTCTTCCCACGACAGCGTACCGTCGGCATTCAGCTCGAACGGATCGGCATGGATCTTCGACTTGCAGACCTTGATCAGATCCTCAGCGCCGCGCAGCATGCACGGCGTCGTGCCACAGACCTGCACGTGAGCGCGCGTGCCGACCGGCTTCAGCTGGAACTGGGTGTAGAAGGTCGCCACTTCCAGCACTCGGATATAAGGCATGGAGAGCTTGTCGGCGACGAATTCGATCGCCGCTCGGGTGACCCAACCGTCCTGCTCCTGGGCGCGCATCAACAGCGGAATGACCGCCGACTGCTGCCGGCCTTCAGGATACTTGGCAATCGTTGCCTCGGCCCAGACTGCGTTCTCCTCGTTGAAGGAAAAGCCTGCCGGCTGGAATTGATCTTCGGCTAGTCGACGAACGGACATTACTTCCTCACGCCTTGTCTCAGTTTATGGAACCACACCGCGAACTCGTCAGGGACGTGAATTCGCAGGCATAGGCCGAGTTGTCTTTCTGCAGGAACACGATCAGCTTGGAACCGTTGGAGACGGTGGACTTGATCTCGTAGCCCTGCTTGATGAGGTCCCCCATCGATGACGAGGAACTGCTGGACGACACACCCGAATCCTGCGCCTGCATATTGGCGGCGAAGAGCACGGCGGCGATCATCAGCAGCATGCGCGGCATCAGCGGTCAACCTCACCGAACACGATGTCGAGCGAGCCGAGGATCGCCGAAATGTCGGCGAGCTGGTGGCCGCGGCAAATGTAGTCCATCGCCTGGAGATGCGCGTAGCCTGGAGCGCGGATCTTGCAACGATAGGGCTTGTTGGTGCCATCCGAGACAAGATAGACGCCGAACTCGCCCTTCGGCGCCTCGACCGCGGCGTAAACCTCGCCTGCCGGAACATGGTAGCCTTCGGTGTAGAGCTTGAAGTGATGGATCAGTGCTTCCATCGAGCGCTTCATTTCGCCGCGCTTCGGCGGAACGACCTTGCCGTCAATCGAGGAGATCGGACCGGTCTTGGCATCACCCAGCAGACGATTCACGCACTGCTTCATGATCTTCACCGATTCGCGCATTTCAAACATGCGGATCAGGTAGCGATCGTAGCAGTCGCCGTTCTTGCCGACCATGATGTCGAAGTCCATGTCGGCATAGCACTCGTAGGGCTGCGACTTGCGCAGGTCCCAGGCGCCGCCCGAACCGCGCACCATGACGCCGGAGAAGCCCCAGGCCCAGCAATCCTCAAGGCTGACGACGCCGATGTCGACGTTGCGCTGCTTGAAAATGCGGTTGCCTGTCAGAAGAGCGTCGATATCATCGAGTTTGGCCGGGAACTCGTCGCACCACTTACCGATGTCCTCGACCAGTTGGTGCGGCAGGTCCTGGTGAATCCCGCCCGGACGGATGTAGGCCGAGTGCATGCGCGCGCCGCAGGCCCGCTCATAGAAAACCATCAGTTTTTCGCGTTCCTCGAAACCCCAGAGCGGCGGCGTCAAAGCGCCGACGTCCATCGCCTGGGTTGTGACGTTCAGAATGTGCGACAGGATACGGCCAATTTCCGAATAGAGCACACGGATCAGCTGACCGCGGATCGGGATTTCCACGCCAAGCAACTTTTCAACCGCCAGCGAATAGGCATGCTCCTGGTTCATCGGCGCGACGTAGTCGAGCCGGTCGAAATAGGGCAGCGCCTGCAGGTAGGTCTTGGTCTCGATCAGCTTTTCGGTGCCACGGTGCAGCAGGCCGATATGTGGATCGACGCGCTCGACGATCTCGCCGTCGAGCTCCAGCACGAGACGCAAAACGCCATGCGCCGCCGGATGCTGCGGGCCGAAGTTGATATTGAAATTGCGGACGTTGTGTTCAGTCATTGCGCTAACCTTCCGTCCTTACTTCGCCGCCTTCTCATCGCCCGGCAGCACGTAATCAGTGCCTTCCCAGGGCGAGAGGAAGTCGAAATTTCGGAATTCCTGCTTGAGTTCGACCGGTTCGTAGACGACCCGCTTGGCGTTGTCGTCGTAGCGGACCTCGACGAAGCCGGTGGTCGGAAAATCCTTGCGCAGCGGGTGACCCTCGAAACCGTAGTCGGTGAGGATGCGGCGCAGGTCCGGATGGTCGGTGAACATGATGCCGTACATGTCCCAAGCCTCCCGCTCGAACCAGTCGGCGCCCGGGAAAACGGAACAGGCCGACGGAACCGGCTTGTCCTCGTTGGTCGCGACCTTGATGCGGATGCGAAGATTCTGGCGCGGCGACAGGAGGTGATAGACCACATCGAAGCGGTCTTCACGTGTCGGGTAGTCGACGCCGCAGATGTCGATCAGGTTGAGGAACCCACACTGCACGTCATCGCGCAGGAAGGTCAGGAGCGCGATCACGTTTTCTGGGTTCGTCGTGAGACTCAGTTCGCCGTAACGCAGATCTGCAGAGGTGATGAGCGCACCGCGCACCTCGGAGAGGTAGGATGCAAGCTCGTTCAGGGCTTCACTCATTTGTCTCGTCCCTTCGCCTTACCGTTCGATGGTGCCGGTGCGGCGGATCTTCTTCTGCAGCAGAAGTACGCCGTAAAGCAGCGCCTCTGCCGTCGGCGGACAGCCCGGCACATAGATGTCGACCGGCACGACGCGGTCACAGCCGCGCACGACGGAATAGGAATAGTGATAATAGCCGCCGCCGTTGGCGCAGGAGCCCATCGAGATGACGTAGCGCGGCTCAGGCATCTGGTCGTAGACTTTGCGGAGTGCAGGCGCCATCTTGTTGGTCAGCGTGCCGGCGACGATCATCACGTCGGACTGGCGCGGCGAAGCGCGCGGCGCAAAACCGAAGCGCTCAACGTCGTAACGCGGCATGGAAAGCTGCATCATCTCGACTGCACAGCAGGCAAGACCAAAGGTCATCCACATCAGCGAGCCGGTGCGCGCCCAGTTGATCAGCTCATCGGTCGAGGTAACGAGAAAGCCCTTGTCGGCGAGCTCGTTGTTGATCTCGCCGAAGAAGGCATCGTCAGATCCGATCGGCTTGCCGGTATTGGGATCAATGATTCCCTTGGGCTGCGGCGCAACCAGCGTCGTGTTGGACTGGCTCACTCCCATTCGAGTGCCCCCTTCTTCCATTCATAGATAAAGCCGATGGTCAGCACAGCGAGGAACACCATCATGGACCAAAAGCCGAACCAGCCGATTTCACCGAACGATACCGCCCAGGGGAAGAGGAAAGCGACTTCGAGGTCGAAGATGATGAAGAGGATCGACACCAGGTAGAAGCGGATGTCGAATTTCATGCGCGCATCGTCAAAAGCGTTGAAGCCGCATTCGTAGGCCGAGAGCTTTTCCGAGTCGGGCGCCTTGAAGGCAACGGCGAACGGCGCGATCAGCAGCGCCAGGCCGATGACGAGGGCAATACCGATGAAAATGGCAATCGGAAGATAGGAACTGAGCAGTTCAGTCATCATGTCCATCCCTGCTTGCAGCGAATGCCGGGCGGCATTTCGGGCACAAGGCCAACAAGCCGAAAAGAGTGTTGCAACGAGCCGTGGTTAGCGCAGCCGGCCCGGTTGCGCAAGACCGACATCGGGCTTTTACCCGATACCGCGATGACTTTATCAGCCGATAAAAACCCTGTCGCGCGCAATCGTTACATTATGATCGTGCGGCGCAACAATACACTAGTCGAAGGGGGAATGAATGGCGCGAGTGACGGGGCTCGAACCCGCGACCTCCGGCGTGACAGGCCGGCACTCTAACCGACTGAGCTACACCCGCGCACGATGGATCACCGAGAGGCGATCCGACCCTTGTTCGCCGCCCCGAGGAGCATGACAACAAGGAAGAAATTTGAGAATGGCGCGAGTGACGGGGCTCGAACCCGCGACCTCCGGCGTGACAGGCCGGCACTCTAACCAACTGAGCTACACCCGCGCATTTCTCAAACAGAAGCGTCGCCGCTTCGTTACGATCGGCTGGGCCGTTCGATGAGCGGCTAACTAAGGGGTTCGCTTATTGGTGTCAAGCGCGATCGAAGACAATTCCATGGAGGACCGAATTTTGTTCGCCGCGGTCCGTGGGATCCCATCGCGACAGCGGAAGACCACCCCCTCCCCAACCCAAAGCGAAAAGCCAGCAAAGCCGGGGCCCGTTGCCGGAATTCGTCCCCCACTCGGCAAAAAAATCAAAAAATCTTCATAAATACTCTTGCGGATTTTTGCCGATCCGCATAGATCACGGCCACCGACGCAACGGGCATCGCCCGACACTGCGGAAGGGCGATTAGCTCAGTTGGTANNTTGAAAGCGTTCGATCTCATCCGCCGTTGCTCTGCCTTTTCAATGTAGATCTGTGCGGTTCTCAGGTTCGACCAGCCGAACACGGCCATCAGTTCAGGAGCCGTCGCGCCGCTCTCGGCGTAGGCCACGGCGGCCGCTTTTCTTAAGCCGTGCGAAGAGCAATGCGGCAGGCCAGCTTCTTCGCACCAACGCGAGAAGGCGTTGCCAAAACTCTCGATCGTATAGGGCGTGTTCCGCGAGCTGGTGACGTAGCTTGATTGGCCGATCTCGGTCTTTTCGATCGCCTCGATCAGCTCGCCTGTGAGGCGGGCCTCCATGTCCACCGGATAGAGATTGCGCCCCTTGTGGACCTTGAAGCGCACCCACCTGACGCCGTCCTTCGTGAATTCGTTCCTTGGCCCGATCTGCGCAGCGTCGGAACGCCTCGCGCCGATCGCAATCATAAGCTCCATGGCCAGGCG
>DBUL01000197.1:7404-14819 GCA_002307905.1 Rhizobiaceae bacterium UBA1291
TGCGCAATCGCCCAATTGAAGACGGCGCGCAGCACCTTCACGAGCTTGTCGGCAGCGCCAGGCGTCGCCTTGCGGGCCTGCTGGCTCTTCTCCATGTCCTCGCGCCGATACTTCTTATAGGGCAGCTCTCCGGCACCGGCTGCGAATCGGTCGATAACGCTTCGCTTGTCCTTCTGGGTCGCGGGATCGAGCTTGGCGAACATCGACGATTTGTAATATTGGGCGAACAGCCAATTGAACGTCTCTTCGCGCAAGCCCCTTGGCTTCTGCTCTACGGCGCCGCCGTTCAATCGCGCGATGGCCGCCCTGTAGTCGGCCATGAACTCCGGCGTAATGGTGCCTTCGGCGTCCTTGAAGATTTGCCGGATGCGGATTTTCCGCATCCCCCTCTTTCTCACGTAATATCGATCGTTCCCGCGCTTGTCGGGATCGTGGAGGAGATAGCGAAGCTCGGTTTTCATCAGGCCACCAGATGATCGAAGGGGTTTTCCCCTTCGTCCTCGCCCTTGCGCTCGTCAGCGTCGTTCAGGCCTTGCCACGCCGCGCGGATCGCCTCGACATCCCAAAGCATGACGCCACCGACGCGCTTGCCCTCGGGCATGCGCCCCTGTTTGATCCACAGATCAAAGAGAGAAGGCGAAATCGCCAGCGATGCCGCCGCCTCGTCGCGCCGAAGCGCGAAACGCGGAAGGGATGAAACTCGCAAGGATGGCCCGGCCATATCACGCCCCCTCCCCATTTCCCGCGTCCAGCGCCTCGACCAGCGGCAGGATGCTGCGCATCAGAATGGCAGCTTCTTCCGCATAGTCGGCTGTGAGGTCCTTGACGCTGTACTTCATCCAGAAGGCGTTGAGCTGTACTTTCGCGACCAGGTCGCCGAGTGTCCGGCATTTGCGCTGGCGAATGAACGCCTCGAGCGCGCGCGACATATCGCAAACGGCCTCGTGCTGATCCAGCTCGAATTCGTGCGGCGTGCCCTTGGTCCAGTTTTTCCAGCCTTCATAGTCGCCCTTGAAGCGGCCTTCACGACCTTCTCTTTCCCATGGTTCGACATCTTGCCACTGCTCATCCTCCAGCGCCTCGAAGAAGCGAAGCGCGGACAGCGCAAAGGCGACATCGGGCGAAGGCTGGAGGGAAAGGCGATCATGGCGGGGAAATTCCCCACCATGATCGCCGGTCGCGGCCGGCCATGTTGCGGCGGCGCCGGCCGCGACAGAAACTTTCGTGTCAACACTTGCGGACGTGGCCGCATTCGGTATAGATTTTTTGGGCATAGGAATACCTTTCTAGGTGTTTTGGAAAAGCCGACGCTAGGGCCTCGAAAACTCAGCGTCGGCTTTTTGCGTTTCATTCAACTCCGAAAGCCCGACCTCGATAAGACGCCGAACCGCCTTGGCCCGCGAACCGATGCGATTGGCGAAGCGATAGTCATCGACTTCCTTGAGTAGTCGCGGTTCAAACATGATCGGAACGCGTTCCGTTTTAAGCTCAGACATAGCTTCAACTCCTATTGCAAGCCGTTCCATGCCAACTAGGCATAAAGGCACATTAGGTGCATTGTGTTTATTATGTCAAGTCGGCATAATTCCAACTCGGCATAAGTTGGTCTAGAACTCTCTCATGACAAAAGAGCCCTATCCGAGCGAAACCGCAGATCGCTACATCGTCCGCTTCCCCGAGGGCATGCGCGAACAGATAAAGATTGCAGCCGACGTAAACGGCCGATCGATGAATGCTGAGATAGTCCAGAGGCTAAAAAGCACGTTCGCAGACGAGCCATGGGGCCGCGTCTACATCGACTTTCCCGACGAAACCGCAACCCGCCTCATGATCGAAGCCGACATGAACGGCACGACAATGGGCGAGCATGTTATCAAGATCGTCAACGGGGCATACGACGCAAATGAGGGGCACTTAAAATATATCGCCCAGTTGGAAAAACAGACTGACAGCAACGCCGATCTTCGAGAACAGGTTGACAGTTTAAAGAAGAAACTCGAACGCGATTTCGTTCTGTATTATGCGAAGGTCGTGCAGTTGAACCAGTTTGTTGCTAACCTGCTCGGAACCGCCAAAGAGGCCTTACCTGAAAACTTGCGGAAATCCGCAGAGGATTTGATGTCACTAAGCGAAGCAGAAATGGAACTGCTTCGTGAGAGATACAATGAAGGGCTTTTCTGGGTAAGCCGTCGCGACAACGAAGCTCAAAACTCGCGCGACCTTGCCAGANNGCCCGCCCCGCCCCGAATTGGGATTGGGAAACGAGCCAGGCCAACGCGCCGCCGCCGGTCATCAAGGTGAAAAGCGATAGAGCAAAGCAGCAAAAGCGTTGACGCACCCACCCACACTCTGATGTCCAATAAGCTCATATTTTCGGACATCAACCGCCGCCAACGGGTGACAGGATGTCACCCGTTGGCGGCGGGCGGCTGGAAAAGGTCCGCGACGCGGACCGATTCGCTTCGGAAGCCGAGCGCTAAATATTTGGCCTAAAACCGTCGCCGACATAAACGGTTTTCAAAAGAACAAGCCTGGTCCAGAAACTGGACTCGGCCTGGAGAACAAGGGGAAGGCGAAATGGAGACCGAAAAGGAATACGAACAGAGAATTGCTTCCGCAGAAAGAGAGCATGATCGGGCCGCCAAGGCCGCCGAACAACACAATAAGCAGGTTGAGGCCTTTTCACTTTTGGGAATGAAGGCACCTGCCTTGGTCGCCGCCGGCGGCGTCGCGGCTGCTCTCGGGTTTTACAGCGCAAACTATGCCAGGCTGAAGCCGGATCCTGCAAATCTGGAGAATTTCAACTCCGTCTTGATGTGGCTCTTTCTCGGGCTCTTGCTCACTGTCGCAGCCCCTGGAATGGCCTATTTCTCCCAGATTGCCTATGTGACCAGCCTGACGAAAAAGGATTATATCTGGGAGCACCCCTTTGTGAGCGAGACCAGAGGTTCGAGAATATTTGAAAAGGTGGGCGATGCTTGCCGGTGGACTGCCGTTGCGCTCACACTGGGGTCGATTATCTCGATCGGCCTCGGTGGAATCAGTTTCCTGAGCCTAATACATCGCATCTGAGCCGAGGCACTTTCGAGTGACAAGGGTTCCCCGATCCCTGCCACTTGCGGGCAACTGGCTAATTTCGCCAGTCCCAGGCACCAGGTGACAACTGCGGAAATTCCGCAGTTCTCCGCAGCCGCCGAATTACTCCCCTCAAGCCGCCTCTTTGTCGACGCGACACCCCCGCACCGCGGCAAGGCAACGGTGGGGCAAGCTCCCGGCGGCAAACGTGAACGAACCTTAATTTGATTTTCACGTTCACCTACCATACTTTGTGTGGAAAACAGGAAGGTAAGACGATGTCTGCAACCAAACGACAATACCGTTTGAAGGTGCGGAAGGGAAAGAAGGCGGTGAAGTTCTCACTGATTAACGGGTTAGCAAACCTCATAACGATCTCACCAGCCGAGAACTCCAAACTGCGCTACCACCACGTTCCAACGAGAAGCGCCCTGCGAGGCGACATGTTGCGCGTCGGCATGGATATGCAAGTCGTAATTGACCGCGAGAAGATGCGTGAAAAAACCACCGCCGGCTAGACAGAACGCGCCGGGTCGGCAAAACGAGCCCGCCGGCCAGCGCGTAGAAATGACGGTACAACAGGAATGGTCTGGGCCGCTTCCGTCACCTCAAGCGCTTGCCCATTTCAATGATGTTGTGCCCAACGGCGCTGAGCGCATCATGAAGCAGTGGGAAAAGGAAACGGATCACCGTCACAGGATGGAATCACGCGACCTTTGGCAAGTTTCAATCGAAGCCATCCTAGGCAAGGTGTTTGCCCTTATCTTTGTTTCGGCCGCTTTGGCAGTCAGTGCCTACGCGCTTTACTTAGGCCATGAATGGGCCGCCGCCTTTTTGGGTGGAGGAACGATCGCGTCGATCGTATGGGCATTCGCGAAAGTCAATCGCCCAACAAAATAGCCTCATCCCCGCCTGGTGTTCCGAGGGGGTGAATCCATCACACTCGCCGCATGACGTTGGTCAGCCCATCATTCTGCCGGCGCTGAACTTGAAGCGCACCCAGGCTGACCGCCTTCGCAATCGCGCTGCGCACCGTCGAGCGGCCCACGCCCGCGCGTCGCGCGACCTGTAGATGCGACAGCCGACAACACGAAAGCCGGTCGATCTCGTCAACGACAACATCAAGAGCGCGCTTTTCAGCTTTGGTGTAGGCCATGATCTCCACCATCAATTTCTTGCTCCATACCTCTGTTCCATCTCCAGGGCTTGGGCTGGGGTGGACCGCCAGGTGAAATCTGCGGGCCTGCTGATGAAGCCGACGCCGCCGCTGCCGTACCTCATGGCCCACATGGGGCCGGTGCAGATTAATCCGAGATGCCAGTCCTTGAACGACAAGAGGCCGATATCGCCGCGTCGGGCATGGCTTGCCTCGCATCGCTCTGCTGCGACACCATCAAGAAAGGCAACCGCCCCGCCTTCCTTGGCGAGTGCCGCCCGGGCGCTGGCCTCGTCATGATATGCCCCCCTTAGGGCGGTCGCCGGATCAGCACCATGGAGCATGATCCACCAACCGGCGAGGAACATCATGCAGTCGCCGGTTCCAAAACTGTCCCACGAAAAAGGCTTCGCCATTTCCGCGCGGAGATAGATGGAAAGAAGGTCGCCGCGACCCGTCTCGGCAATGGCAGCGGCTTTCATCCAAAGGCCCGCCCGGTTTTGGAAGCGCCGTCAGGCAAAGCCCTGATCGCGTCGAGAATGTCAGCCAGGGCGAGCCCGAGGGCGTAAAGAATATCCTTTTCCTTCGGCGCGATGTACGGAAGATCATCGGCCATGGCCATGACCTTTCGCGCCCTGCGAGAGAAGCGGGCCGAAATCTAGCTCCCTCGCGTCCTTCAACGGTTCGCCCGGCTGTTTGACCAGCGCGACCCGCGAAACGTGGATCAGCTGGTGATCGTCGATGATGTAGACCGCCGCCGGCTTGCTGCTCCACAGGAACACCTTGCCGCCGCCGTTCCCCAGGTAGACCTTGCAGCCCATCGTCGGCGACCCCTTGGCGGCATAGGCGACCAGGTCGCCCTTGCGGATGGCCAGGCGGCTGTTGCTGAACATCATCGCGCCTTCGCAAATCAGCGGCTCCAGGCAAAGACCCGCCGTCATGTGCGGCCAATGCCCATCATCCAGCAAAGCCCGGAACTTACCGGGCTCGTCCCTCTCCATCTCAGCCGATAGAGGCCCCATCTCGTCCGAGATCGGCATTTCGACGGTGGCCTCTTGGAAGCCGTGCTTCTGATGTTGCGAAAGGATCTGCTCAAGTTGGCGATCGGTCGTGCCCGCAAGATTACGGACGATCGTGTTGGTGAAGGCCTTGAGGCGCGATGTGCTTATGGGGCGCGCCGACAGACGCTCGACCAGTTCCCGGCGCGTTTTCACGGCATGGGGCCAGACGTGCTGGAGAAAAAGCCCATCATCATCACCGACGATTGGCATGGAAGGCTGGCACGCCTCACCGGCCGGACAAGTGGCAATAAACGATGCCGTGGCCGCAGAAACGCCAACAGACGTCAGAACCGAATAAGCGCGGCGGCGATGATTTCAGGCATGTTCGTGTTCCTTCTTGGACGGTTTCACATCGACGAGAGAGAGACGGGCGNNGGCGGGTGCGATGAACCCGCCGCCCATGAATGCCCGGCCTTGGATGAGGAGACACCTATCCGGTTGACGCGGTTTTCAGGGACACTCACGCCTTGTCCCGGCGGTTTTGCGAACAAGAACAGGCACCGCCGCGCCCCTTTCGAACGCCGATTGCTCGGCGTCCGTCAGCCGGTTACGTCCCGGAAACCGGGATATCGTCGAAGGAGCCATGGATTAGCGCCGCCGGCCGCTTCACGGCGAAGGCCAGGCGCTTTTCCGCGCGCACCGTCAGCATGTTCTTGATGAAGTTGTCGCGGTCCTCATCGGAGACGAGGACTTCCGGGTCCATCCGGTCATAGATCTGGGTCGCGGTTTCGAAAGCGCCGACGAGGAAGTCGCCCACGTCGATGCCATTGGTCCATACGACCGGCAGGCCCCAGATGGTGCCAGGGCCGCCGGACCAGGGGCCATTCGAGATATAATCGCCCGTCGTGTCCTTCGTGCCCAGGATGCTCAACCAGTCACGAGTATTGAGGATCACGCCCGAGGCGGGGAGGTCGGCTTCTTCCGCCTGACTGATCGCATGGCGCAAAACATCGATGCGGGTGTCCAGCGCCTCGATCCGGGAGATTTCGAAGGCCGTCGCCTGCGGGATCATGCCGTAGAGGTGTTCGCCGGTCCCGTCGCCGTAGAGCAGTTCAGCCTCTTCCTTGATGTTGAGGCCATAGACGAGCGAGGTGTCGATCAGCGTGCCGAGCTGCGGCGCGTCATCCATGACCTGCCGCGAAGCGGGGATCCAGTGCGCAATAGTGCGAACCGGTGCATTTTCGAGTTCGTATTCGAGCACCGATTCCGGTTTCAGCCCGCCTTCCGAAACCACGTTGGCGTTGTTGGTAAAAGTCTTCTCCCGGAAGTATTCGACCAGGTTGGAGCCGGTTCGGCCTTGGCCGAGCAGGGCGCGGACGAGAAGACGGCGGCGCGGCAGGGTAACGCCGTTCGCATCGCGGTCAGGACGGACAAGCGCGCCGCCGGAGCCGGTCGCCGAGGTGATTGCATTGCTGACGGGGATCTTGACGCGGCCCTTGCAGGAGTTGGCGACGAAGGCCCGATAGCTATCGCTCTCAACGACGGTCTCGCCCCAGGACGCGGACGCGCCGCCGCTGGAAATCCGGCGGCGGGAGGCCGCGCTTTGCTCAAGATCGAGCTGGCGGGTTTCGAGGGTTTCAACCCGATCCTTGAGGCTTTCGCTGACGCGAAGAACTTCGTTTTTCACCTCGCCGAGCATGCGGCTAACCTGCCGCTGCTCGCTGCGGGACATTTCGTCAGCTTCGCTGCGGACGCTGGAGAGAAGGCCTTCCGGAACGGACGGCATATTGCGGATAGAACTCCGGACGCCGGAGAGAAGAGCTGCCGGAACTGCCGGCTTGTTGCGGATAGTCATGGGACTAAGCCTCTTTCTGAGGCGGGACGGAGCCGGAATTCGAGCGCTGCCAATCGCCGCCGTGGTTAAACGGGGAAAATTCCACTTGGCTTCAGGATCGAACGGCAGCGCGAAGCAATGCCGTCATGACCGGGGCCATGTGTTCATTCAACGATTGGGCCGACAGCGCGAAGCCATGCCGGTTGTCCAAGCGACCACCAAGCGCGAAGCGTTGAAAGGTCTCACAGCGCGAAGCATGTGTGATCGCAATATCGGCGTGGTTCGCCGTTTCTGTCAAGCGGGGCTGTGGATAACTCGTCACTGCATCTTCCTCCGCCGCCGCGCCGAC
>DBUL01000192.1 GCA_002307905.1 Rhizobiaceae bacterium UBA1291
CTCCCCCGGGGGGGGGGGGCGGGGGGGGGGGGGGGGGGGGGGGGGGGGGCCCTGCCTTTCGACCCCCTCGACTGCGTCATGTCCGACCCCTGGACCGGTCCGAAACCCGCCATCCTCGCCGATCTGACCGACGCCCCCTGGCGCACCAGGGGCGACACCGTCGAGCGCCTCGAAATTCTCGCCGCGCAGCTGGTGAACGGCACCGTTTCCTGCCCCGCCGACTGGTCCGCCACGCGCGCCGTGCTCGAGGAAATCGAAACCCGCCTCAAGCCGTCGATCATCCGCTCCGGCCCAGCCGAGATCGAGGGCCTGCTCACCGGTCTGTCCGGGCGCTTCGTGGCCCCCGGTCCCTCGGGCGCGCCGACTCGCGGTCGGCCGCACGTTCTGCCGACCGGCCGCAACTTCTATTCGGTGGACAGCCGTTCGGTTCCCACGCCCGCGGCCTATGAACTCGGCAAGAAATCCGCCGAGCTTTTGATCGCCCGCTATGTGCAGGACCACGGCGAATGGCCGACCTCGTTTGGCCTGACCGCCTGGGGCACGTCCAACATGCGCACCGGCGGTGACGACATCGCTCAGGCCCTGGCGCTGATCGGGGTAAAGCCGCTGTGGGACATGGCCTCGCGCCGCGTCACCGGTTACGAGATATTGCCCCAGGCGATCCTCGGCCGCCCGCGCGTCGACGTGACGCTGCGCATCTCCGGTTTCTTCCGCGACGCCTTCCCGGAACAGATAGCGCTCTACGACAAGGCGGTCCGCGCGGTGGCCGCACTTGACGAGGACGAAGGCGACAATCCGATCGCCGCCACGGTGCGGGCCGAGACCGCGCGGCTGGTGACCGATGGATTGGACGAGAAAACGGCCGCCCGTCGCGCCGGCTACCGCGTCTTCGGTTCCAAGCCCGGCGCCTATGGCGCAGGCCTCCAGGCCTTGATCGACGAGAAGGGCTGGGAACGCCGGGGCGACCTCGCCGAGGCCTATCTCGTCTGGGGCGGCTATGCCTATGGCGCCGGCGAAGACGGCAAGGCTGAGCGCGGCCTGTTCGAGGAACGGCTGCGCACGGTGCAGGCGGTGGTGCAGAACCAGGACAATCGCGAGCACGATCTGCTCGACAGCGACGACTACTACCAGTTCGAAGGCGGCATGACGGCGGCGATCGAGCATGTCGCAGGCGCCCGTCCGACCGTCTATCACAACGATCATTCGAGGCCGGAAAAGCCGGTGATCCGCACGCTGGAGGAGGAGATCGGCCGCGTCGTGCGCGCCCGCGTCGTCAACCCGAAGTGGATCGACGGCGTGATGCGCCATGGCTACAAAGGGGCCTTCGAGATTGCCGCCACGGTCGACTACATGTTCGCCTTTTCCGCGACCACCGGCGCCGTGCGCGACCACCATTTCGAGGCGGTCTACCAGGCCTTCGTGCTGGATGAGCGCGTGCGCGATTTCATGGCGGAGAAGAACCCGGCGGCGCTGGAGGAAATGTGCGAACGGCTTGTCGAGGCGATCGAGCGCGGCTTGTGGACGCCCCGCAGCAATTCGGCGATGTTCGATCTGACGCGGCTCTCCGGCGGGGAGCCCCGAGAATAACAATGGAGGATGACACCATGACAGAAGAGCTTTCCGGCACCTCGTCCGAGGCCGATCTCGCCCGCCACGCCGAAAAGATGGCGAAGAAGAAGGCCGCCCGTGAAAAGATCATGGCCACCAAGACCGACGAGAAGGGCCTCGTCATCGTTCATACCGGCAAGGGCAAGGGCAAGTCGTCGGCCGCCTTCGGCATGATCTTCCGCCACATCGCCCACGGCAAGAAATGCGCCGTCGTGCAGTTCATCAAGGGCGCCATGTCGACCGGCGAGCGCGACCTGATCCTCAAGCACTTTTCCGACCTGTGCGAGTTCCACACCATGGGTGAGGGTTTCACCTGGGAAACCCAGGACAAGGCGCGTGACATCGCCATGGCGAAGGCCGCCTGGGAAAAGGCCAAGGACCTGATCCGCGATCCGGGAAATTCCATGGTCCTGCTCGACGAGATCAACATCGCCATCCGCTACGACTACATCGACATCGCCGATGTGGTCGAGTTCCTGGAGACTGAAAAGCCGGAGATGACGCATGTCGTGCTGACCGGCCGCAACGCCAAGGACGAGCTGATCGAGATCGCCGACCTGGTGACCGAGATGGAACTGGTGAAGCACCCGTTCCGCTCCGGCATCAAGGCGCAGATCGGGGTGGAGTTCTGAGCGGGGCACGTTAGCTCCGCCCACCGTGCGGACGGGTCATCGCCTTAGGATCGCCGCCGTCTCCGCATTGGCCGGAACGAAGGATTCGATCGCCAGTTCCGACAGTGTGATGTCGAGCGGCGTGCCGAATACCGTCGTCATCGACAGGAACGAAAGCACGCCGGCCTCGGTCTCGATCTCGAGCGGCACGGCGATGTCGCCGAGATTGCGCGGGACGCCCGTCACAGCGCGCCGCGTCGTCGGCGGCACCGGCAAGGCGATGAGCTCTTCTAGAAGCGCGCGCAGCACCGGGTCGCCGCTGCCGGCGATCTGCTGCTGCAGCCGCTCCAGCAGATGGTTGCGCCATTCGGCAAAGTTGATGATCCGGCGGCCAAGGCCATCGGGATGAAGGCTCAGACGAAGCACGTTGACCGGCGGCGCAAGCAGTCTTTCGTCCGTAACGCCGGCAAGCAGGAGGCCAAGGGCCGCATTGGCGCAGACCAGCGTCCAGTGGCGGTCCACGGCGAGCGCCGGGAAAGGCTCGTGCCCCTTGAGAATGAGGTCGATTGCCTCCCGGGCGGCCACGAGGGCCGGATCGTCCAGCGATCTCTGAGCGAAGACCGGCGCATAGCCGGCGGCGATCAGGATCGGATTGCGCTCGCGCAACGGCACGCCCAGCCGCTCGGTCAGATGCAGCAGCAGGTCGCGGCTGGGCGCCGCGCGCCCGCTTTCGATGAAGCTCAGGTGCCGCTGCGAGATTTCGGCGTCGAGCGCCAGGTCGAGCTGGCTTAAATGGCGGCGCCGCCGCCATTCGCGCAGGATGTCACCCAGGCTCCGGGCGGTCATGCGGCCGCCGGGACCTTGTCGAGGAAGCCGTTGACCTCCCTCAGCCGGCCGTCCTCGACGATGGCAAAGTCGGTTCCCTTGATCATCTCGTCATTGTCGGCCGGACCGAGCTTCCAGGAGAAGCGCAGGCGGTCGCCATAGCCGTCCGCAGCAAGCAGGGCGAAGCGGAAACCGGGGAAGCGGGCCTGGACGGCACTGACCAGTCCGTCGATCTCCGCATGGCCTTTTCCGGCCATCAGCGGATCGACATAGGTCGCGCCTTCCAGCCAGCTTTCTGCGATCAGCGTATGGCGCCGGGCTGCGTCGGTTTCGTTCCAGACGGCGATGTAGCGTTCGGCGATGGTGTTTGCAGTGTCCATGATCTTGCTCCTTGTGGGTGCCCGGTTCGTCCAGGCAGCCCGATCATCGGCAAGGAGCGTCATAGCATCAATTACCTCGGAGGTAATGGAGGGCCGATTGTCTCGCGGCGTCTCAGAACCCCGCCCAGACCCGCACCGGATTGGTCGGGTCCATCAGCAGCTTGGTGGCGAGCGCCACGCAGGTGACGATCAGCAGCGGCTTGATNNCCGTTCTTCATGGCGAGCTTCGAGCCTGCCTGGGCGCCGAGAAACTGGCCGATGCCCATCAGCAGCCCGACCTTCCACAGCACCACGCCGCTTGCCAGAAAGACGAGGAAGGCGCCGAGATTGGAGGAGAGGTTCAGGAGCTTGGTGTGGGCGGTGGCCTTCAGCATGCCGAAGCCGGCGAGCGATACGAAGGCCAGCATGAAGAACGATCCCGTGCCGGGCCCGAACACACCATCATAAAAGCCGATCAGCGGCACGAGGGTCAGGCCGAAGACGAAGGGCGTCATGCGCTGATGGCGGTCGACATCCGAAAGATTGGGCTTTAGCGCGAAATAGGCGGCGATCGCCACCAGCAGGAAGGGCATCAGCGCGCGCAGCATGTCGCCGGGCACCACGGTGGCAAGCACCGCCCCAACGGCGCCGCCGAGCCCGGCCAGCGCCGCCATCGGCAACTGGCTCCTGAGGTCCACGTGGCCCTTGCGGGCATAGGCGATCGTCGCCGAGGCGGCGCCGAACATCGACTGGAGCTTGTTGGTACCGAGGGTCTGGAGCGGCGGGATGCCGGCGATCAGCATGGCGGGGAAGGGGGTCAGCCNNCGCCGCCGGCGATCGAATCGATAAAGCCGGCCAGAAAGGCGGCGATGAACAATAGCAGCAGCGTGGAGAACAGGATTTCGGGCAAGGCAAAGGTCCGCACGGAGGGAAACGGCAGGCGGATCGCTTCGCCCGACTGCCCCTATCGCACAAACCGGACGGCACAAAAAGCCCGTTCGCTGTGCTGTTGCGCCTCAAAGGCCCGCCGCCCGGAAGTCCGCCCTCCCGCCTGGCCAGCGAAGGAGGGCGCAACTCCCGGCCGGCCGGGATCACATGCCTTTGACGAGATTGCCGAGCAGCAGCAGAACGAAGGCTGCGGTCATGATCCAGAACGAGGGTACGGCCGCAAACGGCAGGATGTTGAGAAAGATCAGCAAGGCCGCGATGGCCAGCAAAACCGCGATGACGAAAATGGCTTGGGTGGGGCGGCTCAGATACATTGTATGGTGCTCCAAATGGGTGGTCCTGGGCTCAGGACGACATCGTCTAATGACGTGGACCGACCAAAGTTCCATGAGGTCGGAAATATAGTCTCCGTCCGGTCCCGTGGGCCGTCGCGTCCGTCCGAGCGCGGATGGCCCACAGAATGGCGCAAACAGGTTTGACCTGATGGTGCCGACTGGCTAAAGCTCTTGTCCATGTGCGACGGCGCCTGTTCGACAGGCTGGAAATAGTCCGGTGCGGCCGACCCAAGCAGGGGGCCAATTCCGGAGCTGTCCGTAAAGGCCATGGAGTCGCCGTCAGGTGCCGGCTCCGGCGCTTCGTACATGAGAAAACGAAGCAGGAGGCCTATACATGTCGGAAAAACTCGGAATCATGGTCTGCGGCCACGGCAGCCGAAACCAGAATGCGGCGCGCGAATTCGCCATCATCGCCGAGGCGCTGCGGGCCAGAAACCCCGACATGCCGGTGGAATACGGTTATCTCGAATTCTGCAATCCGGTGATCTCGGCCGGCCTCGACAAGCTGCGCGCCGAGGGCGTGACGCGGGTTCTCGCCGTGCCGGGCATGCTCTTTGCCGCCGGCCATGCCAAGAACGACATTCCTTCCGTGCTCAACACCTACCAGGCCCAGAACCCCGGCATGGTCATCAATTACGGTCGCGAGCTCGGCATCGACCTGAAGATGATCCGTGCCGCCGGCGACCGCATCCAGCAGGCGGTCGACGAAGCCAACCGGACGCTCGGCGTGGTCGACAAGCACGACACGCTGCTGATGGTTGTGGGCCGCGGCTCGTCCGATCCGGACGCCAATTCCAACGTTTCCAAGGTCATGCGCATGCTCTGGGAGGGCATGGGCTTCGGCTGGGGGGAGACCTGCTATTCGGGCGTCACCTTCCCGCTGGTCGAGCCGGGGCTCACCCATGCGGCCAAGCTCGGTTACAAGCGCATCATTGTCTTCCCGTATTTCCTCTTCACCGGCGTGCTGGTGAAGCGCATCTATTCCTACACCGACGAAGTGGCGGCGCGTCACACGGAGATCCAGTTCGTCAAGGCGAGCTATCTCAACGACCATCCGCTGGTGCTCGACGCCTTCCAGGACCGGGTCAAGGAAATCCTCGAGGGCGCGGCGGTGATGAACTGCCAGATGTGCAAATACCGCGAGCAGGTGCTGGGCTTCGAGGCCGATATCGGCCAGCCGCAGGAGAGCCATCACCACCATGTCGAAGGCATTGGCGGCGGCCTGGAAAACTGTCCGTGCAAGGGCGATTGCGACGCCTCCTGCCGCGACCCCGATTTCTGCAAGGAGCACGGCTTGCCCTGGACGCCCGTTCATTCCCATGCCGAGCCGAACGAGCTAGAGCCGGCCTTCGACTACGCCCCCTCGACCACGCTTGGCGGCAAGTACGGCCATCTGATGAACGCCGCCCCCGACGCCGAACTCGAGGCCGTGATGAACGCGCCCTCGAGCGGTAAGGCGCATGCCCACGAGCACGGCCCGAACTGCGGCTGCGGCCATCACCACGGTCACGAGCATGGCCACGACGACCATCATCACGACCATACCCATGGGCATGCCCATGACCATGAACATGACGATCACGCCCATGCGCAGGGACCCGGAAATGACCATGGTCACAGTCACGGCCATGACCACGATCATGCCGGCGGCCATTCCCACGATCACGGCCACCACGACCATCATCATGCCCCGTACCCGCACGCCGACCATCCGCTCGGCCCGAAGTCGATGCAGAAGAAGAAGTGATGGGGCAGGTGGCACAATCGCTGGCGGGCGATTGCCCCTCATCCCCCTGCCGGGACCTTCTCCCCGNNTTCTCCCCGCGAGCGGCGAGAAGGTGGTGGCAGCCGGATGAGGGGCGGTTCATGACGATCCTCGACTACATCCGCGATCCCGCCGAGATCTATCGCCAGTCCTTCGAGACGATCCGCGGCGAAGCGGACCTCGCGCGTTTTTCCGGCGGTATGGAAAAGCTGGCGATCCGGCTGATCCATGCCTGCGGCATGACCGATCTGACCGACGACATTGTCTTTTCCGCCGGCGCCTTCGAGGCCGGAGCGGCGGCGCTGGCCAAAGGCGCGCCGGTGCTCTGCCATGTGGGAAGTGTCCGCCCCCGCATCC
>DBUL01000115.1 GCA_002307905.1 Rhizobiaceae bacterium UBA1291
AGGCCGGAAATCTTCAGCC
Organism: Rhizobiaceae bacterium UBA1291; assembly: GCA_002307905.1. GTDB lineage: Bacteria > Pseudomonadota > Alphaproteobacteria > Rhizobiales > Rhizobiaceae > Allorhizobium. The sequence goes on from DBUL01000115.1 coordinate 20, forward strand.
GGTCCCGGAAGTCGATGTCGTTGAACATCGCCTTCACCAGGTTCTGGCAGTCGTCGAAATTGCCCTTGATGGCGAGCGCGTGGACGTTCTCGGCCTTGGAACTGGTCATCTGCCGCTGCTGGACGGGCGAGACCTTCTCATGCGGGAAGAGGATAAAGACGTCGGTGCGGGCCCGGCCGGCAAAGGCGTCGATCGCCGCCCCGCCGGTGTCCCCCGATGTGGCGCCGACGATCGTCGCCCGTTCCCCGCGCTGCGCCAGCGCATGGTCCATCAGCCGTGCGAGCAGCTGCATGGCCACGTCCTTGAAGGCGAGCGTGGTGCCGTGGAACAGTTCCAGAATGAAGGAATTCGGTCCTGTCTGGACAAGCGGCGCGACCGCCGGATGGCGGAAGGTGGCATAGGCCTCGTCGATCATGGCGCGGAACAGGTCCGCCTCGATCTCGCCGCCGGTGAACCGGTAGAGCACCTCGAAGGCGATCTCCTGGTAGCTTTTGCCGCGCAGCGCCCGGATTTCCTTCTTGCTCATGTGCGGCCATTTGCGCGGCACGTAGAGGCCGCCGTCGCGGGCAAGCCCGGCGAGAAGCGCGTCACAGAAACCGAGGCTTTTTGCCTCTCCGCGGGTCGAGATGTAGTCCACGATGCTTGTCCTTGGTCTTGAAGAAGAAAGGGCCTGTTTCGGGTCGAAGGCTATGCCGTTGCGGTGGCCGTCGGTCGTCTTTTCGTGCCGGCCACGATGGTGTGGTCGGGACCGCGCGCCGGTGACGGATCGGTGCGCCTTGCCCTGCCCGGGGCATTGCCAGCCCGCAGCCGTTGAAAATTAAACCAAAACACCGGCGACCCAATCGATTTTTTACAGCGCCGCTGGTATAGACCATCGGCAAGGGGCATGAAAAGCCTCAATTCGATTGGCTTTGGGCTTCTCGAAGCCTGCATTGCGGAAGGTTTGAGTATCGTGTCTGTGAACGTATCGCGCGGGATCTTGGCCGCATCCTTGTTGATGGTTCTTTCCGGCTGCAATGCCGGCAACCCGGGAGGCGTACTCGGTTCGGCCGCCGACAAGCCGGGCGCGACCCCGGCCAATGCGCCAGCGGCCGTCCAGGGCTTCTGCCCGCCGATCACGCTGCGTGACGGAACGGCCTTTTACCGGACCTATGCCCGGGGCGCCAAAGACGATCCGGCCAAGGTCGTCTTCCAGGCCTCGCTGGCCGACACGACACGTTCTTGCGTGCGCTCCGATACGACCTTGACCATTACCGCAATGGTCCAGGGTCGCCTCGTGGCAGGCCCCGAGGGCAAGACCGGTCAGGTCATGCTACCGATCCGCGTCGCTGTAACGGACGGTGACAAGGTGCTCTATTCCGAGCTGACGCAATTTCCCGTGGCACTGAACGACCTCGCCCAGGCGACGCAATGCGTCTTCACCAAGGAAGTCCCTGTGCCGGGCGATCTTGCCGGCCTGGCCAAGGTTCACATCGGTTTTGACGAAGGGCCGGCCAAGAGAAACTAGCGTACACGAACAGGAAACAGCGAAGGGGGCGACCGCCGGGCGCCGCGTTCCTCGAATGTTCGGGAATGCTGCCACTCGGTCGTTGATCTCACCGGATGCCGGGGGGCATGGGTGAAAATCGGTATTATCAGGAATCCCGTGTCCGGCGGCCGTTCGGGCCGCGCGCGGTGGCGGGACATCAGCACGGCACTAGCCGCGCGCTTTCCACAGCGCGAGCTTCGCGAAACCGCGAGCGCCGGTGACGCGGCACGACTGGCGATCGAACTGGTCGAGGCCGGATGCGAACTCATCATCGCCGTCGGCGGGGACGGCACGATCGGCGATGTGGTCGATGGCCTGATGCGATCGGCGAGGCCGGATACGGCCTTCTCCTTCATCCCCACCGGAACGGGCTGCGACTTCGCCCGCAATTTCACCCTGCCGCATGCCCCGGACGCGCTCGTCCGCCACATCGCGGAGGCGCCAGTGCGCCGGATCGATGTCGCGCGCGTGACCGGTTCGTCCAGCGGCGGGCAGGACGCATTGCGCCACTTTGCCAATATCGCCAGTGTCGGCGTATCGGGTCGCATCGTTGAGGCTGTCAACGGTCGCGGCCGGCGGGTGGCGAGCGGCTCNNTCGCTGCGTTTTCTGCTCTGTTCCGTGCGCGAGATTCTGCGCTATCGGCCTGAGGTCGTGCGGGTGGTGGTCGACGGGGAAGAGATATTCCATGGGCCGGTGACGGTGGTGGCCGTGGCCAACGGCCGCTGGTTCGGCGGCGGCATGCACGTCGTACCCTTCGCCGACCTCGCCGATGGCCTGCTCGACATTGGCATTCTGCGCGGAACCGGCAAGTTCGGCGTGCTCGGCATCCTGGCCCGCCTCTATTCGGCCGCCCATGTCGGCCACCCGCTGATCAGCTTCCATCGCGGCAGCGTGATCGAGATCGGGCCGGTTGCAGATCAACATCTGTCGATCGAGGCGGATGGCGAAACGCTGGCCTTCGACCGGCTGCGGGTCGAAGTCATGCCCGCCGCGCTCAGCCTGAAGATCTGAATGTCCGGCATCACCGGACAAGAGACGCGGCCGCGTCAGCGTGGCCGCCGGTCGTGCGCTTTCAGAACGCGCCGGCCCATTCTTCCATGGCGGCGATCACGGCGGGCAAGTCCACCATGCGGGAAATCACCGTTTCGGCGCCGGCGTCGGTTAGCCGGTCGGCATGCGACGGATAGGTGTGAGACGCCCCGGTGAAGCCAATCACCCGCATGCCGGCGGCCCGCGCCGCATGTACGCCGTGCACCGAATCCTCGACGACGACGCATCTGTCCGGCGGCACGTTCAACTGCGCTGCGGCGTGCAGGAAGATATCCGGCTTAGGCTTGACGCGGTCGGCGCCGAGATCCTTGGCCGAAAAGATATGCGGTGCGAAGAATTGTTTCAGGCCGACCTTGGTCAGCATCATGTCGAGCCGCTCGGGGGATGAGTTGGAGCAGATGCAGCGTGGTCCCCTGAGTCGCGCCAGCGCGAACTGGACGCCCTCGACGATCTTGACCTCGCGGGCGAGCCGCTGGTCGACCAGCTTTTCCGACTTGTCGAGCAGGCTTGCCGAAAGCGGAATGTCGACTTCCTTTTCGACGGCGAGCAGGATGTTCTTCCAGGTCATGCCGGCGAAACGCTCGCCCATTTCCTCGACCGAGATCGGATAGCCGGCCTCGTTGAGCAGCTTGGATTCGACCTTGGCGGCGATGATTTCGGAATCGACAAGCACGCCGTCGCAATCGAAGATGGTAAGGTCGAAGCCGCTCATGGGGGGAATCCGTCTTGTCGTCGTGGGAAGGCGCTTCCCCTACACGAAGCGGCCGAAAAGAACAATCCGCAAGTCGGTCTTACAAGACAGGCACTGCCGCCTCTGAGGTGAGCGAGAGCAAATGGGATTTGAGGCCGGTGAGATCGCGCCGGGGTCCGATTTCCGGTTGCAGCAGGTCGCTGAGCCATACCCCGTCGGCGGCCAGGCGGACGATCTCGAGCATTGGCGCACTGTCCGTCTCGTGATGGTCTAGGAGCCGGGCCTCCAGCCAATCCGACCAGAGTTGCCGGAGTGCCGGTTCGGCAATCAGCGAGACCGACAAGGCCGCCCAGGGGCTTCGCATGCCGAGCTCATGGTCGGCGAAGGCTGCGTGGACATAGGCGCGGGTGAAGCGACCGAAGGACCTTTCGTCCTTGGCCATGTATCCGTCGATCTCCCGACGGAATTCTGCCAGGAGATTGGCGAAGACGGCTTCGATCAGGATTTGCTTGCTTGCGAAATGGTGCAGCAGGCCGCCCTTTGTGACGCCCGCGGCCTCGGCGACAGCCTGGAGCGTGACGGCGGAAAGCCCGTTCTCGACTGCAAGCTGGGCTGCGCAGTCGAGCAAGGCGCGGCGCACCTGTTCGGGCTGTTTCTTGCGGCTGTAAGCATTGTCCGTCATCCGTGCGAGACCGCGCTGGAGAATGTGTTCATCACCACGACCCCCGCGACGATCATTCCGATGCCGACCAGTGCGGGAACATCGAGCGTCTGCTTGAAGACGGTCACGCTGATGATCGCCGTTAGAATGATGCCGAGCCCGCCCCACATGGCATAGGCAACGCCAAGCGGCATGCCCTTCAATGCCTGGGAGAGCAGGTAGAACGAGATCACGTAGAGTCCGACCATCGCCGCCGTGGGCCACGGCTTGGTGAACTGTGCCGAATGCTGCAGCAGTGCGGTCCCCGCGACTTCACAGACGATTGCGCCGGCGAGTGAGCTGTAGGCGAGAAGAAGGGGATTCATGACATGCTGCTTTCCGAAGATTGTCGATCGGCGGAAAGATACCGTACGGTCGGTTTCTTTGCAAGAAGAGGTCGCCGCACGATCTGCGGACCCGCACACAGGGCCGCCCGCTCGTCTGCGTCTGAGCTCGGGCTCGGGCCCGGCTACTGGTGAGGAAGCGGAAACATGGCCGCAAAGCACCGCTCGCCCTCCGGCGAAAAGACGATTGCCCGGCTGCCGGCGCCGCGCCGCGCATAGCCGTGGTCGAGGAAGTGGGTAAGCAGCGCCTTGCCGAGCGCGCCGGAGAGGTGGATCCGCCGCTCGCTCCAGTCGAGGCAGGCGCGGCAGAGCGGGCGGCGCTGCGCCTTCAATCCGGCAAGGTCGATGCCGTTGTCGCAGACCAGCGCCTCGCCGACGGGCGTCAGCTGCGGGTGTTCCTCCTCGCCGACGATGGCACCGAGGCTGCGCAGGCTGTCGAGCATGCGCACGCCATAATCGCCGGCGAGATGATCGTAGCAGATCCGCGCCTTGCGCAGCGCCGGCTCCTTCGGCC
>DBUL01000039.1 GCA_002307905.1 Rhizobiaceae bacterium UBA1291
CGGCCCGCTGATCCGCCGGGTCGGACATGCGCGGCTGTTTGCCGCCTCCATGGCGCTCGTCATCCTCGGCGCCCTGCTGATCGCCATCGGCGTCAATCCGATCCTGTGGATCCTTGGCCGCCTGCTCTATGGCATGGCCGGCAACACCAATTTCATCATCGCCCAGAGCTGGCTCAACCATGCGGCCTCGAACGAATGGCGCGGCAAGGCCATGTCCTTCTTTTACATGGCCTATGTCATCGGCCTGGGCGCCGGCGCCTTCGCCTTCGGCCAGATGCCGGCCGAGGGAAATCTCGCCCCTCTCGTCACCATCTTCTTTACCGCACTCGCCATCCTGCCAATCAGCCTGACGCGCCTGCCGACCCCGCCGGCGCCGGCCAAGTNNGGTCTGGCGCAACTCGCCGGTCGGCTTCATCGGCGTGCTCGCCGCCGGTGGGCTCTCGATGGCCGTGCAGGGCTTTACGCCGATCTATGCCGCCGGCAATCAGGTCTCGCAGGGCGATGTCGCGCTTTTGATGTTCGTCATGCAGCTTGGCATGCTGTTCATCCAGTTTCCGCTCGGCGTGCTGTCCGACCGCATGGACCGGCGCCTGGTGCTGATCTTCACCTGCGGCCTGATCGCGGTCATGGCGGTCGTCGCCCTCTTCGTCTCGTTTGCCAATCTTGTCCTGCTGATGATCGTCTTCGCCATCTGGGCCGGCGCGGTCGAGACCGTCTATTCGATTGCCAATGCGCATGCCAACGACCGCACGGCGCCTGCGGATTTCGTGCCGCTTGCCTCGACGCTGCTGGTCGCCTGGTCGGTCTCCGCGACGCTGGTGCCGCTTTTCGTCACCATGCTCACGCCGATCCTCGGACCGCAGACCTTCATCCATGCCGCGATGGCGGTCGCCGCAGCCTATGGCGTCTTCGTCGTGATGCGGCTCAAGGGCCGCGAAGCCGTGCCGCCGGAGGAACGCGAAGGCTTCGAAATGCTGAGCGCCCAGGTGCCGAACGCCACGGTCATCACCGAGCCGGGCGACGGCCGGACCGACTGACCCCGCTGAGCGCCGCAAAAGCGGACAAAACCCATCATCAGGGTGAACAAAACCCTGCTTTTCCGCTTTGCTGGCACAAGCACCGCTGCTATATGCGCAAGCCATGAGCACAGAAACCCGCACGCCCCTCGACCATATCCGCAACTTCTCGATCGTNNTGGCAAGTCGACGCTGGCCGACCGTCTGATCCAGACGACCGGCGGCCTTGCCGAGCGCGACATGTCCGAGCAGGTGCTCGACTCGATGGATATCGAGCGCGAACGCGGCATCACCATCAAGGCCCAGACGGTGCGCCTGCACTACAAGGCCAACAATGGCGAAACCTATGTGCTGAACCTGATCGACACGCCCGGCCATGTCGACTTCGCCTATGAAGTGTCGCGCTCGCTGTCTGCCTGCGAGGGTTCGCTTTTGGTCGTCGACGCCAGCCAAGGGGTGGAAGCCCAGACGCTCGCCAATGTCTATCAGGCGATCGACAACGATCACGAGATCGTCACGGTCTTGAACAAGATCGACCTGCCGGCGGCCGAACCCGACCGCATCAAGGAACAGATCGAGGAAGTGATCGGCATCGACGCCTCCGAGGCCGTGCTGATTTCGGCCAAGACGGGGCTTGGCATTCCCGACGTTCTCGAAGCGATCGTCCACAAGCTTCCACCGCCGAAGAGCGAGCTTGGCGAAAAGGGCCCGCTGAAGGCGCTGCTGGTCGACAGCTGGTACGACACCTATCTCGGCGTCATGGTCCTGGTGCGCATCATCGACGGCGTGCTGACCAAGGGCCAGACCATCCGCATGATGGGCACGGACGCCAAGTATCAGGTCGAGCGCGTCGGCGTGCTGACCCCGAAGATGCTGGCCGTCGACAGTCTCGGCCCCGGCGAAATCGGCTTTTTCACCGGCTCGATCAAGGAAGTGGCCGACACCCGCGTCGGCGATACGATCACCGAGGACAAGAAGCCGACGGCAAAGGCGCTGCCAGGCTTCAAGCCGGCCCAGCCCGTCGTGTTCTGCGGCCTCTTCCCGGTCGACGCGGCCGATTTCGAGGACCTGCGCGCCGCCATGGGCAAGTTGCGCCTCAACGACGCCTCCTTCTCGTTCGAAATGGAATCCTCTGCCGCGCTGGGCTTCGGTTTCCGCTGCGGCTTCCTCGGCCTGTTGCATCTGGAAATCATCCAGGAACGCCTCGAGCGCGAGTTCGACCTCGACCTGATCGCCACGGCTCCGAGCGTTGTCTACAAACTGAAGATGACCGATGGCACGGAGCGCGAGCTGCACAATCCGGCGGACATGCCCGACGTGGTGAAGATCTCCGAAATCCACGAGCCTTGGATCAAGGCGACGATCCTCACCCCCGACGATTATCTCGGCGGCATCTTGAAGCTCTGCCAGGACCGTCGCGGCATCCAGACCGAACTCACCTATGTCGGCAAGCGCGCCATGCTGACCTATGAACTGCCGCTCAACGAAGTGGTGTTCGATTTCTACGACCGCCTGAAGTCGATCTCCAAGGGCTATGCCTCGTTCGACTACCATCTCGACGGCTATCGCGAAGGCAATCTCGTCAAGATGTCGATCATGGTCAATGGCGAGCCGGTCGATGCGCTGTCCATGCTCGTCCACCGCTCGGCTGCCGAAAAGCGCGGCCGCGACATGTGCGAGAAGCTCAAGGACCTGATCCCGCGCCACATGTTCAAGATCCCGATCCAGGCAGCGATCGGCGGCAACGTGATTGCCCGCGAAACCATCTCGGCCATGCGCAAGGACGTCACCGCCAAGTGCTACGGCGGCGACGCCAGCCGCAAGCGCAAGCTGCTCGACAAGCAGAAGGCCGGCAAGAAGCGCATGCGCCAGTTCGGCAAGGTCGATATTCCGCAGGAAGCGTTTATCGCCGCACTGAAGATGAGCGACGAGTGATCCTCCCCTTCTCCCCTCGGGGAGAAGGAGGCCCGAAGGGCCGGATGAGGGGGCGTCCGTCCGTCCGTCGAGAGCATCACCCGGCGACTGCGCTATAGTTTCGTCGTTCCGACAAAGAGGCCATGCGTTCGAACGTCCGCAAGCCGACAGAAACCTCGCTTGGCGACGCGCTGCTCGCAGAGGCCAGCACGCTTGGCCTCGACGTGTCCGATGCCGTCGAGAACGGACCTGCCCGCGCCGTCAAGGCGGAGAAGCAAGTGCTCCGGCGAATCGAGAACGCCGGGGTGATCCGGGTGGAACGTGAACACCTCGAGAAGCACGGATTGCACTGACAAACTTCCGGATATTCTAATGGCTCGTTCCGCATCTGGCGGGTTTCAGTCTAGGGACTGGCGCGGCGGTGAAAAGGGCCAAGGTCAAGGCGAGGCCCTCGAGGCAGCCTGCGGCAACCCCAGAGACGGGGAAGAAAACAACCAATTCCGCAAAGGAATCAACGCCGGGGCGACAATTTCATCCCCGCCTTCTCGCGCCATGCCTAAAATGGCCTCGTTCCGCCATCGGATGCATCGGGTCATGCGAACCCGGCGAGGCGGAGCCGGTGCCGGGGATGGAAGCGATCGCAGGCTTCTTGTCCCCGGGGTTGCGATAAGTGACTCCCCTCGCTGAAAAGCGACGTGCCTGGGCGGCACCCAAGCGGGCGTGAAGCCGTCGTGTCAAACCGACGGTGCCCGTGTAGAGGAGACGAATTTCTCAGCCGAAAATCACCGAACGGGGCGCCGCAGGGTGCCATATAAATTCTACTTACGAAGCAGCCTGTAGCGCCCCGTCCGAGCCCTTCGGCCAATCGCCGAAGCGCAACCGAAACCGATCAAAGCCACGGGGCGAAACCGTCCGCGGGAAGGAGAAGCCGTGTCCGACCGCCACCTTGCCGAGGCCTGCCGCCGTCCGAAAAGCTCAGATCAGCGCCACCCAGGCCCGCGCGATCGCAAGGCCTGCGGCTTCGGCACTGGGACCATGGGTTGCCGCATAGTCCGGATGACATTCGAGCCAGCCGGGATGCTTCCTCTCGACCAGATCCGGAAACAGGCGGTTCCACTGATCGACCACGCCGCGGTTTGCCTCGAAATGGAATTGCATGCCATAGGCGGCGCGCCCGACCCGGAAGGCCTGGTGATGGGTGGCATGGTTGCGGGCGAGATGGATAGCGCCCGGCGGCAAGGTGAAGGTGTCGTCGTGCCATTGGAAGGAGAGGAACCGGCTGTCGTTGACCGCCGACATCACGGGATCGGCAAGGCCGGCCTTGGTCGGCTCGATCGCCTGCCAGCCGAATTCCGGGGCGGCCCCGATCAGATTGTCGCCGCCAAAGGCCCGGGCCAGCAGCTGGCTGCCGAGGCAGATGCCGAGCACCGCCCTGCCCGCCTCGCCATAGGCGCGCATCACGTCGGTGAGCGCCGGCAGGTAAGGGTGCTTCTCGTCGTCGAGCGCGTTCTGCTCGCCGCCGAAGACGACGAGCGCGTCGTGATCGTCGATCGATCCGGGCAGCGCCTCTCCGGCATAGGCACGGATCACCTGAACGTCTGCGCCCGCCTCGGCGAGCGCCACGCCGACCTGCCCCGGATCGGAGTAGCTTGTATTCTCGATGATCGCGACNNAATGCCATGGTCCCTGTCCAGTTGCCGTCGCGAGATGACCACGTCGCCCCGCCTCGTTCAAGCCCCGCAGACGGTCGAGCCATTGCCGAGCGGCCGGGCGCCGCTATAAACCGGCAGGACAGCAAGGAGCATCCCATGACCGACAAACCCCGTATCACCATCCTCTACTGCACCCAGTGCAACTGGTTGTTGCGCGCCGGCTGGATGGCTCAGGAACTGCTGCAGACCTTCGGCGACACTCTCGGCGAAGTTGCCCTGATCCCCGGCACGGGCGGCAATTTCGCGATCCGCATCGATGGCACGCTGATCTGGGAGCGCAAGCGCGA
>DBUL01000129.1 GCA_002307905.1 Rhizobiaceae bacterium UBA1291
GTCGCCCGGCCGCACGAGGGCCGATAAGCCGCCGCCGGCGCGTGCCCCTTCGGCCTCGGCGCTGCCGGCCATCCCCGACGAACATGCCATCACCGAGGCGCGCTTTGCCGCCGAAAGCGCCCGCTCGCTGGCCGAACTGAAGACCGCCGTCGAGGCTTTTGGCGGCTGCAACCTGAAGACCAGCGCCCGCTCGACCATTTTCGCCGCCGGCGATCCGGCAAGCCGCATCATGGTGATCGGGCCGATGCCGAGCGCCGACGACGACCGCGAGGGTGTCGCCTTTTCCGGCCGCGCCGGCCTGTTGCTCGACCGCATGCTCGGCGCCATCGGCCTGACACGCGAGGCGATCCTCATCACAACAGTAATCCCCTGGCGTCCGCCCGGCGACCGCGCGCCCTCCGTGCCCGAGGTCGCCATCTGCCGGCCGTTCATCGAACGCCAGATCGAGCTGGCCGAGCCCAAGGCCGTGCTCCTGTTCGGCAATCTGACCGCCCGCTTCTTCTTCAACGAGACAGGCACGATCCACGCGCTGCGCGGACAGTGGCGCGACATCGCCTGCGGCAATCATGCGGTTCCGGCGATCGCCACGCTGCATCCGCAGGAACTTTTGACCGCACCGGCCAGCAAGGCGCTCGCCTGGCGCGACCTGCAGCTGTTTGCGCAGCGCCTCGCCCAGTCCTGACCCTGTTCAGACCCGATCGTCCAAAATTTCGGCACATGTGACATTGATGCGATGAAGGTCATGCGTCTTGCGCATGGCTGCATCGCGTCCCTGCGCCTGCCTCATTTATGCTGCACTGCGATATATACTGTCACTCAAGGGAGGATTCGGAAGACAAGGATAAAAGGCCATGACCGTTCGTGCCCGCCCCATGCATTGCAAGTTCGAAACGCTCCGCCTTGCCGCCGAACCGCTGCGCAGCGGCCAGCCCTATCACCGCTTCGGCTCCGCCACCAACGAACAGCTGACCGCGCGCGCCTTCTCCCGCACCGGCATGATCACGCGGCCGGCCACCCTGTTCAGCGACTTCCGCGACGCCTGACGCCCGGCGGCGCCGATGATTGCGTATCGCACAAGTTCGGCCTCTCGCAGTCGTTTAGCCCTTTTTACTATTCACTTCCGGCCGCTCGACGGCCATGCGAAAACCACAAAGGATAACCCATGACCACGATGTTCAATCCGCTCCGCAATCTAAAGGCCGCCGTCATCCAGATCGGCAGCGCTATCGATGCATCTGAAGCCTATAGCCACGCAGCCTCGGGCAGATCGCGCCGCATGTCGCGCGGCGAAAATGCACTGGTCCGCCACATCCCGCTCTGAAGCCACCTCGACGCGCGCGGCGAGCGAGTTAGCCGCTCACTCCCGCGAACGCCGGGCTTTCCAGGCGCTCTGCGGGCAGCAGGCTGCACGCATATTCGAATGCCGCGTCGATGATCGAGAACTTGATCGCCTGCCAGCCGCGATATTCATCCAGCAGGTCGGCCGTGAACCACAAGTGGGTCTTTTTCGTCTCGTCTTGCCACTGCAGTCCCTTGGCCTCTATGGCGCGGCGTAGCAGCCGTTGCAGGTGGGTGCGAGACATCATGAAATGCTCCGCCATGGCACGGGCATCGACCCGGCCGATGTCATAGCGATCGGCCGCCGGATCAGTCACATCGATCCGCCGGACAAGTTCGTCCNNCGCCTCCGTCCAGAGGAACATGGCGACCCGCGGCGGAGGTTCGCGCCAGCCGTCGTGCTCGAACGAGCGCCTGGCCGCATAGGGCTGGATCAGCGGGAAGAGTTCCGGGTGGGCCATGAGCGTCTGTGCGCGCGCGCCGCCATCGACCCGGTCAAGCGTCGCCAGATTGGCCACCATCCAGCGAAGCATGCCGGCATAGGTCACCTCTGTCGCCTCGAAGCGGCGCGGTCGGCGGCCGGAATCGTCGGCGATACGAATGAAGCGATAGGACAGCAGCTGGTCGAGGAAGTTCAGCACCGTGTTGCGGCTCGCTGCATTGTGAGTCGTGATCATGTCGCGCAAACGCGAGGCCGTCAGCCCCGAGCCTGGCACGGACGGATCATGTTCGAGATGGAGCGCGAAGGCGCATTGGCTGAGAAGCCAGCGTTGGTGCGAAGAGAGCAGCCGCGCCAGACGTTTGTTGCCGTCGTACTCGCCCTGGAGATCGGCCGAAAAAATACGCAAGGATTCGCAAAAAGCGGGATTGGTTCGCAAATCATCAACCGACAGGGCCAAGGCAAACCCTCCCCCTCGCCTTGCCGCATCGATCGAACATAGATTGCGACCCGCCACCGGCGCCATAGTCGCCAGGCCGCCTTCTGCGGTCTGGAAGGGGCATTTCTCTGTTCAGGTTCATGCAAACTACGTTGTTCAGGTTTGGTTCGCTCGGGCGGCGGCGATTAACCTAGCCATAACCTTCCCTCTGTTTCAATCTTTATCATCCCGACGCAAGAAAAGAAAAGCGGCAGTCCTGGACGGAGGCCGATTCTGTCGCTGGTTTCAGCCCTGCGGCGTCGCCGCCTTGCGCGCGGCCCGGCGCTCCAGCCCGAGCTGGTGCTCGCGATAGATGATGAAGATGCCGGCTCCTACCACGATGGCCGCGCCCGCCAGCGTGGTCATGGTCGGCACCTCGTCGAACAGAAGGTAGGCGATCATCGAGCCGAGGATGATCGACGTATATTCGAACGGCGCCACTGTCGAGACATCGGCATGGCGATAGCTCTCCGTCAGCAGGATCTGCCCCAGCCCGCCGAAGAATCCGGCCAGCGCCATCAGTCCAAGTGCCTCCCAGCTCAGCACCTGCCAGCCGAAGAACCAGGTGACGGCCGATAGTAGCGAGGCGGTGAGCGAGAAGAACAGCACGATCGTCGCGGTCTTCTCCTCCTTGACCAGCTGGCGCACCTGCAGCATGGCGGCCGCGCCGAGGCCCGCCGAGATTAGCACGGCCAGCGCACCGGTGGCGGCAGTGGAGCCGAAGCCCTGCTCGCTGAACAGTGTCAGCTTCGGCCAGGAAATGATCATCACCCCGACCAGCCCGACGAAGACCGCCGTCCAGCGGTAGGCGCGCACCGTCTCGCGCAGAAACACCGCGGCAAAGACGACGGCCAGCAGCGGCATGGCATAGCCGATCGCAATGGCATCCGGTAGCGGCAGAAGCACGAGGCCGTAGAAGCCGATACCCATGGCCGCGACGCCGATCAGGCCGCGCTTGAGATGGCCGAGCGGATTCTTGGTCTGGAAAGCGGAGCGGAGATCGCCGCGCATGGCAAGATAGGCAAGGATCGGCACGATGGCGAAGGCGGAGCGATAGAAGGTGATCTGGCCGGTCGGCATGCCGGACCCCGCCAACTTGATGCAGGCCTGCATGCCGACGAAGACGGTGACTGAGGCGACTTTCATCAGGATGCCGCGAAGTGGACTGGAGGCGATGGCGGCCATCGGCGGGGCTCGTATCTGGACAGCGGAGATGGGGNNTTCGCGATTGACAGAATCCCGTTTTTGAATGGTGGCACTTCCGATGCCCGCGGACAAGGGCAAGTTAAAGGCTCGCAGCAAACATCACCTGCCTATAATATATGCAAAATGTCCCAATGGAGGCACTTGCGCGATATTGAAGTTCAGCTCCTTTTACTTCTAGTTTTATGCCTTTTTAACCAATATCGTGAATGATACGCCCAAGTCTAAATCTCGTGTTTCCTCTGTCGCGCCACGGTCGGTCTACTCTCGACTGCGCGATCAACTACTCTGCGGTGTTCTTCCGATGACCGATATCGCGCCGAAATCGCTTTCCGCCGCCGCCGACATGGCCACGCCACGTTCCATGCGCGTGGTCACCGAGGGCATAGGCGTCGATCTCGAGCGCTTCAGTGCCGACAACACCCACATCGTCCGGCAGATCAGGCTGCTTGCCATCAATGCGCTGATCGAGGCGGCCCGCGCCGG
>DBUL01000036.1:0-3606 GCA_002307905.1 Rhizobiaceae bacterium UBA1291
ACCGGCGGACGCCCGCACACCCTCGACAACCCGGTCTTACCACCATGCCACGCCACACAGGCGCTCCCGGCGCGCTGTCAGGGCCGGCAAGGGTTTGGGCCGTCCAAAGCCTTCACCCTTGCCCCCACGTCGCCAGGGGGAGACCATTTTCCGCGGACCCCGAGCGGCCGAGCCTGCGATCGCTCGAACCCCTCAGCGCCGATCCCGCCTCGCCGGGCACGCACACCCGGTGTATCCGAGGGCGGGACGGGGATTAGTGTAAGACGGGCGGAAAGGGCGGGGAAATGGCGGGGGGAGGGCTGTTGATTATATTGGGGGATTCGGGTGGGAGATAGGCGGGTTTCCCCGTGCGAGGTGGGGCGGAGGGGCCGGGCGCGCTGGGCCGAGGATGTCGGCGTACGGGGATTGCCATGGTATCCAACCGGCGAGATTCAAGGGGAGGACACTACTCGGTGCATCGGAGCGGGTGCGTACATGCTCGCCGGTATTCCGACAAAGAAGTATGCACGCGGTGCGTTTTCGCTGGCAAACACGACACAAACCAGTCCCGGGGTGGCAATTAAAAATAGTTCTAAATCAACTTTACAACCTTTCTAATTCGAATGAGTATGGACCGAGATTTTAGGGAACGGGTGATCAATGCCTCCATCACAGATCCAATTTCAGATACAGCTCGAGGGTGTAAGTACGGTACTTAAGAACAGGCGCTTCAAGGTTCCGTCCTACCAGCGCTCCTATGCTTGGGATGTTGAAAATGTGGAGGCTCTTCTGAATGACATTTCCGAAGCAATTAGAAATAAGGAAAGTGAGTATTTTCTCGGGTCTCTCGTTGTAACTGGTTCAAAAGTGCCGAGATTTGATGTTGTTGATGGGCAGCAACGTCTCACTACTGTCAGTCTTCTTATTGCTGCGATTAAAGATATATTCATTCGTGATGGCGATGCCGAGACGGCGCAATCAATACGCGCCGAGTTTATTTCTAGTACCGATAGAAAAACAAAGGAAAAAGAGCCACGTCTTATATTGAATGAAGTAGACAACGAGGTCTACCAACATCTTCTGGAAGGCATACCGAGTGCTGAAGACGCTATGTTCACGCGTCAATCACATAAGAAGCTGCTTTCAGCAGCGAGGCAGATATTCTCATTTGTTGACAAAGTATGTGAGAAATCCCGTGATGCCGAAGCAGAGTTGCATGATTGGCTCGACTACCTAGAGGCAAATCTGAAGGTCATTGTAGTAACTGCACCCGATGATAGCAATGCTTTCGTAATTTTTGAAACACTTAATGATCGCGGTTTGGATCTCGCAATATCCGATCTATTGAAAAATTACCTGTTCCATCGGTCGGGAGACAATATCGAAGAAACAAAGAATCGGTGGCTTTCGATGGTTGCCGTACTGGAAAGCACAACTGAGGATCCTTTGGTGGTTACGTATCTTAGACATTTTGCAATGTCAAAGTACGGATTGATTAGAGAGCGAGAGTTGTTCAGTTTTTTGAAGAAAAAAATCACTTCAAAGAAGCTCGCTGTGCAGTTTTCGACTGAACTACGAGATAAAGCAAAGACATATTCTGCTCTTATCAATACAGATCATGAATTTTGGAACGCATATGATCCTCAGGTCAAGGAGTCGGTGGATACCCTAAATCTGCTTGGAATGTCGCAGATTAGGCCGCTGTTGGTAGCAATATTAGATATATTCGATGCCAAGGACACGAGGCAGATCTTCCAGAAGTTGGTTTCTGTAGCGGTTCGGTTCCAGATTGTTGGGGGAGTAGGCGGTGGCACTTTGGAGCGCATATATAGTGACACTGCAAAGTCTCTAAGCGAGCGCAAAATCTCAACGTTGAAGGAGATTATTGACGCCTTCTCGACCCTTCCTACCGATTCAGCTTTTGAACAAGCTTTTGCTGTGGTCAGTATCTCGAAGCAGACGCTTGCGCGCTTTTATCTTCGCAAGATCGAGGAGGCTTTGGCAAAGGAAGCTTTCAAGGAGAAGTCAACAAGCAAAGATACGTTGAGAGTTAATCTCGAGCACGTGCTGCCACTGACGCTTAGTGAGGAATGGCTCTCGCAGTGGACCGCTGAAGATGCGCGAGCCTATCAGCGAAGAATAGGCAACATGACTTTGCTACTTGCCAAATATAATAGTCTAGCCGGAAACGAGCCGTTTTCTGTCAAGAAAGAGATTCTGGCGAACTCGGAGTTGGTTCTTAATCACTCAATAACGGACTGCGCGACTTGGACTAAGGAGGCGATTGATAGGCGGCAGCGCGCGATGGCAAAAACGGCTGTCAAAATCTGGGCTGTCTGATGCATGTCAAGCTGATGCAAAGTCGGCGTGGGGACGGCTCACGGGGTCCCTCTCACCAAGTTCGCCTCGCCAATCGGCTTCGCCTCTTGGGGCTCCCATCGCCCTCGCGCGGCGTCGCGCTCGGGCCTCCGTTCGCTGAAATCGATTCACCGGATCGATTTCTGGCCTGCAGCCATGCCTCCGAAGCCTCGCCCCCAAAAGGAGAGGAGGGCGGCGTGCCAATACAGATCAGATCCGATACATGACAAACCCCAACAGCAAGACCAACGCCACAAACACCAGTCCCACGGACCATCGCCCCGCACGCGATTTTGCCCACCTGCCAGCGGTCATATAGCTGATGATGTCGGACAAGATGGCAGCGAGGTCTTGCATGGGTGCTTTCTGTTTCCTTGGAGCGACCCCCTCACTTGGCATTTCTAACACATAGCCTTCGGCTAAGATGTTGAAATTCCATCTCCCCACCGAGGGGGAGATGGAGTCGCGCTTGTGGTTTTCCCCTCCCCAACACTCCCCACAAGGGGGAGGGAGGACCCCTCATCCGGCTGCCGCCACCCCGGCCCTTCGCATGGCTCAGGGCGTTCGTCGCTGCAATCGATTCACTGGATCGATTGCTTCGCTTCGCGAACCGCGCCTCACCCCCCCCACAAGGGGGAGGGAGCCGGTCGCACTTGCCTTACCGTCCCGGCCGGCCGGTCTTGCCCTTGGTGCGGGTCTTGCGCTTCTGGTCGGCCGGGTCCTCGTAGGAGCCGGCGCCGGGTTTGGCGCGGATGATCGGGTGGGGGTCGTCGGATTTCCCCTCCCCAACCCTCCCGACAGGGGGGAGGGAGTCGGTCGAGCCCGCCGATGGTTTCGGCTTTTCCGGCAGTTTGCCGGGCACCGGCTTTTCCGTGCGGCCGACGGTCATTTCGTCGAGGGTGTTCTTCCGGAACAGCGGGGTGGGCATGTCGGTGCCGGGGCCCATGGCGTCGAGGGTCGGCTTGGCAAAGTAGGAGTTGCTGGCGCCCGAACCCTCCCCCTTGTGGGGAGGGTGGCCCGCAGGGCCGGGAGGGGTGGCGTCTGGCTCAGACCCCTCCCCAACCCTCCCCNNCCCCACAAGGGGGAGGGAGCCCGTCGTGCCTGCGGCACCCTTGCCCTTGTTGCCGCCTTCCAGCGCCTTCGCCTCGGTTTTCCCAGTCCCGCGCGCGCCTTCGGCGCTTGCCGCCTCCTGGCGCGCCATCGGGTCGTCCATGGCGGCGAGTTCGACGGCTTTCAGGCGCTTGATCTCGTCGCGCAGGCGGGCGGCGG
>DBUL01000036.1:3615-4394 GCA_002307905.1 Rhizobiaceae bacterium UBA1291
TTCGAAGTCGAGGTCGGCGGCGGCGTCGCGCATCTGCTTTTCCAGCGCGTTGAGATGGGCCTGGAGGTTGGCCCCGACCAGATGGCCGCCATCGGCAAAGCCCTTGCCGGCGACGCCGGAAATGTCGGCGCGGACATGGTCGCGCTCGTAGACCGAGTCGAGAATGTCGGAGATGTGCGCCTTGACCGATTCCGGCGTGATGCCGTGCTCGAGATTGTAGGCGGTCTGCTTCTCGCGACGGCGGGAGGTCTCGTCCATGGCGCGCTGCATCGAGCCGGTGATCCGGTCGGCATAGAGGATGACCTTGCCGTCGACGTTTCTGGCGGCGCGGCCGATGGTCTGAATAAGGGACGTCTCCGAGCGCAAAAAGCCTTCCTTGTCGGCGTCGAGGATGGCGACGAAGCCGCATTCGGGAATGTCGAGGCCCTCGCGCAGAAGGTTGATGCCGACCAGCACGNNCGATGCGCTCCAGCGTGTCGATGTCGGAGTGCATGTAGCGGACGCGGATACCCTGTTCGTGGAGGTATTCGGTGAGGTCCTCGGCCATGCGCTTGGTGAGCACGGTGACCAGCGTGCGGTAGCCGGCGAGCGCCGTTTCGCGGATCTCGCCGAGCACGTCGTCGACCTGGGACTTGGCCGGGCGCACCTCGACCGGCGGGTCGATCAGGCCGGTCGGGCGGATGACCTGTTCGGCAAAGACGCCGCCGGCCTGTTCCATCTCCCAATTGCCGGGCGTGGCCGAAACCGCGACGGTCTGCGGCCGCATGGCGTCCCATTCC
>DBUL01000036.1:4484-10747 GCA_002307905.1 Rhizobiaceae bacterium UBA1291
TTCCAGCATCTCGATGTCGTAGCGGGTGCGCTGTTCGAGCCGCTGCGCTTCGAGCAGGCGACCGCCCTTTTCGAGCTCCGCGAGGCGAACCTTCAGTTCGTCCTTGATCGACTTGATCGCGCCGTTCAGCGTCGGGCGGGGCGTGACATAGTGCGAATTGGCGTAGATCTTCACCGACTTCATCTCGCCGGTCTTGTGGCCGGTCAGGGGATCGAACTCGGTGATGGCGTCGATCTCGTCGCCGAACATGGAGATGCGCCAGGCGGCATCCTCAAGGTGGGCCGGGAAGATCTCGATGGTGTCGCCGCGCACCCGGAAGGAACCGCGGACGAAGTTGATGTCCTGCCGCTTGTATTGCTGGGCGACCAGGTCGGCGAGCAATTGCCGCTGGTCGAGCCGGTCGCCGACATTCATCTCGAAGGTCATGGCGGTATAGGTCTCGACCGAGCCGATACNNCTGGTAGTAGTCGTAATAGGAGACGAAATATTCCACCGCATTGTCGGGGAAGAAGTTCTTGAACTCCGAATAGAGCTGGGCGGCGAGCGTCTTGTTGGGCGCGAGGATGACGGCCGGGCGCTGGGTCGCCTCGATCACCTTGGCCATGGTGAAGGTCTTGCCCGAGCCGGTGACGCCGAGCAGCACCTGGGTGCGGTCGTCATTGGCCAGGCCCTCGACGAGGTCCTTGATCGCCGTCGGCTGGTCGCCGGCGGGCTGGTAGTCGGACACCATGCGGATCGGGATGCCGCCCTCGGACTTGTCCGGCCGGGCCGGGCGGTGCGGCGTCCAGATCTTGCCGTCCTTGAACAGCGGATTGCCGCTTTCGATCAGCGAGGACAGCGCCTCGACGGTGGCGGTCACTGCGCCCGGCGCGAGCGTGCCGGCGTCCTCCAGCGACACGTCCATGCCGGCGACGGGATTGAGGCCGGCCGCCGCGCGGGTCTTCGGATCCGACGAGACACCCATCGAGGTGCCGCGCGAGGATTTCGCCATGGCCACCTTTTCGCTGTGCTTGCGCGCCTCGATCTCGATCTTCTTGCGATGCTTGCCGGCCTTGGAGGCGAGCTCCCGCTGGCTCTCGACGGTCGACGCCTCGGCCTCGGCCTCGAGCTGCTTGACCCAGTCGGAGACACTGCCGGACAATTCGTCCGCCGGGACTCGCCGATCCTTCTCGCTTCTCTCGAAGGGCGTCCCGGACAGGGGCGCGCCTTCGAACGGTGCCTGGGGCGCCTCCGCGAAACCGGAGGGGGCGGAACGATCTCCAGCGGGCGCTTGTCCTTGCCGGTCTTCGCCCGGACGGACGGCGGAATTCTTCGGTGATTTGGCCATGCGGCGAATATGGAGAATCCCGCCTGCAAAGAAAAGGGGGCGGCGCGTCAACGATGGAACAAAAGTGAAACGCGTAATCTATTGCTGACAGGAACTGTCATGCGGCAATTGCAGGGCCGCAATGCGATCGGCTCGCCGTTACGCAACCGCGCGGCGGACTTCGCTCTTGGCGCGGCGGGCGATCCAGGCGATGAGGGCCTCGACCGGCATCGGGCGGGCGAAATGATAGCCCTGGGCAATGCGGCAGCCGAGCATTTCGAGCACGGCGGCATCCTCCTCGGTTTCGACGCCCTCGACGACGATGTCGAGCTTCAGGGCATGGCCGAGACCGACGAGCGCGGCGATCAGGTCCTGATTGGCGCGCGATCCCGCGACGCCCTTNNTTGGCGAAACTGCGGTCGATCTTCAGGCGGTCGACCTTCAGGCTGATCAGATAGGCGAGCGACGAGTGACCCATGCCGAAATCGTCGACGGCGAGTTTGTAGCCGGCGGTTTCCAGCTGCTTGAGCTGTTCGCCGGCTCCGTCGGTATCGAGGATGGCTTCCTCGGTGATCTCGATCTCCAGGCGCGCTCGGTTGATGCCGTGCAGCGTGGTCACCTGTTCCAGCATGTCCGCGACGGAATAGATGGCAAACTCGAGCGGCGAAACGTTGAGCGCCACGGTCGCTTCGGCCAGGTCGAGCGCGGGCAGGCGTGTGAGCAACTGACAAACGGCGGTTGCGACGTGGCCGGTGAGCGTCTCCGTCAGATGAAGCGACTGCGCGGCCGCGACGATTTCCGGAGGCGACACGAAGCCGAGCTGCGGGTGGTGCCAGCGGATCAGCGCCTCGAAGCCGGCAATCTCTCCGGTTTCCAGATCGATCTGCGGCTGGAACCAGGTCTCCACCCCGCCGGCTTGAATGGCGGCTGCCAGATCCTGTTCGACCAACCTCTGGCGGTCGGCGAGAGACTTGAGGCCCGGATCGAATTCGCGGATCTGCCGGCGTCCCTTGCTCTTGGCGTTGTAGAGCGCCATGTCGGCCGACGCCAGCAGTTCATCGGCGCTGGAGGCGTGGTCGGGGAACGTCGCCAGGCCCATGCTCAGCGCAATGACCGATTGGCTGCTGCCGAAGGTGATCGGTGCGAGGCTTTCCTGCAGCAGTGCCTCGGCATGATCGCGACAACGCCATCTGGCGTTGGGACCGGCAACGATGATGGCGAACTCGTCGCCACCCAGGCGGGCGATCAGGCCATCGTCGCGGACGGTCGCGCTGAGGCGCTCGCCGACTGCGCGCAGCATGGCGTCGCCGGCACTGTGGCCGAGGGTATCGTTGATCTGCTTGAAGCGGTCGAGGTCGATCAGCAGCAAGGCGACTTCGCCTCCGATGGCCTTGGCCCTGGCGATGTCGCCCAGCAGACGTCCATTGAAGTGCATGCGGTTGGCGAGGCCCGTGATGGGGTCGCGGTTCGCCAGCACTTCAAGCCGGGAATTCTTCTGCTGGATGTCCAGATTTGCGATCTCCAGGGATTCGGCGAGCGCCGTCGCCTCGAGCTTCGCGACTTCGTTGCTGACAAAGACCCTTTCGGCGGAACGGTTGCTCTGGACCATCACCAACAGTAGACCGAGCACGTCCAGCGCCAGGATGATGGCGTGTGAACCACCTTGATAGGACAGCCATGCGATGATCGACAGCAGGATCGGGACGGAGAAGGCCATCGACAGTTGCGAATAGCCTATGCCGCGGATCATCGACCCGGCCGCTATGCCGACCATGATCAGGCAGATCGCCGCATCCTTGCCAACCGCGGTGAAATCGTTGACGCAGAACGGCAGCGCGGCCCAGGCCAAACCTGACAAGAGGGCGCCAATAGTCATGTGTCGCAGGGCAAAGTCCGGGTTGGTGTCAATATAGTTGAAGCGCACCAGGCGGTATGCAGCGACGGCGCGAAGGACCGCTGCGACCATTGTCGCTGCCAACCATCCCAAGATGGCAGGCGAGAAGCCTTGAGTGAGTGCAACGATCAGGACAGCGGACAAGGAGATCGCGACATTGAAGACCAGCGTCGACCGCAGCCCGCCAACGATGTAGGCGGCTTGCGCCCCTCTTGTCGCGGGGCCGAACTTTGCGTTGGAGGTCGATGCTTGCTGTCTCAAATACAATATCCGATTGAAAACTGCTGTGCTGTAAAAAAAGGATGGGTCTCCTATCTCCCAAGGTTGCACCATTCTGATAAAATTCATTTAACGCTGCGGACGATTGCTGTTCGCGCGACTCCAGGCATGTTCCGTACCTGTACTTTCGGTTGTGAAGCGGGATCTGAGGGTCGTGGCCGGGACTGGCCAGAAGGGGCCAGGCCGGAATGGACGTGGCCCGATGATTGCGGCAAGGTCTGCCTCTCATCGACGGATTCGTCGCCGGTACTCGCACCACGTTCAGTGCCGGAGATCGGCGGGTCCAGTCATCATTCCAAGGATTTCCAATGCCGACCTTTAGTCCCGCCGCCGTATGGCCGATCGTAATGCTGGCGCTTTCCAACGTGTTCATGACCTTCGCCTGGTATGGCCACCTGAAATTCAAGGGCTCGGCACTCTATCTGGTGGTGCTGGTGAGCTGGGGTATCGCCTTCTTCGAATACTGTCTGGCCGTGCCCGCCAACCGGATCGGTGCGCAGGTCTATTCCGCGGCGCAGCTGAAGACGATCCAGGAGGTCATTACACTACTGATCTTTTCCGGTTTCTCGGTCTTCTGGCTGAAGGAATCGCTGACGATCAACCACTTCCTGGGTTTCGCGATGATTGCCGGCGGCGCCGCTCTGATCTTTCGCGCGTGAGCGGGTAGGGGGAGGCATAGGCTGGTGGCGGAGGAGTCCCGGGAAAAGCGCGACAAAGTAACGGCAGTCGGGGTGCCGACGCGACCTTCTGATATCCGCAGCCGCACGAGAGGGATGCGGAATGGTGGATGGTGGGGCGAGCAGGGCGGTCTTCGCACCCCGGAAGGCAGGGGGCGGCGGCGCTGGCGATTATTCGGCCGGCACCGGCGTTGGCTTGCCCTGGTCGTCCAGCGCAACCATCACGAAGGTCGCGGCCGTGACCTTTTCCATCGTGTGGGTCAGATAGCGCTGGGCCCAGACCTCCACCGCAAGCTTGATCGAGGTGCGGCCGACCTTGGCGATATCGGTATAAACGCACAGCGTGTCGCCGATCTTTACCGGCATGGCGAAGGCCATTTCCTGGACGGCTGCGGTGACCACGCGACCGCGGGCCCGTTCGGCGGCACGGATGCCGCAGGCCAGGTCCATCTGTGCCATGACCCATCCGCCGAAGATGTCGCCGGCGGCATTGGCGTCGCCAGGCATGGCGAGTGTCCTCAAGGTGAGTTCGCCGGCCGGTCCTGCTGTACTGTTCATCCTGTTTCCTGTCCGATGTCGCCCGATCCAGGTTGTGTCCTGCAGAAGGAATCGCCCGGCGGAAAGGGTGAGATTAGGCAATTGCCTTTCCTGCGGCAACACGCTGTCTCGCGGCCTTGTGTCTAGGTAAGCCTCCCCCAATTTAGGGTATCGTCGTTTATCGATTTCGTAAGTTTCTCATGGAATCATGGCCCATGAATATTTGGGGGAGTTCCTACCGTGAAGAATCTGAGCATATCTGTGAGGCTGTATCTGTTGGTGGCGCTGGCGCTGAGCGTGCTCGTGGCGACTCTGACCTTCAGCCTGTTCCATTCCTATAATTCGCTGGCGGACGAGCGCCGTGCCGGCCTTGCCGCAATCGACGAAACGGCGCTCGCGGTCTTCGCCAAGTACCACAAGATGGAGCAGGACGGGGCGCTCAGCCGCGAAGAAGCGCAGGCCAAGGCACTCGAGGTCGTTGCCGCCATGCGCTACGGCACGGACGGTTATCTCTGGGTCAACGACATGCAGCCTGTGATGGTGATGCATCCGATCAGGCCGGAGCTGAACGGGAAGAACCTGAGCGAGAACAAAGACCCGAACGGCAAGCATATCTTCCTGGAATTCGTGAAGACGGTAAAAACGAGCAAGGAAGGCTTCGTCGATTATTACTGGCCGAAGCCCGGTTTCGAAGCGCCTGTCCTGAAATTCTCCCACGTCGTCGGTTTCGAGGCTTGGGGCTGGATTGTCGGCACCGGCGTCTATGCCGACGACCTGGCCGCCATGTTTAACACCAATGCCTGGTGGTTCGGTGCGATCATCGCGGTCAGCGTGATCGTCATCCTTTCCTGCGCCTATGCCGTGGTTCGCAGCGTCGTTCGTCCGATCGGCAGGCTGAAGGATGCCATGGGCCGGATCGCCGAGGAAAAGGTTGACACTGACATCATCGACGCTGGCCGCAAGGACGAGATCGGCGGCATGGCCGACGCATTAATCGTCCTGCGCGACTCCGTGCACGATCGCATCACCATGCGCGGTCGGGAAGCCGAGCAGCAGCAGCGGCTGGACGCCGAGCGGCAGAACAACGAGACCGTTCTGCGCACCGCCTCTGAGCGTCAGGATCAAGCGATCCACCAGATCGGCGACGCGCTGGAGCGTCTGGCTCAGGGCGACCTGACGGTCAATGTCGGCGAGATCAGCGCCGAATACGACAAGCTGCGCCGCGACTTCAACGCCGCCGTGGCAGCGCTCAGCAGCGTCATGGGCTCGATCAACCAGACGAGCAACGTGGTCAGCGACAGCGCCGGCAACATCAGCGAAGCGACCAACAACCTGTCGCGCCGGACCGAGCAGCAGGCAGCCGCCCTCGAGGAGACCGCAGCTGCGCTTGACGAGATCACGGTTGCGGTCCGCACCGCCTCGGAGCGTGCGAACGAAGCTCGCGACATGGTCGCCGAAACCAAGAAGAGCGCCAACCGGTCGGGCGAGATCGTGCGCAACGCGGTTGATGCCATGGGCCGCATCGAAAGCTCTTCGGCGCGCATCAACCAGATCATCTCGGTGATCGACG
>DBUL01000222.1 GCA_002307905.1 Rhizobiaceae bacterium UBA1291
TGACGGCGCCCAGCGGCATGCCGGTGCGCGCGTCGTAGAGGAAGCCGGAAAACTCGGCCACGCCCATGCGGTCGCGGTTGGAATAGACCGACAGTTCCGGCAGGGAGACGACGTTCAGGCTCTCGTTGATCGGCACCCGCATGTCGGGGATCCCGACCACGCGGCGCAGCTGGTCCAGCGACAGGGCCCCGGCGCGCACCTCGAAGATGGCGTCGGCCTCGCCGCGCTCGCGCACGATGGCGTAACCCGCTTCCGACAGGGCGGCGCGGATGGCGCTGAGAGCGTAGCGGGCGTTCTCGGCCTGGAAATAGGTCTCGTCGACGAAGACGCGCGCGCCCTGCGGGATCGGCAGGGTCCGCCCCTCGACCGCACGGTCGGCCACCCGGTTGAACAGCAGCATGTCGGTGGCCGTCCGCGCCGGATTGGTCTCGGTCACCATGGCGCACGCGCCCAGACTCAAGACCGCCAGCCCGAGGATCAGCCGCGCCCAAACGCTCACCAGGCGCCCACGTTCGGCATGGAGGCCCACGGCTCGGCCGGAGCCAGACGCTCGCCCGCCTGCAGCAGTTCGATCGAAATGCCGTCCGGCGAACGGACGAAAGCCATGTGCCCGTCGCGCGGCGGGCGGTTGATCGTCACCCCGGCGTCCATCAGCCTCTGGCAAATGGCATAAATGTCGTCGACCTCGTAGGCGAGATGGCCGAAATTGCGCCCGCCGGCATAGTCTTCCGCATCCCAGTTGTAGGTGAGTTCGAGGCAGGGCGCCATTTCGGCGCGTGCACGGTCGAGATCGTCTCGCGCAGCCAGAAAGACCAGCGTGAAACGGCCCTTTTCGCTGTCCATTCGGCGGATTTCCGTCAGTCCGAAGATGTTGCAGTAAAAATCGAGCGAGGCGTCGAGATCTTTGACGCGCACCATGGTGTGAAGATAGCGCATGAAGGTCCTCCAGAGAATTGCAGGGATATGGGGCAGGCGACAGCTTCGAGCAAGGCTGCAAAGGCAAAAAGCATTTGGGTATATGTCAAACTAGGACTTGCGTAGATCCATCGCTCGAATGTTAATCTTAAGTTCAAGAATCAATTAACTCTGCGATGTGACGCGTTTCGAGGGGCTTTGGGAAATGACGGACAGGATTTCACCGAAAGGGCTCGTCGGGTTCGAGGATCTGTCCGGCGAAGCAGTCGAGCTGACCGAGATCACCGGGGTCGTCAAGTGGTTCGACGTGGCCAAGGGGTTCGGCTTTATCGTTCCGGACAACGGGATGCAGGACGTTCTGCTGCACGTCACCTGTCTTAGGCGCGACGGCTACCATACCATTCTCGAAGGCACGCGCATCGTCGCGCTCATCCAGAAGCGTGATCGCGGCTACCAGACCTTCCGTGTTCTTTCCATGGACCAGTCGACCGCGGTTCATCCCTCGCAGCTCCCGCCGGTGCGCACCCATGTGCAGGTGACCGCGACCAGCGGTCTGGAACGGGCGCTGGTCAAGTGGTTCAATCGGACCAAGGGCTTTGGTTTCCTGACGCGCGGCGAGGGCACCGAGGACATCTTCGTTCACATGGAAACGCTGCGCCGTTACGGCCTCACCGAGCTTCGCCCAGGCCAGACGGTTCTTGTCCGCTTCGGACCTGGCGAGAAGGGCCTGATGGCCGCCGAAATCCACCCCGACACTCCCGGCCCGTCGGTCCGGGCGCATTGAGACCCAGGGCGATGATCAGTCGCATTGTAAAAAGCGCTTTTCTGGCGCTTTTTTTATGGGTCTTCGTCTGGCCGGCAGCGGCCCAGGCGCCGCACTTTGATCGATCGACGCTTACGATCAGAACCACCGGGGGAGAGAAGATCGAGCTCGACGTGGAATGGGCGATCACGCCGGACCAGCGCGCGCACGGCCTGATGTTCCGCGAACAATTGGGCGACGATCAGGGCATGATCTTCGACTTCGGCACTGTGCGCGACGTCATGATGTGGATGAAGAACACGCCTCTGTCACTCGACATGCTGTTCATCGACCAGAACGGGCTGGTGAAGCGCGTCGCGTCCCGGACCGCGCCCTTTTCCGAGGCGATCATCCCGTCGGGCACACCGGTGCGCTACGTGCTGGAGATTCGCGGCGGCCAAGCGGCTACGCTCGGCCTTGCCGAGGGGGCGGTGGTGGATCTGACCCCGCCGAAAGGCGCGTCGGACTAGAGGCGGGCCTGTGAATTCGTACGCTCCTGCGGAAAGCGCTTTTTTGCAGTTGCGGGTCCGGGGTGAACCGTGTATTCCGCTCCCATTGCTGGAACGGAGTGTAGCGCAGCCTGGTAGCGCATCTGGTTTGGGACCAGAGGGTCGGGAGTTCGAATCTCTCCACTCCGACCATTGCAAGCAGTGTCGATGTCTTGTTCCCGACACACTAAATTTCCCACTGGAGTGGTAAAGGCCGCTACCGCCGTTCCCGTGCTCCCGTGAAACTTCAGGCGCGCTTTATCCTCGCCAGTTCTCAGAGTGTGCATTCCACCGGAACCTATGGTCTTTTGCTTGCGTTCCTTTTCATCCAACACGGAGGATGAAACATGAGAAAGCTTGCAACCATCACGGCTGCCATCGGCATGGCGGCCTTCGCTTCCAATCCAAGCCTTGCGGCTTGTGACGACGTAACCGGCTCGATCAATGGTGATACCGCGGCGGGCATAGCCAAGGATGGCACCCACGTTCCCCTGGAAGGCGCCACCGGTGGCCAGGCGAGCACCAGTGGTGGTGTCCGGAAGGACGGCAGCACCATGCCTTTGGCTGCTGACGAGAATTTGGCGACGTCGAACCAGGATGTTGCCGCCCAGCAGCAGGGCGAAGAAACCGCGGCCGCCTCGCCATCCAATGACGATAAGTGCGCGGAATAGTCCGCCCCTCTGCCTGCGGACAGGCCGGTAAGAAGGCAAGTTGTCGCTCATGCGCCATCTGCTTTCGATTGCAGCGCCTGTGTGGTCAAGAGTGGAAGAGCGTTGCGCCCCCCGGGTGCGGCGCTCTCTTGCATTCCGCTCCGATCCCGGAGGTTCCCCTTGAAAAACATCTCATTCGTCGCTACGAGGGGAATGGTAATCCGGCATTGCTGGAGCCTCCGGGATGAGCCGTCTTCTGGCCCTGGAACAGGAATTTGCCGCAGCCGAAAGCTGCGGTCGGTGCCATGAACAAGACGGGGTAGGGCGATCCCTGGCCGTCCTTTGGAGTTGGATGCGACATGTCTGCAAAGATCTACCGCCCCGCAAAGACCGCTATGCAGTCCGGCAAGGCGAAGACGCATGTCTGGATACTTGAATTCGACCAGGCCATTGCGAAGAAGATCGACCCGATGATGGGCTACACGACCTCGGCCGATACGCGGCAGCAGGTGAAGCTGCTCTTCGAAACGCAGGAGCAGGCCGAAGCCTATGCACAGCGCGAGGGCATCGAATACCGCGTGATCCCGCCGAAGGAAGCCAAGCGGCAGGTCCTGTCCTACACCGATAATTTCAAGTTCAGCCGCCTTCAGCCCTGGACCCACTGACCCTGCTCGGACCGTGGCGGTCCGTCCCGAGACGACCAAGCCCGCCGACTGGTTCCACATCGATAAGGCCCCTTAGCTCAGCTGGATAGAGCACCTGCCTTCTAAGCAGGTTGTCGCAGGTTCGAGTCCTGCAGGGGTCGCCATCTCCGTTCTGTCCAGCCCGGAGACACAGACGCCAGAATGTCTCCAACGCGCCCTGCCGTGAGCCGATCCCGCTCAAGAGCCACTGGCATTCCTATGACCAAATCGGCTATCGCTGCCTGTGCATGATTCGCGTTGCGGGATTCGTCCGGTCGCGCGGCCATGGGGCTGACGTCCATTCCTTGAGACAATCTGCAGCCGTCGAAGCGGGGGCTATTCATGGCAAGTACCGGCACTACGAAGAGAAAGCCCCGCAAGCGCAGCAGCCCGGCGCGCCGGAAATCGTCCGGCGGCGGGCTTTGNNGCTTATGACAATCGCCAGCATCTGCCGCGCCTGATCGCCACTTATCTGCCGAAGGTTTCGGAGCGCGCGGCAAGCAAGCCGGCCGAGACGTCTGGCGGTCGGCCGGGGGCGCCGCGTCCCAAAGCCGAGCCAGTGCCCAAGCCGACCAAGCCCGTCGACAAGCGCGACAGCGGTCCGGTTCCACCCGCGCCGGTCGGTGCGGCGCC
>DBUL01000042.1:0-5027 GCA_002307905.1 Rhizobiaceae bacterium UBA1291
CACTTTCAGCGGCAGCCTGGGCGCGGTGCATGCGGCCCAGTATAACGGTGTCGAACGCTATCGCGGCCGCAGGGTTCTGGTCGCCGGCTGTTCGATCAGTGCGCTGGAGATCGCCTCGGAGCTTGCCTATGGCGGCGCCGCCAAGGTCGTGGTCGCCAATCGCCGCCAGCGTTATGTCCTGCCGAAGCTGATTGCCGGCGTGCCGACCGAGCATGTGATGTTCAATCGTGCCTCGGCGCTGCTGGGGGCCGTGGCGCCGCCGGAGGCGCTGGCGGCCGGGTTGAAGGCGAAGGTGCTGAGCGTTGCGGGCAATCCTGCGCAGTTCGGCGCGCCGGCCCCGGACGAGAACATCNNCACATCTTCGCGGCCGGTATCACCCAGTCGCACCATTTCCTGCCGGCGGTCGCCGAAGGGCGGATCACGGTTGCGCCCTGGATCCGCAGGATCGAAGGCGGCAGGGTGCTGTTCGAAGACGGTTCGGCCTTCGATGCGGACGGCATCGTCTTCGGCACCGGCTATCGCCTCTCCATGCCGTGGCTCGGAGCCGACATCGCCAAGGCGGGCGATCTGGACGACACCCATCTGGACCTGCACGACCATAGCTTCCATCCCGATTTGCAGGGACTCGCCTTCCTGGGACTTTACGATCTGGTCGGCCCCTATCTTCCGGTGCTCGAACTTCAGGCGCGGTGGATCAGCCATTGCTTCGCCGGGCTGCAGCCGATGCCGTCGCAGGCGGAAATGCGCGAGGGGGTCACGCGCAGCAAGGCAATGCGGGCCGGCCCGCCGAGCATGCCGATGAATGCAGCGGCGCTGATGTTTGCAGCCAATGCCGGCGTTGAGCCGGACCCGGCCAAATGGCCGAAATTGGAGCGGGCTCTTCTGTTCGGTCCGCTGTCCGCCGTATCATTCCGGCTGACCGGCCCCGACGCCCTTGGCGAGGCAGAGACGCGCAGCCAGCAGGCGGCGACGGCGTTCGGCGCGATCAGTGGGGCCGAGTTTACAGCCGAAGAACATGGCATCTGCACTATGATCAGCCGACAGGCCGCCACGTCGGCCGCCTGATCACCCAAACAAGAACGCCCGGCTCACTGGCCGGGCGTTTGTCGTTGGGGGATATCGAAGATTCAGGCGAAGGAAATCTTGCGGTGGACGCCGATGTCCGGCTCCTTGTCGTCGCTGAGGTTCGCCTTGGCAATCTCCCAGCCAAACTTCAGTGGGTTGCCGGTCGAGGCCCAGATCTCGGCATCGTCAAGCTTCAGGGCCAGCATGGTCAGCCTGGGGTCGTTCTTGCCGCCGTCATACCACGCCTCGACGATAGAGCTCCAGTATTCATCGATCTTGGCTGTGTCCTTGCGCTCGGCGATCACGCCGCCGAGGCAGGCATGATAGTCGTGGTCCTTGCCGACGACGCAGAAATGCGCGCGGCTTCCCGGCCGCAAGCTTTGCACCAGATGCGAGTCCGTCTTGGCAAAGAACCAGATCGTGTTGGTCTTGGGATCGGCGAAGGGCGCCATAGGCTGCATGTGCATGTGGCCACCCTCAAGGCCCAACATGCCGGCATGAATGTCGTCGATCTCGTCCCAGAGCTGCTCGACCGGGGTTTCGCGGGCTTCGCTGAAGCTTGCCATGAACCATCTCCTGTTGTTGGCGGTTTTCACCTGCAAAACGGGTCGGTCGGTGCACTTGTTCCAGCAAAAGCGGAGTTGACCTGCGTGCGGACAGGGACGAGGCGGGTGCAGGTCTAATCTCGGGCATCCCCTTGAACAGGGCGGATTTCGCTCGTATAAGGCGCCATTCCTTACAAATAGACCTGATCAGGGGTGCCATGGCTGGCCATTCACAGTTTAAGAACATCATGCACCGCAAGGGAAAACAGGACGGCATCCGTTCCAAGATGTTTTCCAAGCTCGCGCGCGAAATCACGGTTGCGGCCAAGATGGGCCTGCCCGACCCGACCATGAACGCCGCCCTTCGCCTGGCCGTGCAGAACGCCAAGGCGCAGTCGATGCCGAAGGACAACATCGACCGTGCCATCAAGAAGGCGTCGGGCGCCGACGCCGAGAGCTATGACGCGATCCGTTACGAGGGCTACGGTCCGGGCGGCATTGCCGTGATCGTCGAGACGCTGACCGACAACCGCAATCGCACCGCATCGACCGTCCGTTCGACCTTCACCAAGGCCGGCGGCGCGCTGGGCGAAACCGGCTCGGTGTCCTTCTCCTTCGATCACGTCGGCGAGATCACCTACAAGGCCTCGGTCGGCGATGCCGACAAGGTCATGGAAGCGGCTATCGAGGCCGGTGCCGAGGATGTCGCTTCCGACGAGGACGGCCACACGATCTATTGCGCCTTCGAGGACATGAACGAAGTGTCCAAGGCGCTCGAAGACGTGCTCGGTGCGGCGGAAAGCGTCAAGGCGATCTGGAAGCCGCAGAACACGATCGAGGTCGACGAGGAAAAGGCGCAGTCGCTGATGAAGCTGATCGGCACGCTGGAAGACGACGACGACGTGCAGAACGTCTATTCGAACTTCGAAGTGTCGGACGAAGTCATGGCCAAGCTGTCGGCCTGATCGACCGCAGGAATTCAGGAAAACGGCCCGGCTGCGTGTGCGATCGGGCCGTTTCCGTTTTCAGGTTTGCCCCTCAAGGGGGGAGATCGGCTCCGCGGCTGGCGCGGAGTTCCCTTCGCCCCGCTTGCGGGGAGAAGGTGCCGGCAGGCGGATGGGGGCCGAAAGCAAAGACGAGAACTAGGCTGCAGCGCTCCGCACGCTGCCGATCACGCTCACCAGGCCGTTGACGATGCGTTCGACCTGTTCGCGGTCGTCGCCTTCGGCCATGACGCGGATCAAGGGTTCGGTGCCCGACGGGCGGATGACCAGGCGGCCGTTACGGGCCAGTTCGCTCTCGGCGTCGGCGATCGCCTGCTTGACGGTCGCATCCTCGAGCGGCTTGCCGCCGGAAAAGCGCACATTGCGCAGGAGCTGAGGCACGGGCTCGAAGCGATGGCAGATCTCGCTCACCGTCTTCCCTGTGCGCTTGACGCAGGCAAGAATCTGCAGGGCGGCCACCAGGCCGTCGCCGGTGGTGCCGAAGTCGGACAGCACGATATGGCCCGACTGTTCGCCGCCGACGTTGAAATTGTGCTGGCGCATGTGCTCGACGACATAGCGGTCGCCGACCTTGGTGCGGGCGAGCGTGAGGCCCTTATCCGAGAGGAAGCGCTCGAGGCCGAGATTGGACATGACCGTGGCGACGATGCCGTCGCCCTTCAGCGTCTGGTCCTGCGCCCAGGTCTCGGCGATCGCCGCCATCAGCTGGTCGCCATCGACAATCTTGCCGTTCTCATCGACGATGATGACGCGGTCGGCGTCGCCGTCGAGCGCGATGCCGATGTCGGCGCGCACCTCGTGGACCTTCTGTTGCAGCGCGGCCGGATGGGTAGACCCGCAATCGAGGTTGATATTGGTCCCGTTGGGCGCATTGCCGATGGTTACCACCTCGGCGCCGAGCTCCCATAGAGCGGCCGGGGCCACCTTGTAGGCGGCACCGTTGGCGCAGTCGATCGCGACCCTGAGGCCATGCAGGGTGACGTCGCGCGGCAGCGTGCGCTTGACGAACTCGATGTAGCGATAGATGTCGCCCTCGACACGCTTGGCCCGGCCGATCTCGTGGGCGGGAGCCAACTGCGCGTAGATTTCTTCCTCGAGCAGGGCCTCGATCTGCTGTTCGATTTCGTCGGAGAGCTTGTAGCCGTCCGGGCCGAACAATTTTATGCCGTTGTCTGCGAAGGGATTGTGGGAGGCGGAGATCATCACGCCGATGTCGGCGCGCAGCGAGCGCGTCAGCATGGCGACGGCGGGTGTCGGGATCGGGCCCAGCAGGAAGACGTCGAGGCCAGCGGCGGT
Source organism: Rhizobiaceae bacterium UBA1291 (assembly GCA_002307905.1). GTDB lineage: Bacteria > Pseudomonadota > Alphaproteobacteria > Rhizobiales > Rhizobiaceae > Allorhizobium. Next base: position 3,911 of record DBUL01000042.1, read on the forward strand.
GAATCCGGCAACCAGGGCGTTTTCCAGCATGTAGCCGGAAAGCCGGGTGTCCTTGCCGATCACCACCCGGTGGCGATGGTGTCCCCGACGGAAGATCGTGCCGACCGCAATGCCGACCCGCATGGCGAGATCCGGGGTCATGGGAAACTGGTTGGACTGACCACGAATGCCGTCCGTNNGGCGAAAGGCGCTGGATTCCAAAACCGGCCAAGCGGCCGGAAGCTATGCAATGCGCGTGCTCTTGCCACAAAATGCGGCGCAGGGCACGTAAATTAGCGTCAACAGCGCATACATCTTGTGAGCGCAAAGAAAAAGGCCACCCGCCGCTTTCGGGGGTGGCCTCTGCATTTATCTGCGCGCGGTTTAGTGGGGCTGGGGCTCAAGGCCGCCTTCCGGCTCGCCGCCTTTGGGGGCGTCCTTCTTGGCGCCGGCCGAGGGAACTGCCGAGCTGCGTCCGGACGGACCTTCGTCGCCCATGTCGCGTGCCGGCTTTTCGCCGCGCAACAGCGCCTTGATCTCATCGCCCGAGAGCGTTTCGTATTCAAGCAGCCCTTCAGCCATGGTAACGAAGTCGTCGTGTTTCTCCGTCAGGATCCGGCGGGCTTCGGTATAGGCCTCGTCGATCAGGCGGCGCACTTCGGTGTCGATCTTTTGAGCGGTCGATTCCGAGACGTTCTTGGTCTGCGAAACCGAATGACCGAGAAAGACTTCCTGCTGGTTCTCGCCATAGGCGACCTGGCCGAGCACGTCGGAGAAACCCCACTGGGTGACCATGGCGCGGGCAAGCTTGGTCGCCTGCTCGATATCGGAGGATGCGCCCGACGTGATGTTCTCCTTGCCGAAGGTCAGTTCCTCGGCGACGCGGCCGCCCATCATGATGATCAGGCGCGAGACCATCCACTTGTAGCTCATCGAGTAGCGGTCACCCTCGGGCAGCTGCATGACCATGCCGAGCGCACGGCCGCGCGGGATGATGGTCGCCTTGTGTAGCGGGTCGGCGACCGGCACGTTGAGCGCGGTGATCGCATGACCGGCTTCGTGATAGGCGGTCAGCTTCTTTTCGGCTTCGGTCATGGCGGACGAGCGACGCTCGGCACCCATCATGATCTTGTCCTTG
>DBUL01000042.1:5039-5391 GCA_002307905.1 Rhizobiaceae bacterium UBA1291
GAGGTTCATCAGGTCGGCGCCGGAAAAGCCCGGTGTGCCGCGGGCCAGAACCTTGAGATCAACGTTCGGAGCGAGCGGTACGTTGCGGACATGAACCTTGAGGATGCGTTCGCGGCCGACGATATCGGGGTTCGGCACGACGACCTGGCGATCGAAGCGGCCGGGACGCATCAGCGCCGGGTCGAGAACGTCGGGACGGTTGGTCGCTGCGATCAGGATGACGCCCTCATTGGCCTCGAAACCGTCCATCTCGACCAGTAGCTGGTTGAGCGTCTGTTCGCGTTCGTCGTTGCCGCCGCCAAGGCCTGCGCCACGATGGCGACCGACGGCGTCGATTTCGTCGATGAAGATG
>DBUL01000221.1:0-3744 GCA_002307905.1 Rhizobiaceae bacterium UBA1291
CCTGGACGAAGCCGCCCTCGATCTGGCCGATGTCGATCGCCGGATTGAGCGATTTTCCGACGTCGTGCAGGATGTCGGTGCGGTCCATCAGATATTCGCCTGTCAGCGTATCGATCGACACTTCCGAACAGGCGGCGCCATAGGCGAAATAATAGAACGGCGTGCCGCGGCCGGCGGCGCGGTCCCAGTGGATTTTCGGCGTCTTGTAGAAGCCGGCGGCCGAGAGCTGGACGCGGGCGAAATAGGCCTGGCGGACGAAGTCGGGGAAGGGGATTTCCTTCGATCCGACCCGCACCCGGTTCGGCAGAAACTCGACTTCGTCGGGCGGTACCTGGAAATGCTCGACGGCGAAGGCGACGAGGCGTTCCTTGATCTGGCGGGCGGCGTCAAAGGCGGCCATGCCGTTGAGATCGGTGCCGGAGGAGGCGGCGGTCGCCGAGGGGTTCGGCACCTTGCCCGTCGTCGTCGCGGTGATCTTGACGCGCTCGACATCGACCTGGAAGCACTCGGCGATGACCTGGGCGACCTTGGTGTAGAGGCCCTGGCCCATTTCGGTGCCGCCGTGGTTGAGGTGGATCGAGCCGTCCTGGTAGACGTGGACAAGCGCGCCGGCCTGGTTGAAGGCGGTCATGGTGAACGAGATGCCGAACTTCACCGGGGTGAGCGCGATACCTTTCTTGATGACCGGGCTCGTCCTGTTGAATTCGATGATCGCCCGGCGCCGCGCCTGGTAGTCGCAGGAGGCCTCCAGTTCCTCGACCACCCGGGCAATCACATTGTCCTCGATCGTCTGGTGATAGGGCGTGACATTGCGGCCGGAGCCGACATCGCCGTAGAAATTAGCCTTGCGAATCTCCAGCGGATCCTTGCCCAGCTGGTAGGCGATCTCCTCGATGATGCGCTCGCCGCCCAGCATGCCCTGCGGGCCGCCGAAGCCGCGAAACGCGGTGTTGGAAACCGTATGGGTCTTCAAGGGTTGCGAGGTCAGCTTCACATGCGGGTAGAAATAGCTCGAATCCGCGTGAAAGAGGGCGCGGTCGGTGACCGGGCCGGACAGATCGGCCGAATAGCCGCAGCGCGCAGCGAAATTGGCGGTCATCGCGTGGATGCGGCCGTCGCCGTTGAAGGCAACGTCGAAGTCCATGCGGAAGTCGTGGCGCTTGCCGGTCAGCGCCATGTCCTCGTCGCGGTCCGGGCGGAACTTGATCGCCCGGTTGAGCTTCTTGGCGGCGAGGGCTGCCAGGGCGGCAAACTGGTTGCCCTGCGTCTCCTTGCCGCCGAAGCCGCCGCCCATGCGCCGCACGTTGACGGTGATCGCGTGGCTCGGAATGTCGAGCACATGGCCGACGATATGCTGGATTTCCGAAGGATGCTGGGTGGAGGACCAGACTGCCACCTCGTCGTCCTCGCCGGGAATGGCGAGCGCGATGTGGCTTTCGAGGTAGAAATGTTCCTGCCCGCCGATCCGCATCGAGCCCTTCAGGCGATGCTCGGCCTTGTCGAGTTCGGCCTCCGGCTCGCCGCGCTTCAGCACCATGCCGGGGGTGACGAGCGGCGCGTCGTTGGCAAGGGCTGCGTCGACATCGGTCCAGAAGGGCAGGTCGCGGTATTCGATCTTGGCCAGCCGCGCGGCGCGGCGGGCGGCGTCGCGGGTTTCGGCGATCACCGCAAAAACCGGCTGGCTGTGGAATTCGACCTTGTGCTCAGCCAGCAGCGGCTCGTCATGGCGGCTGCCGGAGGACACGTCGTTGACGCCCGGCACGTCCTTGGCCGTCAAGACGCAGACGACGCCGGGATAGGTCTTCACCGCGGACAGGTCGACCGAGAGGATCTCAGCATGCGCTCGGTCGGACATGCCGAGCGCGCCGTGCAGGAGGCCGGCCGGTTCGGGAATATCGTCGATATATTCGGCACTTCCGGCGACATGCTTGTGCGCCGAATCATGGCGCAGCGACTGGTGCATCGGCCCGTTGATCAGTTTGTAGGTCTCGAAGGTCGGCTTATGCATGGGGAAGGCCTCCGTGCGGGGGTACCTTCTCCGCCGCAAAGCGCTTGAGTTCCTGCGGGGCGCCCGTCGTTTCGAGGAAGAAGCGGGTCAGCAAGTTCTTGGCGGTCAGCNNGAGCGGCTTGTAGTCCTGATCGAAGGCATCGCGGGCGCCCGCGATCGTCGCCTCGCTCCACGGCTTGCCGAACAGAGCAGCTTCCACTGCGCGGGCCCGCTTCGGGGTGGCGGCCATGCCGCCGAAAGCGATGCGGATGTGGGAAACCGTGCCGTCCTTGCCGAGTGCCAGATGGAAGGCGCCGCAAAGCGCGGAAATGTCCTCGTCGCGACGCTTGGAGATCTTGTGGACGGCATAGTGGCTGCCGGCCTCGGGGCGGGGCACGCGGATGCTCTCGACGAATTCGCCCGGCCGGCGGTCCTGCTTGCCGTAGTCGATGAAGAAGTCCTCGAGCGGCAGTTCGCGGCCGCCTGACGCCGAGCGCAGCCGGACGGATGCGCCAAGAGCGATCAGTGCCGGGGGCATGTCGCCGATCGGCGAGCCGTTGGCGATATTACCGCCGATCGTGCCCATGTTGCGGACCTGCTGGCCGCCGATGCGCTCGATCAGCCTGCCGAGCGCGGGGATTTCGGCCTTGAGCGTCTCGAAGGCCCGGGAATAGCTGACGCCGGAACCGAGGGTGATGACGCGGTCGTCCATCGCGATCGCCTGCAAGTCGGTCAGGTGGTTGATGAAGATCACCGGGTTGAGGTCGCGCATCTGCTTGGTGACCCAGAGCCCGACATCGGTCGCGCCGGCAACGATGGTGGCACCGGGCTGTTGCGCCAGCAGGTCGGCCAGGGCCGCGACAGAGCCCGGCACGATCAGCCGGCGGTCGTTCCTGACCACGGTGATGGTGTCGCCGCCCTGCAGGTTCCACAGCCGCGCCATGATATTGGCCCGCTCGCGCTCGAGCGGGTCGAACAGCGCGCTCGGGCGGGTGCGCGAGACCTGTTCGGCGGCCTTGACGATCGGTTCGTAACCGGTGCAGCGACAGAGATTGCCCTGCAGCGCCCGTTCGATCTCGGCGCGCGACGGATTGTCGTTGGAAAGCCAGAGGCCGTAGAGCGACATGACGAAACCCGGCGTGCAGAAGCCGCATTGCGAGCCGTGACAGTCGACCATGGCCTGCTGCACCGGATGGAGCATGCCGTTCTCGGCGGCCAGATGCTCGACGGTCACCACATGGGTTCCGTTCAGGGAGCCTGAGAAGCGGATGCAGGCATTGACGGTCTCATAAGTGAGCCGCCCGCCGTCGAGTCGGCCGACGAGAACCGTGCAGGCGCCACAGTCGCCCTCGGCGCAGCCTTCCTTGGTGCCGGTCAGCCGGCGCTTCAGCCTGAGAAAGTCGAGCAGCGTCTCGGTCGGCTCGAAGTCGGTGAGGGCGACATCCTCGCCGTTCAGGATGAAACGGATGCAATCACTCATGCTTTGTTTTCTCGTTGGCCCATCGGCCGATGTTATTGCGCGGTCCAGCCGCCGTCTATCGAGATATGCGTGCCGGTGATCTGGCGCGCCGCGTCGCTGGCGAGAAAGATCGCGACCGCCGCCACTTCCTCGACGGCGACGAATTCCTTGGTCGGCTGGAACTTCAGCATCACGTCGGATTTCACCTCAGCCTCGGAAATGCCGCGAGCCTTGGCCGTGTCGGGGATCTGCTTTTCGACCAAGGGCGTCAGCACATAGCCCGGGCAGATGGCGTTCA
>DBUL01000221.1:3796-8494 GCA_002307905.1 Rhizobiaceae bacterium UBA1291
GGCATTGTTGACCAGCACATCGACCATGCCGAATTCATGCGCGGCAGTCGCCATCAGGTCGTCGATCTCGGACGGCTTCGACATGTCGGCGCCATGGTAGATTGCCCGGCCGCCGACCACCTCGAGGCTTTGGCGGATTGCCTCGATCTCGCCTGCATCGCCAAAGCCATTGATGACGACGTTGTCGCCATGGGCGGCGAATGCCCGCGCAATGGCCAAGCCGATGCCGCTGGTCGATCCGGTGACGACGACGGTTCTGTTCATGTCTCGAATTCTCCCGAAAGCCTGCAATATTGTGCTGCGCCGCAGTGGATCGCGAAGGTTATGCGCAAATCGCTTGGGCTGGCAATTGACTTTTTGATGCTTGCAGCCCCAACTTTGTGGTGGCCAGAGCGGTCGCCGGGAGAATGGGACGGCGCCAGATTGCCCGGGAAAAGATGAATCGCGACAGCCGCTTGGCCGCAAAGCTTGCGATTCAGAGTCCGAATCAAGTCGACGGGTGGCGCTCCCCGTCACGCCTCGGCCAGACGCTTCGGGCCGGTCTCCTGCCAGCGTCTCGCGCAGCCTCGTGCCCGACTGCCAAAATGATTGCTTTTGTCGTGCCAAGCTATTGAGAACAGCGACATCGCCGGCACCAACGTGCAGGCGGTGAACGCTGTGTGCGGCAAATGCGGTTTGCCGGCGGGGCGGTGCGCAGCTATCTGTTTCAAAAGCGCAACAGGAAGAAACAGATGGAACTCGGCCTATACACTTTCGCGGATGTCGATCCGAACGCGGCCAACAAGGGCGCGGAGGCGAAGCGCCGTCTCGATGACCTGCTCGAGGAAATCCGGCTTGCCGACGAGGTGGGGCTTGACGTGTTCGGGCTGGGCGAACATCACCGCCCCGACTACATGGCGTCTTCGCCGGCGACCATTCTCGCCGCAGCGGCGGTGAAGACCAAGAACATCCGGCTGTCGAGCGCCGTGACCGTGCTCTCCTCCGAGGATCCTGTGCGCGTGTTCCAGCAATATGCGACCGTCGATCTCCTGTCGAACGGCCGGGTCGAGATCATGGCCGGGCGCGGCTCCTTCATCGAGAGCTTTCCGCTGTTCGGCTATGAGCTTGAGGACTACGACCTGCTGTTTGCCGAAAAGCTGCAGCTACTGATGGAGATCCGCGAGAACGAAATGGTGACCTGGGAAGGTCAGACCCGCAAGCCCATCGCCGGGCGCGGTGTCTATCCGCGACCCTTGCAGGATCCGCTTCCGCTCTGGATCGCGATAGGCGGCACGCCGCAGTCGGCGGCGCGTGCCGGCTATCTCGGCCTGCCGCTGGCGCTCGCGATCATCGGCGGCGAGCCGCACCGCTTTGCCCCGCTGTTCGATCTCTACCGCCAGAGCGGCGCCAAGGCCGGCGTTGATCCGAAGGCATTGAAGACATCGATCAACGTGCACGGCTTCATTCACGACACCAACGAGAGCGCCGCCGACATCTTCTACGAGCCGCAGGCGACCGTGATGAACCGCATCGGCCGCGAGCGCGGCTGGGGGCCGACCAATCGCGGCCATTTCGACGCCGCGCGAGGACCGGGCGGCGCGCTCTTCGTCGGCGATCCGGAAACCGTGGCGGAAAAGATCGTCGCCAACCACAAGATCTTCTNNACCGCTTCCTCTTGCAGATGGCGATCGGCCCGATGCCGCACCGCGACATCATGCGCGGCATCGAGCTCTACGGCACAAAAGTCGCGCCGCTGGTCAGAAAGGCGTTGACCCCGTCGGAAGCGGGGGCGTAAGCACCTGCCATCCCAAGGTTACAAAGAGCGGGCGCAAAGCCCGGATGACGAACAATGATTGTTTCCAGCGAAGACGACCTCAACGGCCTGAAAGACATCGGCCGGATCTGCGCAAGCGCGGTTAAGATCATGGCGGCTGCGCTGGAACCGGGCATCACCACCCGCGAACTCGACCAGATCGGCCGAAAGGTGCTGGAAGATGCGGGCGCCCAGTCGGCGCCGGAGTTCTGCTATGAATTCCCGGGCGCCACCTGCATCAGCGTCAATGAGGAAATCGCCCACGGCATTCCCGGCGACCGCACGATTTTGGCCGGCGATCTCGTCAACATCGACGTGTCGGGGGTGAAGAACGGCTTGTTCGGCGATACCGGCTCTTCCTTCATCGTGCCGCCGGCCAAGCCGAAGATCGAAAAGCTCTGCCGCGACGGCAAGCGGGCGCTGTGGGTCGGCCTCAACCAGGTGCGCACCGGCCAGCCGATGGTCAATATCGGCAATGCGATCGGTGCCTTCGCCAGGAAGAACCGCTATACGCTGATCCAGAACCTGGCGAGCCACGGCATCGGCCATTCGCTGCATGAGGAGCCGAAGGAGCTGTCCACCTGGCCTGACCCGGACGAGACGCGAATCATGGAGGAGGGGCTGGTCTTCACCATCGAACCCTTCCTGTCGCTCGGCGGCCTGTGGGCCGAGGACGGCGACGATCCCTGGACGCTCTACAGCGACCCGAAGGCGCCGACCGTGCAGTTCGAGCACACCATTGTCGTCACCAGGAACGGCCCGATCATCCTGACGCTCGTCGACTGACGCCACGAGGCTCTCTGCCAGAATTTGACCTCCACCCCGTTCAGGGGTAGTTTGTATTACAAATGGAGGTAAAAATCGATGTCCATCAAGCGAGAGCTGTCCGATCCGATCGCGATTCGCCTGCCGGTGGACGTGCTGTCGGAGATCGAGGACGTGGCACGGACCTGCGAGCGAAGCCGCAGCTGGGTGATCGTGCGGGCGCTGAAATCCTATCTTGCCGGCGAGGGGCGGGAAGTCCTCGAACTGGCAAGGGCGCGCCAGGCGGTCGATGCCGGCGACGTCCACGATCTGGATGAGGTGCTCGAAGAGGTGGAGGCGATCACCGAGGGAGCCGCCGCTTGAAGGTGCTGCTCTCTGCAGAGGCCAGGAACTACCTCGTATCCGAGGCGCGCTATCTCCAGGCCCGCAGTCCGTAGGCGGCACGCCAATTCACCGACAGTCTGAAGCAACTCAAGGAGCACCTGTCGCACTTTCCCCGCATGGGAAGGCGGTCGGACGACATACCGGTGCCCGGCGTGCTTCGATTCGTCATGGGTGCCTATCTGGTCGACTACGAAATCCGATCCGGCGTCGTCGTCATCCTCGCCATTCGCCATGGCCAACAAAGGCCGCCCGGCATTCCGCTCGAGGACGACTTCGATTTCGAGGCGCCCTGACCAAAGAGCGCCAGCCGTCCGATCTCAGACGGAGAAGGCGACGGCGACGCCCTTCTTCTTGAAGTAGGACTGCATGATCTTGCGGCCCTGGCGGTTGGACTGGGCGAGCTTGGCCGTCTCGAACACCGCTTCCTTGACGCCCTCGCGGGCCATCGCCGACTTCAGTGCCGCAATGTGGAGGTCGATCTCCTCGTTGTCGTTGTTGATCGAGGTGTAGATGTTGTCGATGGCCTGGCTCAGGGTGAGATCGCTCATGGGGGCACTCCTTGAATTTGTTGCTCCTCCACTAGCGATTTTTGCCGCCGGGGCAAGCTGAAGGTTTGTAAGCCAGCCGTTCAAGATGTCCCGCCGGATAGGGAAATCCATCTCGACCGGTTACGTCGGTGATCATTATTTGTGGTTTGTGGGCGGTTTCCCGCAATGCGATAAGCGCAGCCATGACGACAGCCTCGACCGACCGCCGCCTTCTCCCGTTCACCGCTATCGCCGGCGCTCTCGCCATGGCGTCGGCCATGGGCTTCGGCCGGTTCTCCCTCACGCCGATCCTGCCCGGCATGATTGTCGATCTCGGGCTATCCTCGACCGAGGCCGGGGTGATCGCGGCGGCCAATTTCACCGGCTATCTCGTCGGCGATGTCGGCGGTGCCTTTGGCTGGGCTGCCGGACGCGAACGCCTGATTGGACTTGCGGCGCTTTTTCTGACCGCCGTTCTTCTCGCTGGAATGGGCGTTGCCGATTCGGTTGCCGCCTTCATTGTGCTGCGTTTTCTCTCCGGCGTCGCGAGCGCACTGGCCATGATCTTCATCACCTCGATCGTGCTCGGCCACGCTGCGCGGGCCGGCAGCGAGGCGGTGCAGTCGGCGCATTTTGCCGGGGTGGGCCTCGGCATCGCCGCCTCGTCGCTGATGGTCATGCTGGTCGGGCTTTCCGGGTTCGGCTGGCGGGCCGACTGGCTGGTGGGCGCGGCGATTGCGTTCGCTGTCTTCATCGTCGTGGCCCGGCTCTTGCCGCGCTCCCCCTTCCNNAGGTCCCGCGCGAGCCGCCGATCGTCTGGAGCCCGGCGATCATCCTGACGACGCTCTCCTACGGCCTGTTCGGCTTCGGCTATGTGGTGACTGCGACCTTCATCGTCACAATGGCCCGTATGGGCAATACGGGCACGATGGTGGAATTCCTCACCTGGTTCGTCACCGGCCTTGCGGCTGCCGCCTCGCTCTTCCTGTGGCGCCCGGTGATGCTGAGGATCGGCCTTGGCGGCGCCTATCTGGCCGGGCTGCTGATCGAGGCTATCGGCGTGCTCGCCTCCGTTGCGCTGCCATTGCCGGCCGCGCCGCTTGTCGGCGGGGCGCTGCTGGGGGCGACCTTCATGATCATCACCGCCTACGGGTTGCGGCTCGGACGGGCGCTTTCCCCAGCCAGCCAGCGCCGGGCGCTCGCCTTCATGACCGCCGCCTTCGGCATCGG
>DBUL01000221.1:8518-29008 GCA_002307905.1 Rhizobiaceae bacterium UBA1291
CTGGCCACTTTTTTCTGCCCTAGTTTCGCGCAAAAGACCGGGTTTCTGAAGGCCCTCCGTCGCCCCCCGCCGAGAAAGCAGTTGTCCCCGTGTTCAAGTCCTATTTTCCTCAACCGCGCCAGTTTTTTGCATCCGCCGCACTCTGGTCGCTGGTCGCGATCCTGCTCTGGTATTCATATGGGAGCGATTGGGGTGCCCTGATCGGCCTGCCGCCGCTTGCCGAGGGACAGGAGGCGCCAATCGGCGTCTCGGTCTTCTGGTCGACGCCCTTCCTGTGGTTCTACATCTACTACACGGTCGTCGTTCTGCTTTTTGCCGCCTTCTGGTTCCTGGTCAGCCCGCACCGCTGGCAGATGTGGTCGGTTCTCGGCAGCGCTCTGATCATCTTTACCACCTACTTCTCGGTCCAGGTCTCGGTCGCCATCAATGCCTGGTATGGCCCGTTCTACGATATGATCCAGAAGGCCCTGTCGGAGGCCGGATCGGTGACGGCGGCGGATCTTTACCTCGGCATGCTCGGCTTTGCCGGCATCGCATTCGTCGCGATTACCGTCGGCGTGCTCAGCCGCTTCTTCGTCAGCCACTGGATCTTCCGCTGGCGTTGGGCGATGAACGAATATTACATGAGCCATTGGCCGAAACTGCGCTTCATCGAGGGCGCCTCGCAGCGTGTCCAGGAAGATACCATGCGTTTTTCCTCGACGGTCGAGGCGCTCGGGGTCAATCTCGTCAGTTCGGTCATGACGCTGATCGCGTTCCTGCCGGTGCTTTTCAAGCTCGGAGCGGACATTACCGAGCTGCCGCTGATCGGGCATATCCCCCATGCGCTCGTCTGGGCGGCGATCTTCTGGTCGGTGTTCGGCACCGTCTTCCTTGCCGCTGTCGGCATCAAGCTGCCGGGGCTGGAGTTCCGCAACCAGCGCGTCGAGGCCTCCTATCGCAAGGAACTGGTCTATGGCGAGGACGATCCCAACCGCGCCAAGCCACTGACGGTAGCGGAACTGTTCGAGAATGTAAGGCGCAATTATTTCCGCCTCTATTTCCACTACATGTATTTCAACGTTGCCCGCATCTTCTACCTGCAGGCCGACAATCTGTTCAGCCTGATCGTGCTGGTTCCGTCGATTGTCGCGGGCAAGCTCACGCTCGGTCTGCTCACCCAGATCAACAACGTCTTCGACCAGGTGCGCAACTCGTTCCAGTATCTGGTGAACTCCTGGACAACGATTGTTGAGCTGATGTCGGTCTACAAGCGCCTGCGCGCCTTTGAGGCCGCGATCCACAACGAGCCTTTGCCGGATATCGACCAGGAATTCCTGGTCCACAATATCGAGACGCCTCGCGGAGAGTGAGCGGCACGCGAACCGCGCGCCTTTGGCCGCGCCGGATCGCTCCGGCGCGGTTCTGCATTTCGGGAGGAGGGCAGGCGGGGTTGAAACTGGGGATTGGTATCAGGCTTTCCGCCTGCCCCGATCGCGCCGGCTGCCTTCTGGGTCTTGCGGGATCATCGTTGTTTCCGCCAAACCCAAGCCGTCACGACCGTCATCGGCACCGAGCCTCGAAGAGGATGGAGAAGCCGGTTCGCGACCCGGTGCCCCGTCCGATGACCCTTGCAGGATAGATCGGCTTCAGTCGACGGGGACAATTGCATGCGGGCCAAGGCGCTATGTACCTGATCGAATGGAATTAATTCTGCAAAGCAAGGAAAAATCTTCCCCGCCGGCAAAATCAGGAGCGCGGGCTTACGGGTTGTTGCGCCAGAAGGTCGATCGCTGCGGAATAACTGACACAGGCGACGTCCTCGCGTCGGCAGACATCGGTCACCAGCCGTTCCATTGCCCGCCAATAGGCGCCTGCGTTCATCTCGACGAAATGGAAGCCCAGTTGCAGCGGGATACGCTCGCCTTCGTACTCCTTGTCGAAGGCGGCCTTGAAGGCCGTGTAGGTGCGGGCTTCGAACTCGTCGGAGCGCGAAGGATTGTCCATGCCCGCGGAATGGCGGACGAAGAGATTATAATCCATGCCAATGATGTTGCGGCTCTGCGGTCCTTCCGGGATCAGCGGTAGTCCGAAGCGGATGAGCGAGCCGTNNCCGTCCTCGTCGGGCAGCATCGCCCCCTTGGTGACGAGGCTTGCATCATAGGCAAAGCCGAATTCCTTTTGCGCCTCGAACAGACTGTCCGGCGCCGAAAGATAGGGGGCGCGGAAGCCGCGAATGCCGGTGCGGGCAAAGGACGCCCAGCCCTCGGGCTCCTTGTCCGCCAAACCGTTCGCCTTCCACGCATCGATGACAACGCTGCGGAAGGTGGCGAATTCCGAGAGCCAATCGGCCTTGCTCCAGTCCTTGCCGTCGAAATGGCCACAGGCATGGCTGGCGATTTCGTGGCCTTCCTGGCGGGCGTTCCAGACGTGGTCGAGCCGGGCGGCGACGTCCTCGACCGTCGGCGCGAAACCGATATTCGACCTGCCGGCCTTCATGCCCGGCGCCTTGTAGCCCTTTGATTCGCCGCGCGGGATGAGTGTCGTACAGGAGAGAAAGTAGGTGAAATGGGCGTTGGCGCGCCTGGCGATGTCGCGGCTCTTCACCCACAGGGCGTTGTCATGGGCCCCGTCGAAGGAAATCAGCAGGAGCTGCTTCGGCCGGGCCGCCGGTTGTGGCGATTCCGGTTCGGCCACGGCGGGCTGGGCGAGCAGGGCGGAGAGACAAGCGGCAAGAACAAGACGGGACATCGAAAAACCTGGAAAAAATCAAGGCGGCTTTCTGTCAGCCAAATGCGGCGAAGCTTTGAACAGGCTGGAATTTCCGGTCCGGGACCTTTATGCCATGGATACGAAAGTTCAATTGGGGTTTAAACGATGACAGTCCTGATCCTTGGGATCATTCTCTTTCTCTGCACGCACATGATCCGCATCGTGGCGCCCGGTTTCCGTCACGCCATGGTACAAAAGCTCGGCGAGAACGGCTGGAAGGGCGTGCATGGCCTCGCCGGCATCGTCTCGCTCGTCGTGTTGGTCCTGGGCTGGCAGCAGGCGCCCGTTGTCAACTTGTGGTTTCCGCCCACTGGCATGACGCATCTGACGCTGACGCTGATGCTGTTCGCCATGATAAGTCTCGTCGCGGGCTTGCTGCCGGCCGGTCATATCGCCACCAAGGCAAAGCACCCGATGGTGCTGTCGGTGAAGATCTGGGCGCTTGCGCACCTTCTATCCAACGGCGATCTCGCTTCGGTTCTGCTGTTCGGCTCCTTCCTCGCCTGGGGCGTGATCATGCGCATCGCGCTGAAACGCCGCCAGCGCGCCGGTGAGGTTACTCTGCGTCCATTCGTATCAGCCAAGTGGGACTTCATTGCCGTTCTGCTCGGCGCCGTCGTCTACGGCCTGTTCGTCTGGAAGCTGCACCTGCTGCTGTTCGGCGTTGCACCGCTTCCCATGTGAGGCATCATGCCCGCCAACCGGCCTATCTGCCGTTTTCCGCTTACAAGTGCGGAAAAATCGGTTAGAAGGCCGCTCACGTATCAAGACGCATCGAAAGGCCGGCCGGTCCGGGAGCATTCATGGTTGACAACAACGACAGCTTTATCCGCGAAGTCAATGAGGAGCTGCGCTCCGACCAGTTCCGCAGTGCCTGGAAGAACTACGGCCGTATTATCATCGCTCTTGCCATTTTGATCGTGGTCGGCACCGCGGGCTATCGCGGTTACGAATACTGGGACGAAAGGCAGTCGTCGGATGCCGGCGACAGGTTTCTTGAGGCTCTGACTCTCGCGAACGAAGGCAAGGCGGACGAGGCGAAGGCCGCGCTCGCCGCGCTGGAGGCGGATGGCTATGGCGCCTATTCCGTGCTGGCGCGCATGCGTTCTGCCACGGTCGAGGCGGAAAAGGGCGACCCGACCGCTGCGATCGTCGCATTCTCGGCAATCGGCAAGGACACGTCCGTTCCGGCCGTCATCCGCGACGTCGCCCGGATGCGGGCGGCTTGGCTGCTGATCGACGCCGGCACCTATGAACAGGTCTCGGCCGAGGTCGAAACCATGGCGACACCGCGCGATGCGATGCGACACTCGGCCCGCGAGGCGCTCGGGCTTTCGGCCTACAGGGCCGGCGACATGGCCAAGGCGCGCGAGTGGTTCACGCAGATCGTCGAGGATGTCGAGGCTCCGCGCAATGTCGCCAGCCGGTCGCAGATGATGCTCGACAATATCAAGGCTTCCGGCAAGGCGCCGTAAGTCGACAAGGCGGAAACGCCGGAAGGACACGACCAGTCATGAGCTTTACCGTCGCCATCGTCGGGCGTCCGAATGTCGGCAAGTCCACCTTGTTCAACCGCTTGGTGGGCAAGAAGCTGGCGCTTGTCGACGATACGCCGGGTGTTACCCGTGACCGTCGCCCGGGCGACGCCAAGCTGATCGACCTGCGTTTCACCATCATCGATACCGCTGGTCTCGAGGAGACCGGACCCGATACGCTCGAGGGTCGCATGCGCGCCCAGACCGAGTTGGCGATCGATGAGGCCGACCTGACGCTTTTCGTCGTCGATGCCAAGGCGGGCCTTACCCCGCTCGACAAGACCTTCGGCGAACTTTTGCGTCGCAGTGGCAAGCCGGTGGTGTTGGTTGCCAACAAGTCCGAGGCCAAGGGGTCCGACGGCGGTTTCTACGATGCCTTCACGCTGGGGCTCGGCGAGCCGGTGCCGATCTCGGCCGAGCACGGCCAGGGCATGATCGACCTGCGCGATGCCATTGTTGCGGCGATCGGCGAGGAGACGGCTTTTCCGGAGGAGGTCGATGAGGCGGAAACGGACGTTCGGGTTTCGGCCGACGAAGTCGGCGGCGAGGCCGGCGAGGAGATCGAACCCGAATACGACGAGACCAGGCCGCTGCGCGTCGCTATCGTTGGCCGCCCGAATGCCGGCAAGTCGACGCTGATCAACCGCTTCCTCGGCGAGGACAGGCTTTTGACCGGCCCGGAGGCCGGCATTACGCGCGATTCGATTTCGGTCGAATGGGACTGGCGCGGCCGTACCATCAAGATGTTCGACACCGCCGGCATGCGCCGCAAGGCGCGCGTGCAGGAGAAGCTGGAAAAGCTCTCGGTTGCCGATGCGCTGCGCGCGATCCGCTTTGCCGAGATCGTCGTGATTGTCTTCGATGCCACCATTCCGTTCGAAAAGCAGGATCTGCAGATCGTCGATCTGGTGCTGCGCGAAGGCCGCGCCGCGGTGATTGCCTTCAATAAATGGGATCTGGTCGAGGACACGCAGGCGGTGCTCGCCGAACTGCGCGAAAAGACCGACCGACTGCTGCCGCAGGCGCGCGGCATCCGCGCGGTGCCGATGGCGGGGCAGACCGGCTATGGCCTCGACAAGCTGATGCAGGCGATCATCGATACCGACCGCATCTGGAACAAGCGCATTTCGACCGCCAAGCTCAACCGCTGGCTCGAACATACCCAGGTCCAGCATCCGCCACCGGCCGTGTCGGGCCGGCGCATCAAGCTCAAGTACATGACCCAGGTGAAGGCGCGCCCGCCGGCCTTCATGATTTCGTGCACGCGCGCCGATGCGCTGCCGGAGAGCTATGTGCGTTATCTGACGAACGGCCTGCGCGCCGATTTCGATATGCCGGGCGTGCCGATCCGTATCCACTTCAAGGCGGCGGAAAACCCGTTCGAGAACCGTCGCAAGAAGCGCTGACGCGTTTTTTGCCGGATTCAGGCGTCCGCCGGCGGGCTCTCTTGTCGTAACTGCAACCGCTGCCGCTTGGCTTGGGTTTTTGCCTCGATCACATTGTCGAGAAACTGTCTTGTTGCGGCCTGCCAGGTGTAGCCCTCGGCCAGGTGCCTGGCGTCCTCGGTTGATCGTTCCAGCGCGGCAAGGCAGGCCGTGCGCAGGTCGTCATCAAGTGCGCCGGCGCCGCTGCCAGCCGGTATGATGTCGGCGGGGCCGGTGACCGGATAGGCCGCGACCGGAACGCCGGAGGCGAGTGCCTCCAAAATGGTGTTGCCGAAGGTGTCGGTCTTCGACGGGAAGACGAAGACATCGGCCTCCGCGTAAGCCTGCGCCAGATCGTCGCCGAACTTCATGCCGGTGAAATGTACATTCGGATAACGTGCCTGAAGCTCCGGGCGGGCCGGGCCGTCACCGACCACGATCTTCGAACCGGGCAGGTCCAGATCGAGAAAGGCGGGCAGGTTCTTCTCCACCGCGACGCGGCCGACCGTCATGAAGATCGGCCGGGGCAGGCCGAACGGCTTCTCGCTTTGCGGGCGGGGCCGGAAGAGGGAGAGGTCGATGCCGCGGCCCCACAGGCGGAGATTGGCAAGGCCTTTCGCCGCCAGTTCGCGTCGCAGGCTCTCGGTCGCCACCATGCAGACGCCGCCGCGATTGTGGAACCAGCGGACATAGGCATAGAGCCAGGAGAGCGGCACGGGCACACGGGTGCGCACATATTCGGGAAAGCGGGTGTGGTAGCTGGTGGAAAACGGCATGTGTTTCTTCAGGCACCAGCGCCGCGCCATCAGGCCTAGCGGGCCTTCGGTGGCGATGTGCATGAAGTCCGGCTTTTCCGCTTCGATCCTGCGGGCGATCTGGCCGTAGGTCGCCAGCGACAGGCGGATTTCCGGATAGGTCGGCATGGGAATGCTGCGAAACGGCTTGGGGGTGATCATCGCCACGTCGTAGCCTTGGGCAGCCAGTTCGCGATTGGTCGTCTCGATCGAGCGGACGACGCCGTTCACCTGCGGGTGCCAGGCATCGGTGACGATCATGATCTTGGGCATGGTGCGATCGCTGTTCTCTCGGTGGCCGGCCGTCGGCGCAGGGGCCGCTCGTCCGCGTCGTGTCCCTTCGACGCCCGCAAGCACGGGAAGGGCTCGGGACTCAAAGGTGCCCTCGTCGTTCAGAAGCCTTATGGGCGGGCAATGTTACAATTGCATGTCAGGGACATGACGCAACTTGCGCCGGGCTTGTTCAGTCGCAGTCTCGTCAATCCTGCTGTTGCTGTGTGCTTTCGGCACTCGCCTCCGGCGCACCATGGCCTATATTCGCAGGCGCACCCACTTCTTTCATCATCCCCACAGGAGCGCGCATGACAAAGAGCCCGGCCAAGGCCAAGCCCCAGAAGAGCCCTGCCGACTGGTGGCGTGGTGCCGTCATCTACCAGGTCTATCCGCGCTCGTTCCAGGACACGGATGGCGACGGGATCGGCGACCTCAAGGGGGTGACGGAACGGCTGCCCTATATTGCCTCGCTGGGGGTCGATGCCATCTGGCTTTCGCCCTTCTTCACCTCGCCCATGGCAGACATGGGCTATGACGTGTCCGACTATTGCGACGTCGATCCGATGTTCGGCACGCTTGCCGATTTCGATGCTCTGATGACGGAGGCCCATGCGCTGGGCTTGAAGGTTATCATCGATCAGGTGCTGTCGCATACTTCCGATCAACACCCCTGGTTCAAGGAGAGCCGGGCGAGCCGCGACAACCCCNNCCGGGGCGAGCCGCGACAACCCCAAGGCCGATTGGTATGTCTGGGCGGCTGCCAAGCCAGACGGCACGGCCCCGAACAACTGGCTTTCGGTGTTCGGCGGTCCCGCCTGGGAGTGGGACGGGGTGCGCAAACAATATTACATGCACAATTTCCTCACCTCCCAGCCGGACCTCAACTTCCACAATCGCGAGGTGCAGGAGGCGCTGCTGGATGCGGTCAGGTTCTGGCTGGAGCGCGGCGTCGACGGGTTCCGGCTCGATACGGTGAACTACTATTTCCACGACAGGGAATTGCGCGACAACCCGGCCCACATGCCCGACAGCGAAGAGGCCGGGCTCGACGCTCCGGACGTCAACCCTTATGGCATGCAGAGCCATCTCTACGACAAGACCCAACCGGAAAACATCGGGTTTCTGAAGCGCTTCCGCATGTTGCTCGACCAGTATGACGTGCGCATCTCGGTCGGCGAAGTGGGCGACGGGGCGCGCTCGCTGAAGACGGTCGCGGCCTATACCGCCGGCGGCGACAAGCTGCACATGTGCTACACCTTCGATCTCCTCAGCCCGGATTTCACGCCGAACCACATCCGCCATTGCGTCGACGCCTTTCACAATTCCGTCGCCGACGGCTGGGTGTGCTGGGCCTTTTCCAACCATGACGTCCACCGCCATGTCAGCCGCTTCGCACAGAATGAGGACGAGCGCGAGGCAGTGGCGAAGCTCGCGATCAGCGTGCTCGCCACGCTGCGCGGTTCTATCTGCCTCTACCAGGGCGAGGAACTGGGACTGCCCGAGGCGGAACTGCAATTCGAGGACCTGACCGACCCCTACGGCATCCGCTTCTGGCCGGCCTTCAAGGGCCGTGACGGATGCCGCNNCCGCACGCCGATGCCCTGGGTCTCGGCCAAGGACCATGCCGGCTTCACCACGGCGGCCAGGCCCTGGCTGCGGGTTCCTGCCGAACACTACGCGCTTGCGGTCGACATCCAGGACGGTAAGACCGGCTCGGTGCTCGAGCACTACCGGCAGACGCTCACCTTCCGCAAGGCGCATCGTGCGCTCACCGATGGCGATATGGAGTTCCTCGATCTCGACGAGGACGTGCTCGCCTTCACCCGCAAGAAGGGCGAGGACCGGCTGCTCTTCGTGTTCAATCTCAGAGGGGGCCCGCAGGAGGTGAAGCTGCCGCAGCGCATCGCGATCAAGGAGTTGGTTGGCATGCCCGGCCTGTCCGGCAGCCTGGTCGAGGGCACGGTGCTGGTTGAGGCGCTGGATGGTTTTTGCGCGCGGATATGAGTACAGGATATGCCATGAAGATCACACCGGCTACGGCTGCGCATCGGGACGTCTGGCGGGGTCTCCGCCACCAGCTCTGGCCGGAGAACGCGCCAGAGGAACTTGGTGCCGAAATCGACGCGGCGCTGACGACGGACAAGCAGACCGCATTTCTGGCATTCGATGACAAGGACAGGGCTGTAGGGTTTCTCGAGGCGAGCCTGCGCTTTGATCACGTCAATGGCTGCGAGGGCTCGCCGGTCGCATTTCTCGAGGGCATTTTCGTTGTGGCGGGTTGTCGCCGTCAAGGTGTCGCNNNGTGTCCGCGAGATGGCATCCGACGCCGACATTGGCAACGTGGTCTCTCACGCGATGCATGAAGCGCTTGGTTTTGCCGAGACCGAGCGGGTTGTCTATTTCCGCAAGCCTGTCGCCTGAACGGATAGCCTTACAGCCCCTCGTCCGGAATGTTGAGGACACGACCGCAGGCCTTGCAATGCACGGCATCCGCATCATGCCGCTGCAGGCCGCATTCCGGGCAAGGGAAAGTGACCTTGTAGGGCCGAACGATCGACTGGGCGAGACGCACGAAAAGCGAAATGCCGATGATCATCGTGACGATCGAAGTCAGCTTGCCGAAGTTGCCGGGCAGGGTGATGTCGCCGAAGCCGGTGGTCGTGACCGTCGCCACGGTGAAATAGAAGGCGTCGACGAAACCGGTGCCGGGATCCTGATTGTAGAAGAAGAAGGTGTAGACGAAGCCTGTCACGAGCAGCAGAAAGACGAACAGATTGATGAAGGCCGTGGCGACGTCGATCTGCTGCTNNGCCGGAAGATCGGCCGTTGCGCCACCGCCCAGATGCGCGCCACCCGCAGGAAGGCGAAATTGAACAGCCATTGCGGGAAGAGAAGCGTGCACAGCACGAAGAGATCGACCCAGGTAATCGGTTTCATGAACACGCGCCGCAGGGACGATGACGCGGACCATTGGGCCGCCAGTTCCAATGCGATCCAGGCCGCAATCGCATAGTCCAGTATCAGGTAGCTGGGACGATCGCGGATATACGGCCCGGCAAGGAAGAAGCCGATGATGGCGATGTCGACGATCATCAGCGCGAACTGGAAGCGGATTGCGGCCGTGTCATAGCCGAAATAGAGCCGGGCGAGGCGCTGGCGGAGGGGTCTTGATGCTTCCCGATCCTTTGTCATGCGAGGGGCATCGGTCTATTCCGCTGCCATGGACACTGGCCGCGTCTGGTCACCACGACCAGCCAATAGTCCCGCGACCGAGATGTCTTCATCCAAGCCAGCCCAATGAATGCCGGTTGGGCTCAATTCATATCGTTGGAGGTCGGCCGGGGCAGCCGCCAGGAGTCTGGGAAACCAGGCCAAAGGCACCCCGAGAATACGACCATCGGTGAGGCTGACCCACATGGTCGCATCATCGAACCGCACCTCAGTCGCCGAAATGCTCATGCCATGCCCTTTCGATTTCGGAGCGATGCTCCTGCACCAAGGTGACGATATCAGAGAGTTCCCGACTCTTGAACCCATAGCTCTCAGCGAGGGCAACCTGCGGCTCCAGCCAAATCTTGGCGATATCTCCGCCACGGCGAACATGAACATGCAACGGTTCGCGGGGCGAACCCTCGTTGGAGAAGAAGAAAAATCGATATCCGTTGCTGCAGAAGACGACCGGCATAGTGCTGCTCCCATTGGGTGACCGGGCTCGATTCTGAGGTGTCTGGCAGGGTGTTCAGTGCGATGGGATGAAATTTAGAACAACTTTCTCTCAGTCTTCCAGTCCGTCAAAGTCTGTGACCCGTTTTCCTGCCGATAGACAGAACAGGAGTTGTGGATACTTGACCGAATTGAATTGTCTGATCAGTTCGCACTGAACCTATGGGCCCCCCACACATGTCACCTCACTTACCCACCGAAGCATTCACCCGATCAGGCAGAACTTGTCGACGTCGACCATGCCCTTGTCGGAGATCTTCAGGTGCGGGATGACGGGCAGCGGCAGGAAGGCGACCTGGAGGAAGGGTTCGGTCAGCGTGGTGCCGAGGGCGTAGGCCGCCTTGCGCAGCTCGTGCAGCGTGTCGCGCACCGTCTCGAAGGGCTCGAGGCTCATCAGGCCGGCGACGGGCAGGGCGATCTCGCCGGTGACCTTGCCGTCCTCCACCACGACGAAGCCGCCCTTGATCTCGGAGAGCCTGTTGGCGGCGAGCGCCATGTCGTCCTCAGAGACGCCGACCACGCAGATATTGTGGCTGTCATGGCCGACGGTGGAGGCGATCGCGCCCTTCTTCAGGCCGAAACCCTGGACGAAGCCGTTGGCATGGTTGCCGTTCTTGCCGTGGCGTTCGATGACGGCGACCTTGATGATGTCGCGGTCGAGGTCGACGGTGGTCTGGTTACCGTTCGAGGGCAGGCGGAAGCGTCGGTATTCGGTGATGATCTTGCCGGGCAAAACACCCATGACCGGGGTTTCGCCCTCGGTGACCGGCACGCCGAAATCGGCGGCCTTGACGATGCGGGCTTTGACGCTGTCGAGGCCGACGGGGGCGACGGCTTCGCGGGTGGCGAACAGGGCGTCGGTGATGCGGCGGCCGGCACAGAAGACCATCTGCGCCTTGCAGCTTTCGAGGCTGTCGATCACCACCAGATCGGCCCGCCAGCCGGGGGCCACCAGTCCGCGGTCGCGCAGGCCGAAGGCGCGGGCCGCCGAGATCGAGGCGGCGCGGTAGACAGCGATCGGCTCGACGCCGTTCGCAATCGCCGTGCGGATCATGTAGTCGAGATGGCCTTCCTCGGCGATGTCGAGCGGGTTGCGGTCGTCGGTGCAGAGCGCCAGAAAGGGCGAGAGCCGTTCGGTCAGGAGCGGCATCAGCGCGTGCAGATCCTTCGACACCGAGCCCTCGCGCACCAGGATATGCATGCCCTTGCGGATCTTCTCCATGGCTTCCGGCACATTGGTGCATTCGTGGTCGGTGCGGATGCGGGCCGAGAGATAGCCGTTGAGGTCGCGGCCGGACAGAAGCGGCGAATGGCCGTCGATATGGCCGTCCTGGAAAGCCTCGAGCTTGGCCATCGCGATCGGATCCTTGTGGATCACGCCGGGGAAGTTCATGAATTCGGCAAGGCCGATGACCTTCGGGTGATGGCGGAAGGGCAGGAGCCGCTCGATCGGCAGATCGGCGCCAGAGGTTTCGAGATGGGTGGCCGGTACACAGGAGGACAGCTGGACGCGGATGTCCATGATCGTCCGCTCGGACGAGTCGAGGAAGAACTGGATGCCTTCCGTGCCCAGCACGTTGGCGATCTCGTGCGGATCGCAGATCACGGTGGTCACGCCATAGGGCAGAACGCAGCGGTCGAATTCGTAGGGCGTGACCAGCGAGCTTTCGATATGCAGATGGGTGTCGATGAAACCCGGCACGACGATCTTGCCCGAGATGTCGATCTCCTCGCGGCCCTCATAGTCCTCGCATGTGCCGACGATGGTGTCGCCGCAGATGGCGATGTCGGATGAGACGAGCTCGCCGGTGACGAGATCGAAGTAGCGGCCGTTCTTCAGCACGATATCGGCGGGGGTGCGCCCCACGCCCTGGTCGATGCGGTTTTCCAAGGTGCTCATGCGCGGTCACTCCGATTCCGGTTCAGGGGGAGTGTAGCGGTGAGGGGTGGGGCGGGGGAAGGGGGGCCAAGGCCCTCTGTCCGTTCAGGTAATAGAAAAGCAGCCGTCGCCGGCTGCTTTCCCTGTTGTTGTCCAGTCGTGGTGTAGACCTTACTCGACGGCGACGATCTTGCCGTCTTCCCACTTGAACAGCGAGAAGCTCTGCGAGGTGAGGTCGCCGGTTTCTCCGTAAGTGACGGCGCCGATGGCGGTGGCGATCGGTTCGCCGGTCTTCAACGCGGCGGCAACGGCTGCTGCGTCTTCGGCGCTGCCTGCCTTCTCTATGCCGGCCTTGATCACTTCGACGGCGGCATAGGCGTTCAGCGTGAAGGCTTCGGGCGGAATGTTCTTGGCGGCCAGTGCGTCGGCGGCGGCCTTGGAGTCCGGGTTCTTCAGGGCGTCGGAGGCATTGGTGAAGATCGAGCCGTTCGCGGAGTCGCCGCCGATCGAGGCGAATTCGCTGTTCGACAGGCCGTCGCCGCCGATGATCGTAGCCTTGACACCGAGATCGGCGAGCTGACGGGCGAGCAGGCCGCCTTCCGGGTGATAGCCGCCGAAATAGACGACCTCGACATTCTCGGACTTGAGGCGGGTGGTGAGCGCGCTGAAGTCCCGATCACCGGGGGTGAGCGCATCGTTGAAGACTTCGGTCACGCCGCCTTCGTTCAGCGTCTTCTTAAAGGCGTCGGCGAGACCTTTGCCGTACTGGCCCTTGTCGTTGATGATCCCGACCTTCTTGTCCTTGAAATTGGCGAGAACGTAATTGGCGGCGACTTCGGCCTGCTGGTCGTCGCGACCGCAGGTGCGCAGCACGGTGGTCAGGCCGCGATTGGTCAGATCCGGCGCGGTTGCGGTTGGGGTGACCATCAGCACGCCGTTTTCGGCAAGCACGTCAGAGGCCGGAATGGCAACGCCGGACGTCACCGGGCCGACGACGAAGCGGACGCCGTCGCCCACCAACTGGTTGGCGGCCGAGACGCCCTGTTTTGGTTCGCCGGCGTCGTCAGCCAGCTTCAGCACCACGGTCTCGCCGAGGATGCCGCCGGCCTTGTTGATTTCTTCGACGGCGACTTCGGCGCCGTTCTTGACCTGCTCGCCATAGGCCGCGACAGGCCCGGTGAGCGGCGCCATCAGGCCGATGACGATTTCGGCCCGGGCCGAGGTGGCGAAGGCAAGGGTGGTGGCGACCAGTGCGGTGCTCGTTAGCAATTTCAGGTTCATGTCTTCTCTCCTTGGATGGCGATTTTTTCGGCTGCTCCCGAACAGCGTTTTTCTCCGCCGGTCTTGGGCCGGTCGGTTGAAGGCGCTCTTTAGCCTTCACTCATTAGACACTGGGACGGGCGACCTGACCAGTCGGAATTTGAGGAGTATGCGACTTATTCTTGCGGGTCAGCCTTGCGGATTTCGCAAGCCGGCCTGCATTCTTGACAAACTCATAACCGAAGAGTTATTGAATTTATCGATAGCCACAGAGTTATGAATTCCATGAGTGATGCACCTGACCTGCTTTTCTCGGCCCTCGCCGATCCGACGCGCCGGGCGATCTTCGAACGGCTCTGCCGCCGGGGAGAGCAGACGGTCGGTGCGCTTACGGCGCAGGCCGGGGTCTCGCAGCCGGCGGTGTCGAAGCATCTCGGCGTGTTGAAACGGGCGGGGCTGGTGAGCGACCGGCACGCGGGGCGCCAGACGCATTACAGCGCAAGGCTGGAGGCGCTGGCGCCGCTCAGCGAGTGGACGAAACAGATGACCGGCTTCTGGGAAGGCCGGTTCGACGATCTCGAAGACCTGCTCAGGAGGATGGATCAATGACCGCTACTGCTACGAAAACGCTTTCCGTCGTCGTCGAACGGGAATTGCCGCATCCGCCAGAAAAGATCTGGCGCGCGCTCACCCAGCCGCAATTGATCGAGGAGTGGCTGACGAAAAACGAGTTCAAGCCGAGTGTCGGCCATGCCTTCACCCTTGAGGCCGACTGGGGCACCGTGGAATGCAGCGTGCGCACCGTCGAGGAGAACAGGAGACTGTCCTACACCTGGGATGCGAAGCCGCTGGAAAGCATTGTCACCTGGACTTTGACGCCGACGGAAAAAGGCACGGTGCTGCGGATGGAGCAGACCGGCTTCAAGGCCGACCAGCCGATGTTCTACGGCGGCGCCAAGCAGGGCTGGCCGAGATTTCTCGACAGCCTGGAAGATGTGCTGGCGCGCATGGGCTGAGGCTTTCGACAGGATCAACACAGGGAGCGCTTCGCTCGACCCGCAACCAGAAGGAGTACGTCATGCACGGGAACAAATGGATCAGGCAAATTCACCGTTGGCTGTCGATTGCCTTCACGCTTGCCGTCATTGCCAATATCGCCGCGATGGGCATGGCCGAACCCGCCGTCTGGATCGGCCTGCTGGCGCTGGTGCCTCTCATTCCGTTGCTTGTCACAGGGCTTTACCTGTTTGCGCAGCCATATGTCGCAAGGCGGGGCAGCCCAGACGCCTGACACGATGGCAGCGGATGCGATCTACATCGACGAAAAAAGCGGCCGTCTCCGGCCGCTTCCAATTCGGACTGAGCCCGATGCTTAGATATTGTTCATCAGCACCTTGCGGAGCTTGTCGAACAGTTCGTCGATCTCGTCCTTCGAGATGATCAGCGGCGGCGAGAGCGCGATGATGTCGCCGGTGGTGCGGATCAGAAGACCCGATTCATAAGCCTTGAGGAAGGCGTTGAAGGCGCGCTTGGTCGGCTCGCCGGCGATCGGGGCGAGCTCGATGGCGCCGATCAAGCCGATGTTGCGGATGTCGATGACGTTCGGGCAATCGGCCAGCGAATGCAGCTTCTCTTCCCAGTAAGGCGCAAGCTCGGCGGCGCGTGTGAGCAGCCCCTCTTCCTTGTAGGTGTCGAGCGTGCCGAGACCGGCGGCCGAGGCGATCGGGTTGCCGGAATAGGTGTAGCCGTGCATGAACTCGATCATGTGCTCCGGACCGGTCATGAAGGCATCATGGATCTCGGAGGTGACGAAGACCGCGCCCATCGGGATGACGCCGTTGGTCAGGCCCTTGGCGGTGGTGATGATGTCCGGCTTGACGTCGAAGAACTGGGTGGCGAAGGGGGCGCCGAGGCGGCCGAAACCGGTGATGACTNNGATCTCGCGCAGGCGCTGCAGGTAGCCCTTCGGCGGGATGAGAACGCCGGTCGAGCCCGCGACCGGCTCGACGATGACGGCGGCAATCGTCGAGGCGTCGTGCAGGGCGACGATGCGCTCCAGCTCGTCGGCAAGTTCGGCGCCGTGTTCCGGCTGGCCCTTGGTAAAGGCGTTCTTGGCCGGCAGGTGGGTGTGCGGCATGTGGTCGACGCCGGTCAAAAGCGTGCCGAACATCTTGCGGTTGGAGACGATGCCGCCGACCGACATGNNGACATGCCGCCGAAGTTGATGCCGTGATAGCCGCGTTCGCGGCCGATCAGACGGAAGCGGGAACCTTCACCCTTCACGCGCTGGTAGGCGAGCGCGATCTTGAGCGCGGTGTCGACCGATTCCGAACCGGAATTGGTGTAGAAGACGTGGTTCATGCCTTCCGGCGCGATGTCGACGAGGCGATTGGCAAGCTCGAAGGCCTTGGGGTGGCCGAGCTGGAAGGCCGGGGCGTAGTCGAGTTCGCCCGCCTGTTCGCGGATCGCCTCGGTGATCTTCGGGCGGCAGTGGCCGGCATTGACGCACCAGAGACCGGCGGTGCCGTCGAGCACCTGGCGGCCGTCATGGGTCGTGTAGTACATATCCTTGGCGCCGACGAAGAGGCGCGGTTCCTTCTTGAACTGGCGGTTTGCCGTAAACGGCATCCAGAAGGCGCGCAGGTCGTTGGGCGTAGTATTCAAGCGGTTGGACATCTTGTTCTCCATGGCCGTTCTCTCGGGCGGGCGGCCATTTCCCCAGTTGCCGGCCAGAGGGCCGGATTTCTTGATTGCCCGGTCAAGTTACCAGCGGGCGGATGGCCGTCAACCCGGCATCAACAAACGTCATGAGTGGTGTGGGTTCCGGTTATGTCCGCGCGCCGTGCCGCGGTCGATTGAACGTCGTGATCGCGTTACAGTAAAAAACCGGCGGATCGAAGATCGGCCGGTCAAACTTATGTTTGCGTTATGAAACGTTGCTGCGGTGGTGAGCGACCGGAGAAGACTTCGATCGCCTTGCCGCCGCTGCTTCGTCAGGCGGCCGTCTTATTGGCGTTGCTTGAGCAATAAATGTCCTGCAGCGTGCCGAGGATCTTGATGACCGATTCCGACGTGCTGGAATAATAAATCGTTTGCGCGTCGCGGCGTGTCTTGACGAGCTTCTGGGCGCGCAATTTCGAAAGATGCTGCGACAGTGCCGACTGGCTCAGGCCGACTTGTGTGGCGAGTGCACCGACGGCGACTTCACCTTCGACGAGGCTGCAGAGAATCATCAGACGCTTGGGATTTGCCATGGCCGAAAGAAGGCCAGCGGCGGCTGTGGATTGTTCTGACAATGCCTTGGTGTTCATTCGATCAACTTTCGTTTTCCGGGCCTCGCGGGCGAAGGCTGCGGTTTGCAATCCATCAAATTGGTTATGTTGGAACTCTAACAATGCCCAAAAAATTGTATATGCCTAAATTTAAGGTATCCGGTTTACTGTATTAGACAGTTCCAAATAGAGTTCTGTTCGCGAGTCTACAAGACACGCAAAATCGTATCTAACCAGTAAATCGCCACAAATCAGATCTAATCCCGCCCTATCTACGCCACAAAATGCCCACTTTCCGGGTTTTTGTCCACATCGGCTTGTCGCCAACTCTTGGGCGAGTTCAGGTTTTGTGCTCACTAATTCTTGCAGTACCTCGACCTCTCTTCCCGACAGGTCGCCGGGCAGCAGATAGGCGCGACCGAAGCCGCCGTTGAGGCTCGCCGATTGCGGAACGAGCCGGAAAAAGCGGAAATCGGGGAAATCGATATAAAGCTTGGCCTTCGGGTGGCGGGCGATGAAGCGCGCCCGCAAACGATCGTGGACCGCACTTTGGCGCTCGACCGGTTCGGCCAGGCAGTAGAGGGTGAGGCGCGGATGGGCGAGGGGGTCGCCCTTGCCGGGCTCGCCGGCAAGCAGGGATATCCGCTGGTCGACATGGAGCGCCTTGGTATGGGCAGACAGGGCGGAAACGAGAATGACCGCGCTGCCGTCGGTATCGGTTGCGAGCAAGACCCGGCTGACCGAGGGATATCCGTTCTGCGGGTCGATCACGGCGAGTGCCACATAGCGGGCCGACCGCAGAAGACGGCGGGCAAGCGCGCGCGCCTCGTCGTCCGTTTCGCGTATCACCGATGGCTTATCTGTCACGAACGACTCCGTTCAGTCCCTGCGCCGGTGCAGAGTAAGCCCGGCGACGACATCCTGGGCCGAGATCGTCCCGATGATCGCTCCGTTGTCAACCACGCCGATTGTCCCTGGCTGGCGCGTCAGCGCGTCCAGGATTTCGACGAGCGGCGTCTCGGCCTTGGCTGTGCCGGCGACGGTTCCTTCTGAGGCGGTGCTAGCGATGCCGTGATGCATCACGTCGCGGGCCGTCAACATGTTGATCGGGTTCATGTTCTGTACGAACTCGGCGACGTACTGGTCGGCCGGGTTGCGGACGATTTCCTGTGGTGTCCCGCACTGGATGATCCGCCCGCTCTCCATGATGGCGATGCGGTTGCCGATGCGGAAGGCCTCGTCGAGATCGTGGCTGACGAAGAGGATGGTCTTCTTGAGGCGCGACTGCAATTCGAGGAGCTCGTCCTGCAAGTGGGTGCGGATCAGCGGATCGAGTGCCGAAAACGGCTCGTCCATCAGCAGGATCGGTGCGCCGGTGGCGAAGGCGCGGGCGAGCCCGACGCGCTGCTGCATGCCGCCCGAAAGCTCGTTGACCTTGCGGTCCGCCCAGCCGGCGAGATTGATCAGTTCCAGTTGTTCCTCGATTCGCCGTTTGCGTTCGGCTTCCGGGACACCCGCCAGTTCGAGTCCGAAGCCGATATTCTCGGCGACCGTACGCCAGGGGAGAAGCGCGAACTGCTGGAACACCATGGAGACGGTGCGCATGCGAAGATCGCGCAACGCCTTCGCACCCGCGGTATAGGGATTGACGGGGCCGGATTGCGAATTGACCGTCACGGTTCCGCGAACCACGGGGGCCAGGCCGTTTACGGCGCGCAGAAGCGTCGACTTTCCCGATCCGGAAAGACCCATCAGTACGAGGATCTCGCCTTCCTTGACGGTCAGCGTGGCGTCGGCCACCCCGAGCACCAGGCCGGTTGCCTTGCCGATTTCGTCGCGGCTCATGCCCGCATCGAGCAAAGGAAGCGCCTTTTCCGGCTGGTTACCGAACACGATGTCGATCTGCTCGAAGATCACGGCGTTGCTCATATCTTGTCTCCCTCGTCCGTGGTCCGGAACATCCGGTCCAGGATGATCGCGAGGATGACGATGCAAAGGCCGGCTTCGAAACCCTTTGCTATGTTCACCGTGTTGAGCGCCCGTACCACAGGTACGCCGAGGCCGCTTGCGCCGACCAGGGCCGCGATGACGACCATGGACAGCGACAGCATGATGGTCTGGGTAAGGCCTGCCATGATCTGTGGCATGGCGAAGGGCAGTTCGACCTTGCGCAGCACCTGCGTCGGCGTCGCGCCGAAGGCCACCGCCGCCTCGACCAGAGCGGGTGGCGTCGAGATGATGCCGAGGCGCGTCAGGCGGATGGGTGCCGGGATGGCGAAGATGACCGTGGCGATCAGTCCCGGAACCATGCCGAGGCCGAACAGGATCAGGGCAGGAATGAGGTAAACGAAGGTCGGGATGGTCTGCATCAGGTCGAGCACAGGCCGCATGGCAGAATAGACCCAGGGACGGCGGGCAGCGGCGATACCGAGCGGTACGCCGAACGCCATGCTGACGGCGGTCGAGGCCAGCACCAGAGCCAACGTCTCCGTCGTCTCCTTGAAGTAGCCCTGGTTTACGATCAGCAGCAAGCCGGCGGCGGTGAAGGCCGCGATCGCGACGGAGCGGCGCAGCAGGTAGGCGATCACGGTGATCGCCAGAATGACGACGAATGGGTGCGGGGCCTGCAAGACGAACAGCATGGCCTTGATGATCTGCGAGATGATGAAGGCAAGCTGATCGAAGAACCACTCGCCGTTCGTCGTCAGCCAGTCGACGAAGGTCTTCGACTGTCTGCCAAGCGCGATCTTGCCATCCGGCTCAAACAGCCAGGGGACATTATGCGCCAGCCACAGGCGAGACGTTTCGAACCATGGACCGATCGACGCTGTGACGAACGGGAAGGAGTTCTCGGAAAACACGTAAAGCGGCCCCCGCCGTTGATGTCAGCCTAGGAAAGAGGGCGGGGTGCCAAAGCACCCCGCCAACGCTTAGTTATATCAGAGGCCGAGTGCGGACTTCACCGCTGCAAGGCCATCGCCGCCATCCTTGGTGGTGACGCCCGCAAGCCACGGCTCGACAGTTGCGCCATTGGCCTTGATCCACTCCGTTGCAGCCACTTCGGGTTCCTGAGCATCGTTCAGGATCTTGGCCATGATTTCGTTTTCCATGGCGAGCGAGAACTTGAGGTTTTTCAGAAGCGTTCCGACATTCGGGCATTCTTGGGTGTAGCCGGCCCGGACATTGGTATAGACGGTCGCGCCGCCGAAATCGGGGCCGAAGACGTCATCGCCGCCGGAAAGATAGGTCAATTTGAAATTCGCGTTCATCGGATGGGGCTCCCAGCCGAGGAACACGATCGGCTTGCCGTCCTTTTCTGCACGGGCTACCTGGGCAAGCATGCCCTGCTCGGACGATTCAACAACGTCGAAGCCTTTCAGTCCGAAGGTGTCCTTGTCGACCATGTCGATGATCAGGCGGTTGCCGNNGTCATTGCCCGGCTCGATGCCGTATACCTTGCCTTCCAGTGCATCCTTGTGGGTTGCGATGTCCTTGAAGTCCTTTATGCCGAGTTCGGCGCCCTTGGCATTCGTCGCCAGGGTGTACTTTGCGCCTTCGAGGTTTTCACGGACCGTTTCA
>DBUL01000218.1 GCA_002307905.1 Rhizobiaceae bacterium UBA1291
CGAGCCGACCGGCAACCTCGACACCGAGACGGGCCGTCAGATCGCCGACCTGCTCTTTGCCCAGCAGGCCGAACGCGGCATGACGCTGGTACTGGTCACCCATGACCTCGCGCTCGCCTCCCGTTGCTCGCGTCAGGTCCGCGTCGCGTCCGGCCAGATCGCCGCTGACGCTGCGGTGCTCGACCGCCATTCGGAAGCCCTGACCGCATGATGCATTTCGCGACGAGAGTCTCCACGGCCTTTCGTATCTCGCTGCGCGAACTGCGCGGCGGGCTGAAGGGTTTCTATATCTTCCTCGCCTGCATCGCGCTCGGCACCGGCGCAATCGCCGCCGTCAATTCGGTCTCGACGGCGATCACCGGCTCGATCGCGTCAGAGGGTCGCACCCTGCTGGCTGGCGACGTGCGCTTTGAGTTGAACAACCGAGAAGCCAACCAGGAGGAGATGCGCTTCCTTGAAGGCCTGGGAGACATTGCCGTATCGACCGTGCTGCGCTCGATGGCGCGCCTGCCTGATGGATCGGACCAGTCACTGGTCGAGGTCAAGGCGGTCGACGGCGCCTATCCGCTCTACGGCACTTTCGTGGNNGGCGACGAGGTGCTGATCGGCAAGGCAAGCTTCGTGATTACCGGGGCCATCACAACGGAGCCGGACGCGATCTCAGACGGTTTCGGCTTCGCGCCTCGGCTGGTGACAACCCGGGAAGCGCTGAAAGCCAGTGGTCTGGTCGACACCGGAAGTCTGGTCGAGCACGCCTACAAGATCCGGCTTGCCACCCCTGCTCCAACTCCTGAAGAAATCCGGCGGAAAGCTGAGAGCACCTTGCCGAATGCCGGGTGGTCGATCCGCACCAGCGACCGCGCCGCGCCGTCGCTCACCGAAAATATCGAGCGTTTCTCACAGTTTCTCACACTCGTCGGACTGACTGCGCTGGTGGTCGGCGGCGTCGGCGTGGCAAATGCCGTGCGCGCCTTCCTCGATTCCAAGCGCACCGTCATCGCCACGCTGAAATGCCTCGGCGCGCCGGCTTCGGTTGTCGTTATGGTCTACTTCTTCCAGATCACCGTTGTCGCCATCATCGGCATCCTGGCCGGGCTCGTGCTTGGCGCGATCGCTCCCCTGGTGGCCTCCTACTACCTCGCCGGCTTCCTGCCGATCTCGACGGAACCGACTCTCTATCCGGGTGCCCTGCTGCTCGCAGCCATGTTCGGCATTCTCGTGACGCTGTCTTTTGCCATCCTGCCGCTCGGCCACGCCCGGCAGGTCCCGGCGACCGCCCTATTCCGCGAGCAGGGTTTCGAATCCCGTGGCCTGCCGTCCTGGCCCTATATCGCCGCCGCCGCTCTGGCCCTTGCCGCTCTGGCGGCCCTGGCAATCCTGAGCTCGGATGAACGGCGCATCGCAACGATCTTCCTGGTCGCGATGGCCGCTGGNNAACCTCGCGCGGCGCAGCCCGCGCGTGCCCTCCGCAGCGCTCAGGTTGGCAATCGGCAACATCCATCGTCCCGGCGCATTGACACCCGCGGTCACCCTATCGCTCGGCCTTGGCTTGAGCCTTCTGGTGGCGCTTGCATTGATCGACGGCAATCTTCGGCGGGAACTCAGCGCCAACCTGCCGGAGCGCGCGCCGAACTTCTTCTTCATCGACATCCAGAAAAGCGAGATTGACGGCTTCCGGTCGGTGGTCGAAGGGATTTCGCCGAACGGCACGCTGGTAGAGGTTCCGATGCTGCGTGGCCGCATCCTCGCGTTCAACGGTACCGATGTCGCCATGATGGAAGTCCCGCCAGAAGGCCGTTGGGTGCTGCGCGGCGATCGCGGCATCACCTATGCCGAGACAGTCCCGGAGAACGCCTCCGTCGTCGAGGGAACCTGGTGGCCGGCGGACTACGCAGGCGAACCGCTGGTTTCCTTCTCTGTCGAGGAAGCCGGCGAACTGGGCCTGAAACTCGGCGACACAGTGACGGTCAACGTGCTGGGCCGCAACATTACGGCGAAGATCGCCAATTTCCGCAAAGTCGAGTGGGAGAGCCTGTCGATCAACTTTGTCATGGTGTTTTCACCCAATACCTTTGCCGGCGCACCGCACGCCTGGCTAGCGACACTGACCGACACCGAAGCCGAGCCGGCCGACGAAGCCGCCGTTCTCAAGGCCGTGACCCAGGCCTACCCGACGATTACGAGCGTCCGCGTTAAGGATGCGCTGGATGTGGTCGACCGGCTGGTCGGGCAACTGGCCACCGCCATCCGTGCCGCCGCGGCCATCGCCCTCATTGCCTCGGTCCTCGTGCTGTCGGGTGCGCTTGCCGCCGGCAACCGTGCCCGCACCCATGATGCCGTCGTTCTCAAGACGCTCGGAGCCACACGCGCCATGCTGATCCGTGCCTTTACCTATGAATACTTTCTGTTGGGTGCAGCGACCGCCTGTTTTGCACTGCTGGCAGGCGGCGGGGTCGCTTGGTACGTACTCAGCCAGATCATGCGGCTGCCGTCCAACTTCCTGCCCGATGTCGCGCTGACAACGATCCTACTGTCGCTCGTGACCACAATCGGTATCGGCCTTGCAGGCACCTGGCGAATCCTGGGGCAGAAGGCAGCTCCGGTCCTCAGGGAACTCTAGCATCGGCCTCATTCCCGCACCGCTCCCTTTATCGCCCGGATCGGAGACGATAACGGCATTTTGAGGAACTCGGGTCTTGTCGCGCGGGCTGGGAATCCTCATATTGGCGCTAGGCATGCTGGAGCTCCGCAGCGGCGCCTGGGTATGAAACCCGACACCGTAACCTTTTCGGAGCTTGAAAAGAGGAAACAATGTCTGAACTTCGCAACTACCAGAGCCGAGCAGGCCAGGGTGGTGCCCAGTCGGCGACGATGATCGACGAGGGCCTCCGCTCTTATATGCTGAAGGTCTACAACCTGATGGCGCTCGGGCTGGCGATCACGGGTATTGCTGCATTCGTCACCGCACAGATGGCGATCGGCAGCGACGGCCAGCTGACGGCCTTTGGCCAGGCGATCTATCTCAGCCCCCTCAAGTGGTTGGTAATGCTCGCACCGTTGGGCCTCGTGTTCTTCATGAGCTTCCGGATCCATACGATGAGCGTTTCGGCCGCACAGACGACCTTCTGGGTCTATGCCGGCCTGATGGGCCTGTCGCTGTCGTCGATCTTCATGGTCTACACGGGCGCCAGCATCGTCCAGACCTTCTTCGTGACCGCCGCTTCTTTCGGCGCCCTGTCGCTTTACGGTTACACCACCAAGCGTGACCTGTCGGGCATGGGCTCGTTCCTGATCATGGGCCTGTTCGGCGTGATTATCGCGTCGTTGGTCAACATCTTCCTGGCGTCTTCGGCACTTGAGTTCGCGATCTCCGTCATCGGCGTCCTGCTGTTTGCAGGCCTGACCGCCTACGACACGCAGAGCATCAAGGAAACCTACTACGAGGCCGATGGTAGCGACGTTGCCGGACGCAAAGCGATCATGGGCGCTCTGAGGCTCTATCTCGACTTCATCAACCTCTTCCTGTTCATGCTGCGCTTCCTCGGCAATCGCGAGTAACAGGCAAGACAGACAGACCAGGGACGGTTACCCGTCGTCCCTGGCCAACAATAAAAAACCCGCCGTCGGCGGGTTTTTTCGTTGCTCTCTACGCGTGAGCGCTTTCGCCGCAGGCTACTGGTTCAACAAAATCTGTCCGGTGCGGGCAGTGGCGAGCGGTGCCGAAACCAGACGCACGAACTTGGCAATGTCCACGGCCGGGTGGCGCGACGCATAGACCACGTCGCGGTTCTTGATCGGGAAATTCTGACCGACGATCAGGCTGTCGGCAACCGACATGTCGAAACGGTAGACGATCGGATAACGACCTTCCTTGTTCGGCCTCATGCCCTTGGCCACCAGACTGTGGAACCGCTCGGGCGATAGCAGGTCGGAGACGATTTCCGGCTCCTCGTAGCGGAAGACGAAATAGCCCTTCGCATCGATCCGTTCATCCGAACCGCCACCTGCGAGCGCGATCGCCTCGAGCAGGTTCACGTCGTTCGAGCCGAATGGCAGACGACCGTTCTTCCACACCTCTCCGAGCGCTGTAAAGGTGCGCGGATCGTGGGTGACGAAGAGCTGATCCTTTGGCTCGACGTAGATGTTTTCCGACGGATTCTCCACGATCGACTGCAGCAGCACCGTACCCGTCTTCGACCCACGCGCCAATGTAACGTAGGATTCGTATGGTTGCGATGCCGGACCGCCAGCCTTCGCAATGACTTCCATGATGGTTTCGCCCGAGAGGCCAAGCGGCACCATGGATGGCCTGCCGACAGCACCGGACACGGTGACGTTGCGGGACGAGGTGCCGCCACTGCTGATGATGACGTCAGGCTCCACGGCCTTGTTTGCCAATGCACTCAACACGGCCTGGCGGGCCTGCTCGAGCGTCCGACCACGGAACTGTACCTGGCCGACATAGGGAATAGCCGCCTTACCGTCCGGTTGAACGACGACGTCGATATCGGTCTTCTTGGAGTCCTGGGTGGAGAACAGCCCGTCGGCGCCGGCTTCGAAGATCGTGACCCGCAGCTGATCGCCGACGCCGATCACCACGTTGCGCGCCGCTCCGCCAATACCGAAACGACGCTTCAGCATGCCGACCGAAAAATCGGCAACCGTACGCGCAGTTTCCGCATTAACATCGACAATTTCGAAGACGGCTGCGTTGGAACGATGAACATCGGAGATCGATTTGCCCGCCTGCCCATTGATATCAGCTGCCAGCGGACCAGCACCGGGAACCGCTTCACAGCCAGCCAAGCCTGCACAAACGATAGCAACAACAACAACTACGCGCTTCAAATCGGCACTCCTGACCGCAATAGAATCTGGATGGGCGTGTGACCCATAGCATGGGAAAAAGCCAGACTTCCAGACGTACACCCACAATAGATCAAAGAAGCTAAAAATTGACCAATACCCATCGTCAATATGTGCCCGCAGTGTTGCCGATATGCCGCGGAAAGGCCTTCGGTGAGGACCAGCGCGGAGGCGGATCGATGAAGGCGCCAGGCGCGTTGACCCCATTGGCGAGAATGCGCCGCACGATCTCCTCAATCGCGACCTCGCGGCCCTCCTGATGATAGAAATTCCCTTTGACCTGAATCGTTGCGGCCAGAGCCGCAAGAAATTTCTTGAGCAGAGCTTCGTCCACCGGTTCCGGATCTGTCCAGAAGCTGTCGAGTGTGGCCTGATGGGTGAGACCGGGAACATCGAAAACGGCGCATCCGAGCGCAATCGTCGGCACATGCGCCCGCAGACTGTGCAGCCCGACCGTGGAATTCACCACCACAGCGCCCAATGCCCGCTTGAGCAATGCCACGAGATTTCCCTGTTCGATGAAGATCACTCGCTTTTCGACGCCGTGCTGGCGCGCAATACGGCGGACCCGTTTGCCCCAGCGTTCCAGTCCGTTGTCC
This sequence comes from Rhizobiaceae bacterium UBA1291, assembly GCA_002307905.1. Taxonomy (GTDB): domain Bacteria; phylum Pseudomonadota; class Alphaproteobacteria; order Rhizobiales; family Rhizobiaceae; genus Allorhizobium. The sequence goes on from DBUL01000218.1 coordinate 5,466, forward strand.
AGCGGATGCTGCTTGACCACAAGAAAGCTCTCGCTCGTCGCATGAGCGGCAAAAGAGCCTATGACTTCTTCCAGCATATCGGAGAGATGGGCATAGGGTGAATTCGCCCGGATTTGATAGTCACTCTGAAGCTGCAGGGCCACGATATAGAAAGGCACATGTCCCTTCTCCAGAAGCTCCGGCGGGGTCAAAGCCTTTCGATGCAGGGCCCGCACGACCCAAGGCAGATAGTCAACCAGCGCGTTATAGTATTTGTCGGCGCGATAGAGCGGGAAAAAAGGACGCCCGAAAAAGGCCGCCAGATTATAGACCACCTCGTTGAACGCTTCCTGTCCGAAGGTATGAGGATAGAGCACGTGCATGTCTGGTTCCGGCACCTGTCTCGCGATCGCCCTTATGGCCTCCGGATCGTCCGGGAAATGCGATAGTCTCCCCATCCCGTCCCGTTCGAGGGTGATCCAATCAGGGCGCAGGTAGCCGAACTCCATGGCATGGCAACGGACGCCTAGCCGCCGGGCGATGTCGCGCGCCACGCAGTGATACGGCAATTGATCCGCGTAGTAGACGATATCGGTAATGTCCTCGCGCTGGATCAGCGCCTCGACGAACGAGGCCCAGCGCTTGAACGATCCTCGATAATTGATCGCTCCACGCTTGAGCCAGTAGAGTTGATCCCCAAACGAGAAATTGACGCGATGGGTAGGCACGCCGGCAGCCTCGAAAGCATCGGCAAGCGCACGCCAGAAAGTCGATGGCGGGCCCTGCAGGAATAGGATTGAAGATCGTGCCTCGGATGGACGCATCAACGAACGTACCATTCACGAGAAGAAGAGGGGAGCATTCCGAACCATTTCCATTGAAACCGGCATTGTACCTGCGAGCCGGCGGCGACTATAAGTGGCAGCCAACCGATGAACAAGACCACAAGTGACCATCATGCATCGTTTCGCCTTGCTGCTTCTCCAAGGGCCGGCCTCTCCCTTTCTGAAGGGTCTGGCGTCCGAGGCGGAACAGCGTGGGTTCTCGGTATACAAGATCCATTTCTGCCTTGGCGATGCTGTCTTTTGGTGGCCCCGCCGAGCCGACTGGTTCAGGGGCGCCGATGCGCAGTGGCCGCAATATCTGGAGCGGATTTGCCGCGACAGAAAAGTAACCGACATCCTGATGCTCGGCGACGGACGGCCCAAGCATGCAGCCGCGATCGAGGTCGCCCGCGGCCTCGATATCCGTGTGCATGTCTTCGAACACGGATATCTGAGACCCGACTGGCTGACCATCGAGCCGGACGGCATGTCCGGCCGGTCGCGCTTTCCTAAGCGGGCCGAAACGGTTCGCGCCATAGCCGCCGGCACGCCCCCTGCCGACCTTGGTGGACATTTCCGATCGAGCTTCCTGACCTATGCCCTACTGGATCTGGCCTACCACGTCCCGAACGTGCTGCTCGGCTGGCTCGTTCATCCGAACTATCGTGCCCATGGCCCTGTTCATCCAGTCATCGAATATGCCGGCTGGATCGGCAAAGCCCTTGCCGCACGCCGTCGCGGGCGCGAAGCCCGAGCGATAGAGGGTCGCTATTTGTCTGCAGCACCGGAAAACGGGTCCCGTTTTTTCTTGTTTCCCCTGCAATTGCCAGGCGACTATCAGATCCGGCTGCACGCGCCAGTCGGGGATCTTTACCGGCTGGTCGAGAGTGTCATCCGTTCCTTTGCCCGCCATGCCACGATGGACAAGCGCCTGCTGTTCAAGACGCACCCGATCGACAACGGCCTAAGCGGTTGGCCGCGAAGGATCGCCGATATGGCGAAATCACAGGGGGTCGGCGACCGGGTCGATCTGATCGACGGCGGCGACCTGGATCGGTTGATTGCCCGCGCTGACGGCATTGTCACGGTCAATTCGACAGTGGGCCTGACGGCGCTGCTTGCGGGAAAGCCGGTGATAAGCCTTGGCGCTTCGATCTACGACATGCCCGGCGTGACACATCAGGAGAGCCTGGCGTCTTTCTGGACCGAACCTCAGGCTCCACAAGCCGACATGCCTGATGCTCTCGCCCGCGCCCTGATCGCCACCGTGCAGGTTCGCGGCGGCTTCATCGGCAAGCAAGCGATCCAGAGCGGCGCGCACGAAATGCTCGAGCGCATCCTCTCGCCTTCCCGCCAGCTTTCGGAAGAGCCTCCCGGCCCGGTCGAATTCCGCTACGAGGCCGAACTGACCGCGCAGTGAAAATGCGCGGGCTTTATCGCCGCCACGACCGATGGAACCAGCGATAGATCCACGGTTTTGCGACACCGCCGAAACGCGCCAGCAGGTAGAGCGTCGGCGTGAAGAAGATCTCGGCCTGCCGCCGATCCAGTGCCCGGACGATGCGCCGGGCGACGGCCTCGCTACTCCACAGTCCGGCACGGCCTATCATTGCCACCGCTTCCGCCGGGCGGAGCTTCAGCTCATCCGCCAATTGCGGGGTATCCGTATCAGGCGGGAAGCAGATCGACACATCAATGCCATGCCATCTCGATTCGACGCGCAGGGCTTCGGCGAAACCGACGAGCGCCGACTTCGAAGCGCAATAGGCGGTATAACCATGAAGCCCTATCAGTCCCGCCCCCGAAGAGATGATCATGATCTGGCCCTGCCTGCGGGCCTTCATCCCGGCATAGACGGCAGAGATCACATGAACCGTGCCGTTCAGATTGGTGTCCNNACATGGCGCTTGAATTGTGCTCCTGTTAGCGCATCGAATGGCATTGGAGACACCAGGCCTGCGGCGGTAACGAGTATATCGCAGGGGCCGACATCCGCTTCGATTGCCGAGAGCACCGCTTGCACTGCGGCATCGTCGGTCACATCAAGACTGGCGATGAGAATGTCATCTGCGCTCCGCCCGGTCTCCGATATCAACCGAGCCCTGGCCGCCTCGAGCCGCTCCTGACTGCGTCCGATCAGGCTCACGCGCGCCGCCCGTTCAAGATATTGGCGGGCTACCGCCAAACCGATCCCGCTCGAGCCTCCGGTAATGACGACGTGGACCATGGACACCTCGGGCCGTGATCATCGGACCGCGTTTGTGGGAAGAAACCTGCGGATGGCAACACGGTTCAAGATTTGGCGAACAGGGCCATCAACTGACTGGTGTCAAACGAGCCGAGACCAAAATTCTCCTGCTTCAAGCGCTCGAGAATAGTGGCCGTGCGTTCGACCGCGCGGGTGATTTGCTCGTCGGTATGGGCGCTGGTGATGAAGAAGCGTAGCCGTGCAAGACCTTCCGGAACGGCCGGATGGATGATCGGCAGCACGTTTATACCATCGGCATGCAATTCGTTCGACAGTTGCACGGCACGCAGCGAATCCGCAACCAGCACCGGCACGACGGAATAGCCTTGGCTCAGCCCCGTATCAAGACCGCGTTCGCGGGCGAGCTCAAGGAAAAGACGGCTATTGTGGCGCAGCCGATGCGTGCGCTCCGGTTCGGCCTTCAGAATTTCGAGGCTGGCAATCGCCGCTGCCGCCAGCGCAGGGGCAAGGCCGACGCTATAGACGAAACCGCCTGCCTGAGCTTTCAGCAGGGTGATCAGCGCCTCGCTGCCAGCAATATAGCCGCCACAGCTGCAGCTGGTTTTGGACAGTGTCCCCATCCAGATGTCGACGCCCCCCGGAGCAATGCCGAAATGCTCGAATACGCCGCGTCCAGTATCGCCGAGCACGCCGAGAGAATGCGCCTCGTCGACCATCAGCCAAAAGCCGTATTGATCCTTGAGACGAATCAGCGCCGGGAGATCGGCGATGTCGCCGTCCATCGAGTAGACGCCTTCGGCGATCACCAAAATCCGCTCGTAGTCACCGGCAAGCGCCTTCAACACACGGTCTAGATCGGCAATGTCGTTGTGCTTGAAGAAACGGCGCGTAGCGCCAGAGAGCCGAATGCCCGCCAATGCGCTGTTGTGGATGAACTCGTCGTGGACCACCAGATCCTTCGGCCCGACCAGCGAGCTGATGCCCGCAACATTGGTCAGATAGCCGCTGACGAAACAGACCGCGGCTTCTGCGTCGTAAACATCGGCGACCTTCTCTTCGAGCTCGGTGTGAATGGTACGCTCGCCTGCGACCAGACGGCTGGCCGAAGCGGAAACGCCGAAGGTGTCGAGCGCTTGGGTCGCACGTGCAAGAACCTTCGGATGATGGTTGAGGCCGAGATAGTCGTAGGAGGCGAAATTGTCGAAGCGCCTGCCGCCGATCAGCGCAGTTGCGCCGCTCGCGCCCTCATGGGCCCGGTAGAAGGGGTTTTCCATGCCGAAATGCTGGCCGGCGAGCTGCTGCATCACCACCTGCTTGTACTCGGGAAGGTCTGCGAAGCCTGGCTGCCTGCGCACCGGAGCCTGCGCTGCTGCGTGCTCGGTGCGGATGCGGCGCCCGTCTTCGACGTCCTTCTGCAATCCTTTCATACGGTTCAGTATGAACTGCCGCTTGCTCTCATCCATTTCAGCACTCCAAGGCGCTCACTCCGATGGTTCGGAGTTGCCCTCCTGTTCGGCTCCGCCGTGACGTCGGCTCAACTCGTCGAGGATCCGCAAATCGTCCGACCCTTCAGCCGCCGTTTCGTCCGTATCGCTCCGCGTTCTCACCTTCTCATAGAGGCGCCGCGTAATGTCCCCGACCGTTGCATTGTCTGCAAGGCTGCTCAGCGGCATATCGAAGCCGGTATTCTGTTCGAAATTCAAACCGAGTTCAACGGCCATCAGGCTGTCGAGCCCGATTTCCTTGAGAACGCTTTCCTTGGAGATGCTTTCGCGTGACACTCTGAGGATATTGGCGATCTCCTGCGCCACCACATCGAACAGGATATCCTGCGCTTCCGTCTGGGCCTTGCCCTCTATCATCGCCGCAAGATCGATCTCGCCACCTTCGGCCCCGCTTGCATGATGCGAAGCCCGGCGCATGACGACTTCGAAAAGGCTCTCTCCGACCACGCGCAGGTGGTGGGCGGCGCCCCAGTCGAATTCGGATACCATTACCACCGCAGCCTCGACGCTGTCGGGGGCGGACGCGATATAGTCCTCGACGCACTGCAATGCTTCGCGCGAACCGATCGCCGTCTTGCCGAGCCGCCGGTCGAGCCGCTGGCCGACATCAGTGTTGCGGGCGAGATAGCCCGCATCGGAAATGGCGCCGAAACCGACCGCAAGCCCCGGCAGCCCGGCACCTCGCCGTGCACGCGCCAGACCTTCCAGGAAGCCGTTCGCAGCCACGTAGTTGGCCTGCCCCGGGTTGCCGACCAGTGTTGTCACCGATGAGAACAAAATGAAATTGTCCAGCTTGTCAACGCGCGTCAGCCGATCGAGGATCGCCGCACCCTTGGCCTTGACGTCGATGACCGGCTGGTTGCGCTCGCGATTGAGATTGCTGATCAGCGCATCGTCCAGAACCATGGCGGCATGGACAACGCTCTTCAACGGGCCGATCTTGCGGATCGCCGACAACATTTTCGCGACGTCCGTTTCTTTGGTCACATCGCAGGCGAAGAGATGGGCGACAACGCCGGCCAAGCGCCAACGCTCGATCGCCGCAGAGGTTTCTGCGTCCGCCACACCGCGACGCGAGCACAGCGCAACATGGCGCGCGCCCTTCTCGACGAGCCATTCGGCTGCAACGAGGCCGAAGCCACCGATGCCGCCGACGACAAGATGCACGCCTTCGGAATCGACGAACATTTTGCGCGAAGCACGTGACGCGACCCGATCCACGCCGGCCTTGGGCGGCAGGACGACGATCTTGCCAATGTGCCCGGCATTCTGCATCAGACGGAAAGCGTCGCCGATTTCGTCATGATCGAAGGCGCGATAGGGAAGTGCCGAGAACACGCCCTCCTCGAATAGCACGCCGATCTCGCTCAGCATGCGGCGCGAAAGTGCCGGATGGAGGACGAGCAATTGGTCAGCGTCGATGCCGAAATAGCTGACATTGCGGCGGAAGGGACGAAGCCCGATCTTGCTGTCGGCATAATAGTCGCGCTTGCCGAGCTCGAGGAACCGGCCGAACGGCTTCACCAGCGACAGGCTTTGCTCCATCGCCTCGCCGAACAACGAGTTGAGCACGACGTCCACACCCTCGCCGCCGGTCACCGCCAGAACGTCGTTGACGAAGCTCAGCGAGCGGGAATCGAAGATGTAGTCGGCGCCGAGCATTTCGACAAAACGACGCTTCTCCTGCGTGCCGGCGGTCGCGATGACCTTCAGACCCGCATGCTTGGCCACCTGCAGCGCGGCAAGGCCAACGCCGCCGGCAGCGCCGTGGATCAGGATCGTCTCGCCGGGACGCGACCGGGCAAGTTCGATGATCGCGTAATAGGCCGTCAGGAAGACAACCGGAATCGAAGCAGCCGCGACCGGATCAACGCCGGACGGCAATTTCGCTACGCCTGCCCGCTTGACAACGACATGGGTGGCGAAGGCGGCAGCCGCGATGGCCATCACAGGATCACCGATGGCGAGGTCATCGACATTCCCGCCAACAGCAACGACTCGACCGGAGAACTCCATGCCGATCGAAGCGCCGGCAAAGCCGTCCTCCAGTGCCTCTTCCGGCAAAAGTCCCATGGCCCACATGACGTCGCGGAAGTTGAGGCCGGTGGCGGCCACCTGGACCAGGACGTCGTCCGGCCCAATTGCCGGCACGTCACAGCTTTCCCAGCGGATGCTGGAAACCTGCGACGGCGTCTGCTGGCGAATGACCGCGGCGTCAAAAGTCGTCGTGACTGTGTTGGCCGTCGGCATGGCGCCCGGAACTGCGCGCAATTCAAGCACGCTTATGCCATCGGTGCTGACGCACCATTCGCGGTTGGCAACGCCTGGCGCGCAAATGGCCGCCACGTCGGCGAGCAACTGGGCCGGATCACGACGCAAGGCACCGCTGTCGATGCTCTGTACATCGAGGAAGTCGAACTCGTTGCGCAAGACGCGCAGGAAAGTCCACAAACCCGAATTCACCGGGTCGGCCGCCGGTCGATCGGAAACCGGCGCGCCGCCGGGTGCCGATACGAGAAGCCGGATCGGCGCAGGTTCCTTAGTGCGCGATCCGCGATAGTCAGCAAGCGCCAAGGCAAACGCGCTGAGGATCAGCACATTGTCCTGAAGCACGGCCGATGCGTCCCCAGCCGCATCGACTGTGGGGGAGAGATAAATCACGTCCAGCGGGGCATCCGCATGGCGTTCGAAGCGCTTGATGAAGGCTTCCTTGTCGGCAGCAAGATCGCCGCTTGCGGCAAGAATCTCGAAGGATGGGAAGCCCTGACCTTCGGCTGCCNNGCCGCAGACAGGGCATCCGTGAAAATACGTCCGTCGTGGACGAGCAGAACCGGGTTCTGGGTCGCGTAGGTCGCATCCGAGATTTCGGAAGCAGCGGAGGCTGCGGCTTTCGTTTCGATGGTGATGACCGGCCCGCCCGTCATCTCGCGCAGGACGACATCCGCCTCGGCAAAGCCGATGTTCGACAGGATCGCCCGCCAATCGCTGGCATTCGCCAGCGCACCGATCGGGAATTCCGCGGTCTGGCTACGGGTGAACCAGCCCTCGGAGAGACCCGAGACGAAGTCGTGGAACAGTGCCGGCGCCTCGACGGCAGCCAGCAGAGCTTGGGCACCGGCCAAGACGCCCGCGCCTTTCTCCGATGCGAAGTCCGTTTCGATCAGGTTGCGGAACTGGCTGCTGGCACTGAGCACGACATCAGCCGATGCGATGGCCGACAGTTCTTCGCGCGAAAAGATGCTGACGTGAGGCTGATCTTCGAAAGCGAGTTCCAGGCGATGGCGAAGCGCGCCATCCGGCTCGTAGATCGCCAGCCGGGCACCGTGGTCGGCGGCAACTTCCGCGAGCCCGCGGCTCAGGCCCACCGAGGTGCTGCCAAGCTCGAGGATCCGCAGGCTTGCCTTGGATGGCCGCTTGCCAAGCCAGGCGCGCAGGCCGTCAAGCAGGATCGTTATTCGCGACCGGGCTGCAACCGAATGAATTTCCTGGTGTTCCAGAGTTGCCTCGCTGAGGAAATGATCGCGCTTCAGCGACCCTTCATCACCAGCGTCTGTGCCCGCTTCCGGCTCGGCGAGGCGATCCAGCACCTCGCGATAGACATCGTTGATCAGCACCGCCTCGACGGCGCGATCCGGACATTCCTTGTAGAGGTCGCCAAGGATTTCCGCGACCGGCGGCAGCGCACATTCCGGATCGATGATCCATTCCCCGCCCTGCTGGTCGATGAANNGGCCGTTGAACAGGAACGGTCGCAGGGCCGGGTCGACTGGAAGATCAGCAGAGGTGAGGCTCGTCTTGCCGCCCGCAAGCGCGCTCGCCATATCGTGCAGGGCCCGCATGATCGCGGCATTGAACAGCAGCGTCTCGTTGTCGAGGCCGGTTTCCGGCAGTTGCGCGAAGCAGGAATCCGCCGAGACAGCGGCCGCGACCGACGGCAAGGCCCGCCCCGCCACCGACGAAGACAGCGCCTCGTAGTGGAAGGAAAGCGCGCCCAGCGCCTTGCGCTGCTTCAGATAGGTACGACGGAAGCGACAGTCCTCTAAGGACGCAACCCGCTCGCCATCGGCATCGAACAGATGGAACTTCGCCTTGATCGAGGTCGGGCTCAGCCGGTCGATCTCGATAACCGCCCGGCGGATCGTAGCGCCGGTGCGGTCGATGCGGATCTGGCCGAAGCGCACGGGAATGTAGGGCGCTCCACGATGGTCGCCGCTGAACCAGTCGAACAGGGCGACCAGGCCGTGGAAGACAGCATCGACGGAAACGGGGTTGAGATTGTAGCGCAGCATCGGATGCGCCGGCGTCGCGGGTTCAGCAAGCGACACCTCGATCAACCGATCGCCGCGACAGGTGGTCTGCTGCATCAGCTGGAAGTGCGGTCCGTAGTCGAGCCCGAAATTGGCGGCGATGCCATAGGCCTTCTTCGCATCGATCTCGGCGGTCACGTCGATCTGCGGCAAGGCCGGGACCGGACGCACCTCGGAAGCAGTCAGCTTGCGCACGCGGGCGACCGCATGGATCGTCCAGTCGTCTTCACTCAGCCGCTCGCGCGAACGGATCTCGAGATCGCCGGTCTCCCGCGAGACCATGGTCGAAAGCTCGATCAGACGGCTTTCGCTAAGCTCGAGAGGACGCACGATTTCGAGATTGGTGATTTCAACGCGCGACTGACCGTAAAGTTGGCTGGCCGCGGAGATAGCAATCTCGATGAAGCCGCTGCCCGGAAGGATCGAGCGACCATCGACGACATGCTCCGCAAGATCCGGGAAGAGATGCGCATCAATATGGTTCTTCCATGTCGCGCTGTTAGGATCGATGCGCCAGCCAACGAGCGTGTAGCCGACCTCGCTGTCGCGCCCGTAGATGTCGGCGCGGTCGCTGGTGCGATCTGGCTGAAGGTCGGTCTTGTCGAACGGCAGCTCCGGCAGGTTCACGAAGGCATTGCGTTTCCCGAACACCTTGGCCTTGTCGACCGTCGCTCCGCCGGCGATGGCGCGTGCCATGGCCTGCAGCACCGGATCGCTGTTCAGGTGCCCATCTTCGCGCGACAGTGTCCCGACAAAATTGATCGAAGCTGAACGCTGTTTTGCAATTTCGGAAAGATAGCCGCCAAGGATGGCGCGCGGTGTCACTTCGATGAACACATTGCAGCCGAGCGCCATTGCCTCTTCCGCAGCCTGCTGGAACTTGACCGGCTGGCGAACATTGCGCCACCAGTATTCCGGTGTCAGTGCTTCGCCATTGATCGCGGTGCCGGTAACTGTCGAGATGAACACGGTATCGCCACGGCGCGGCGCGATCGCCGGCATGTCGGCCAGAAACGCATCGCGCGACCGATCGATCAGCGGGTGATGGAAGGGATAATTGATGTCCAGCGGCTGAACCGCCACCCGACGTTTGCGGGCACGCTCGCGCAGAAGCTTGATATTTTCGTAGGAACCCGAGATCGTCACCGAATTCGGCGCGTTGATCGCTGCGATTTCGAGCTCTCCCAGGTCGAGGGACCGGATTAGTTCCATCGTGGCCTGTTCACCAAGCTTGACGGCCGCCATAGTCCCTTCGCCTGCCAATACGTCCTGGTGCAGCGAGCGCTTGGCAATCACCGTCACGGCATCCTCGAGCGACAGCGCGCCGGCCGCGTAGGCAGCGGCGACTTCGCCGACCGAATGGCCGAGGCTCGCTGTCGGGCGAAGGCCCATCTCCACCAAGCTGTCCGTCAAGGCGGCCTGGATGGCGAAGAGAATCGGCTGCGCAAGCTTGGTATCGCTAAGCTTGCTCTCAAGTTCCGGATCGCTGAGCGATTCCTTCAGGTCGATAGGAGACTGGCGCGAAAAGAGCTCGGATATCCGCTCGAAGGATCGCCGGAAGGAGGCATTGTGCTTGAGCGCCTCGAGGCCCATACCGGCCCACTGCGCTCCGTTGCCCGAAAAGACGAGCGCAACTTTCGGGTCGCGCGACAGTGCTTCACCGGTCTCAGCGAGACATTCGGCACCGGCAAGATGCGCGTCGATCGCTTCGATGGCCTGCGCGCGTTCCGCCGTGACGACAAAACGATGGCGCAGCGCCGAGCGATTGGCGCTCGCAGCGGCGACGATGGCGGTGGCCTCCTCTTCGCTTTCGGCCGAAGCGAGGCGATCGCGATAGGCGGCAAGCAGATTTTTCAGGCTGTCGGCCGTGTGTGCGCTGACCATCAGAAGTTGCGGCGAACCATCCTTGGCCTGCTTCGACGCGTCGGTCGCGACGGCAGCCTGCGGGTCGGCGATCACGACGTGCGCATTGGCGCCGCCGAAACCGAAGGAATTGATGCCGGCCAGCCGCGGCCGGTCGCTCTTCTCAAGCACTACGGGCTTGTTGGCGACGCGAACGTTGAGGCCCTGGAAATCGATATCCTCGTTCGGCGTGTCGAAATGCAGCGACGCCGGCAGATAGTCATGTTCCAGTGCGAGCATCGCCTTGATCACGCCGAGCAAGCCAGAGGCCGGTTCGGTGTGGCCGATATTGGTCTTGATCGAACCGATCCATACCGGCTCTTCCCGGCGCATGCCGATCACCTGGCCAAGCGACCAGACCTCGGCCGGGTCGCCCACCTTGGTGCCTGTGCCATGGCCTTCGACGAAGGCTACGTCGCGGGGATCGATGCCGTCAGAATAAATCGACATCAGCAATTCCGCCTGCGCCTCGCGCGACGGTAACGAAATGCCGTTGGTTCGGCCCGCGGCATTGATGCCGGATGCGACGATCGTCGCGCGGCTGCGGTCACCTTCGCGGGCGACGCGTTCGGAGGAGCGGAGAACGAGCACGGCGCCGCCTTCGGCGCGCACATAGCCAATGCCGTCATTGTCATAGGCTTTGCAGAGCCCGTCGGGCGACAGCATGCGCGCCTAGGCGAAACCGACGAAAGGCAGCGGATGCACGAGCATGTTCACGCCGCCGACAATGGCGGTGTCGACCAGACCGGAATTGATGGCGCGAACGGCATGGTCGAGAGCGACCAGTGAAGACGAGCAGGCAGTGTCGACCGTCAGGCTCGGCCCCTTGAGGCCAAAGACGTGGGAAATACGGTTGGAGACGATAGACAGCGTATTGCCGGTCATGAAGTAGGGACCGGGCGCTGCCGGATCCTCGACCGACAGATTGGCATGGTCGAGGCTGGATGCGCCGACATAGACCGCAACCCGCTCGTCCTGGAGGCTCGCCACCGGAAGATTGGCATCCTCCAGCGCCCGCCAGGTCAATTCCAGCATCAGCCGCTGCTGCGGATCCATGAAGGTCGCTTCGCGCCGCGAAATGCCGAACAAGGCAGGGTCGAAGGCATGAATGTCTTCAAGCACCCCTGCAGCATCGGTATAGTATTTTCCCGCAACGCCCATCTGCGGGTGCCAGAAGCGCGCACGGTCCCAGCGATCACTTGGAATGTTCGTGACCGCGCAGATGCCCGCACGCATCATTTCAAACAGCGCTTCAGGCGATCCAGCTCCAGGTGCGGCGCATGCACGCCCGATTACTTCTACTGTCATATACTTCTATCGCAGAGTTTCATTGGATTGCGGCACGACAACCTCGGCGCTCATCTCGCGGCCCACACCTCCCATAGGCATTAGACAAGCGATTGTGCACCGTCAATTCCCAACCTGCCCCATTAGCGGGATGGAATCGCGCGTCTTGGCATATCGCTTGGAATAGTTGCGCGCCAAACAGGAATGCATGTTGCGGAACTCCACTCCTTCCCCTTAGCCTTGCACAAGGCGTAAAGACAGGCCGCAACCTCTTTTTGCCATAAAAAAATGTTCATGCTAACAGAACAGACGTCCACGGGCGCCCCGCGGAGAATAGGGCGCTGGCGAGCACAGGCTGGATTAAATGTATTTCGTAACGCACATGCGCATCGTCTCGGCCCTGCTCATTCGCGAAATGTCGACCCGGTTCGGCAACAAGCCCGGCGGCTACATCTGGGCTCTGTTGGACCCCGTGGCCCACGTGCTTATGCTGACGATAATTTTTCAGGCGATCGCCCACCTGCCGCCGCTTGGCACAAGCTTCACCCTTTTTTTTGCCACCGGCTACATCGGATTCCATTTCTATCAGGGGACGACCAACTACCTGAATGACGCCCTCAAGGGGAACAAGGCATTGCTGAGTTATCCCAATGTCGCCCCGATCGACACCCTGGTGGCGAGGTTGCTGCTGCAGCTTGGAACCATGAGCATGGTGGCATTCATCGTGCTCGGCGTTACGATCAGCACATTACGCATGCCGATCACGATCGATTGGGTAGCCATTCTGGCTGCTGTGCTGGCCGCGACTTTGCTCGCTTTCGGCGTCAGCCTCAGCAATACCGTTCTGTTTCTGCGGTCTCCCCTTTACGAGAAGATCTATCAGATCGCCATGAAGCCCTCGTTCCTGCTGTCCGGCATTTTTTTCTTGCCCGCCGCCCTGCCCCACCCCTTCCGCGAGATTATCGCCTACAACCCGATTGTCCACATCGTGGTGCTGTTTCGCAAAGGTTTCTACGCCGAGTACCGTGCGACTACACTCGATCTCAATTATCTCATGGGCTGGATCTTTGTCTGCCTGATAGGCGGCCTGACCCTTTTTACCCTTTCCACCAGGACACTGCGCAACGAATGATCCGGTTAGAACAGGCCTCCAAATTCGTTTATGCCCGCGGCACCAAGAAGCCGATCCTCGACGGCGTTTCGCTCGTCCTGAAGCGCGGTCGCAGCATTGGCCTCCTGGGACGCAACGGCGCGGGAAAATCGACCCTGCTTCGTCTCTTTGCAGGAACGATCAAACTGGACGGCGGACGCATCGTTCGCGAAGGTCGCATCTCCTGGCCGCTCGGCTTCCAAGGCAGTTTTCAGGGGAACCTGACCGGAGAACAGAATGTCCGATTCGTTGGGCGCATCTATGGCGTGGATTCCGAAAAACTGATCGACTATGTGGCTGATTTTGCCGAACTCGGAGCCTTTTTCCGCGCCCCAGTTGGCACTTATTCCTCGGGCATGAAGGCACGTCTGGCATTCGGCTTGAGCATGGGTGTCAACTTCGATTACTATCTCGTCGATGAAATCACTGCCGTCGGTGATGCGAACTTTAAAAAGAAATGCCATGATGTATTCAGGACACGTCTCGCGGATTCCGATGTGATCATGGTATCTCACAGTACGGCAACGATCCGAGAGTACTGCGATTGCGGTATCGTGATGGAAAAAGGCAAACTGACCTATTTCGATAATGTAGAGGATGCGATCAGCGTCCACGATAAGAACATGAAGGCTAGCTGACGACATGGCAAACCCCGACAACACGGCAGGCCCCCGGATAGTGCCGCCCCAGCTGGATGGAGTGGTCGCCAAGCCGAAGCCGCATCCGAATGTGCGGATTCTGGAAGGCCTGCTTGATGAAGGCAAAAAGAAAGCCCGCGAAGTTCGTTCGAAGAGGATCTCTCCGCTTCTCAAGATCCGGCATCTTGTTATTATCGCTGCCTTCGTTGTTCTGGTGGCCATTCCCAGCACGCTGGCATCGCTCTATCTCGCCTTTGTGGCGCAAGACCAATACCATAGTTCCTCCTCCTTTGCGGTGCGTAGCATCGCATCATCGGTCGGCGCCTCCGACATCATGGGAATGTTCACCCAGACGACGGCAACCAGTACGGTTGCCGACTCCTACATCTTGATGGACTATCTGCTCAGTGAGCGCATGCTGGAAGATGTCGATTCCCGGTTCGATCTCGATGCGGTTTATGCGCCTCGTGGCGCAGACTTTTTCTTCGGAATGGCCGCTGCGCTGCCAATTGAGGACAAGTTAAGTTACTGGCAGCGTATGATTACGGTGAATTTTGACAATGCATCCGGCATTCTTCAGCTTCAGGTGAGGGCTTTCGACCCTCTGCAGGCCCAGGAAATTGCCCGGTTCATCCTCGCCCGCTGCGAAGCACTGATCAACGATCTGTCGACTACAGCGCATAATGAATCCCTAAAGCTCGCCAGGCAGGAAATCGCCATTGCCGAAAAACGCCTGACGGACGCCCGCATGGCGTTGCGCGAATTCCGCGACGTTTCGCAGGACGTCGATCCCGTCGAGGGGGCCAAGCTGGCAGTTCAGCTCGTCGCCGGCATGGAGCAGGAACTTGCCAAGCTGAACGCGGATCTGGAAGTCGCCCGCTCGCAGATGGCGGAGGATACGCCCCGCATTCGCGTGATCAAGACACAGATTGCGGCCTTGGAATCGCGCATCCAGGCAGAAAAGCAACGGCTCGGCAGCGGCACGGTTGGAACGAAGACGGCACGGACAACCCAGGACCTTACCGGTTCCGACGTGTCCGGTCGCCTGCAGCTTTATGAGAAGCTCGAACTGGAACGCGAATTCGGCGAGCGCACCTATGCTGCAGCCCTCGCATCACTGGAAAAGGCGCGCATGGATGCGACCGGAAAACAGCGTTACCTGGCGGTCTTCATTCAGCCCACGCTGTCACAGATGGCCCAGTACCCGAACCGACTTCTCTATGCGTTTCTGGTGTTTCTGGCCGGCATGTTCGCCTGGGGTATGGCGACACTCTTGTATTACAACATCCGCGACCGGGCCTGAACGGCTCGTTCATTGCCGCTTACCACATCAAAAAACCTCCGGTCATTGACCGGAGGTTTTTTCGTTAACGGCTCAAGGCGTCGAGAAGCGACTTACGCAGCCTCTTCCTGCGTATCATCGTCTTCAACAGCCTTGCCACGCTTTGGTCCCTTGGCGAGATTGACCTCAACGAGGCGGACGGCCTCGGTATCGGACATCTTGTTGACGGCAGCGATTTCGCGCGCCATACGGTCGAGGGCCGCTTCATAAAGCTGGCGCTCCGAATAGGACTGCTCAGGCTGGTTCTCGGCGCGAAAGAGATCACGGACCACTTCGGCGATCGAGATAAGGTCGCCGGAATTGATCTTCGCATCATATTCCTGGGCACGGCGCGACCACATGGTCCGCTTGACGCGTGCCTTGCCTTGAACGACCTTCAGGGCACGCTCGACGAAATCGGTTTCCGAAAGCTTGCGCATGCCAATGCTTACGGCTTTGCCAACCGGAACCTTGAGTCGCATCTTGTCCTTCTCGAAATCGATCACGAAAAGCTCAAGCTTCATGCCGGCGACTTCTTGCTCTTCGATGGCGGTGATGATACCGACACCATGTGCCGGGTAGACGATCGATTCGCCGGTCTTGAAGCCTTGGCGCGTCGAAGATTTTTTCTGCTGAGTCGTCATTCGTTTCAAAAACTCCCTGTTATGCTCCCGGCATCAAGCCGGTGCCGGGTCGGTCAGGCCCGGATGAGACGGGGGAAACCGTCGGGTCACTCCATCCTGATCCAGCCCCCACGCAAACATCTCCATCGTCGCAACAGCAACGCGACCGCCGAGGTCGCTAGTGTCACGGTAACCGCATTGGACGATGGAGTTGCTTTCGTGATGGTTCAGGGCACACCAATGCCGCGAAGTGGAACAGTTCTAGCTTGTTACCACAAAAATATGAGTAAATCAATATTTTACTGCCGCACTGCCACAATGCGACAGATCACGCCCCAACGGGGCGTGCTTTCTGCGGCTCCGTCCTGCCCAGTCCGAACTTCTTCGCCGCCACGGCTGGCGGGCCAATCAATCCCCTGTCCCGGGCTTCGGCGAAAAATACTTCTCGTACTTGCCAGCCACGCCGTCCATCTCCTTTGACTCAGGCAACGGATCCCGCTTGACAGTGATGTTGGGCCAAATCTTGGCATATTCCGTATTTATCTGTAGCCACTTGTCCAGACCCGGCTCCGTGTCCGGCTTGATCGCCTCGGCCGGGCATTCCGGCTCGCAAACGCCGCAATCGATGCACTCGTCCGGATGGATGACAAGAAAGTTCTCACCCTCGTAGAAACAGTCGACCGGACAAACCTCGACGCAATCAGTATATTTGCAGCGGATGCAATTATCAGTGACTATATAAGTCATGCGGTACTCCAGGATCTCTTAGGCGCAGACGGCGTTCAAGCCTGTCTCGTCTGACATTCCATCAATGCGGCTGGCCAGGCATTTTCTGGACCGAGCGAGGTTAGGCTGAACAGGAAGTCAGCTACTGGTTTATCGGGGCTATAGCAAGGATAAACAATTCGGAAAATGGCCGCAGGCGCGCACCGTTTTCTAATCCTCCGACCAGGGCTCACCTGGTTGCAGCCGATCGATGGCCCGTCGTTCCTTCTTGGTGGGGCGTCCGGAGCCGGGCAGCCGGGCAGCCTGTTCGAGAGCCCCCAGCAGATCCTCTTCAATCATCGACGGCGTCAAGTCCTCGTAGAGCAGGCGAGCCTCCTCGTAGGGTCCGCGGCGGTCACCCGCTGCGACGACGACAAGCACGATGTCGCGCTTCTGCAGCGCAACCTCGAGGCGGTCTCCCGGGAGTATCAAATGGCTGGGTTGACGCACGATCCGGCCATTGACCCGGACATGGCCACCCGATACGCGCTCCTGAGCAAGCGTGCGAGACTTCGAAATACGGGCGAAAAACAACCACTTGTCGATGCGCTGGCGCGAACCGTTTTGTGGCCGTTTGTCGTCCATCTTATTTCTTCATCTGCTCCTTGAGAGCGGCGAGTTTGGCGAAGGGCGAATCCGGATCGAGCGGCTTCTCCTTGCGCGGCAGCTTCGCCTCGAAGCGAGCGGGTTGCGGCTTTGCGTCACGGTCAGGCCGATTGTGCCGGTCCTTGCGCTCCGATCGATCGCCCTTGTGGTTGAAACCGCCACGACTGCCGTCCTTGTCACGGCCCTTGCCGCCATCACCGTCTCGGCGCCGCTCATCTCGTTGGCCTTCGCCTTGAGCTTCGNNAGCTTCGGCCGACGTACGGTTGGGTCCGCGATTGCCGCTACGCTGACGATCGCCGGCCGGACGCGCGCCACGCTGATTGTCGGCACGGCCACCCGGACGCCACAGCAGCACTGGCTTCGGCTCGGCGACGCCCCCCTCTTCTGCAGCCGGTTCGCCAGATGTCACCGCCTCGCTAGTCGGAACGACGACTATGGCGTCGGTTGGAGCATTCGCCCCTTCGACAACAGCCTGCGATGCTAAAGGGGCTTCTTCAGCGACACTGTCCTCAGAGACCGAAACCTCGGAGGCGGGCGCGGCATCGATACGCGCTTCAGACACCTCTGGGACCTCCGCCGTCTCTTCATCTGCGGCAACCACTGCGACATCATTCGCGGCAACCACCAACGCCGGCTTCTCCTCTGCGGCCTCAGCCGGCACGGATTGCGAAGCCAGGAAGGCTTCAGCCTCCTCGGCAGTCACGCTGTCTGCCCGATAGCCCAGCCCCTTCAGTATCTCTTCCATGTCGTCAGGCGTAGCGCCGAGAATGGAGAGCATCGCCGTCGTCGTCGTGAAGCGGCGCCCGTCATAGGCGCCTTCCGGACGTTGCGTCGAGCCCGGCTTCCACTGAAGAAGCGGGCGAATGAGGTCGGCAAGACGCTCGAGAATGTCGATGCGCACGGCGCGCTTTCCAAGGAAGCGGAAGCCCGCCAGCTTGTAGAACATGCGCTCGAAGCCGGGATCAGTGGCAACCGAGGTACGGCCGGCGGCAAGCACCGGAATGAGGTCTCCATAGCCGGGCTTGTCCAGGCCGTCGTTCTTCAGCGCCCACAACAGCGTAATCAGCTCCGCCGGCGCCGGCTTGAGCAGCGCTGGCATGAAAATGTGATAGGCGCCGAACCGCACGCCGTAGCGACGCATCGACGCGCGCGCATCCTGGTCAAGCGACTTGACGTCGTCCGAGACGTCGCGCCGGAACAGCACGCCAAGGTTCTCGACCAGCTGATAGGCGAGCCCCTTGGCAAGGCCTTGCAGGTCCTCGGCGCGGGAGAGATCGTCGAGCGGCTTGAGGATCGTCGAGATATGATGATTGACGAAGCGTTCAATGCGCGCGACGACATGATCCCGGGCATTGCCGGTCAACTGCTCGTCGGCCAGCAGGATGACGCGCGGATGCAGCATGTGGTCCGAGCCGGTGAGCCGTGCGACGGGGTCGCCGATCCAACGCACCAGGCCATCCGCGCTGATCGCCAGATCGCTGTTGCCGGCAGCATGCAGACGTGCGGCCCGGGCTTCGAATTCGAGCCCCAGCGCCCTGTGTGCGGCAGCCTCGACGGCCTTCGCGTCAGATCCTTCCATGCCAGATAGCGGCGTGAACCGGAAACCGGCGAGTTGCCCCATGTGATGTCCTTCCACGAAGACATCGCCGTTTACACTGATTTCAGCTTCCAACATCGCATTCTCTCTCAAGCGCTTCATGAGCACAGATGTCCTGCGATCAACAAAGCGTTTCGTCAACCGTTCATGTAGCGCATCTGACAATCGGTCTTCGATTTCCCGCGTCTTTTCTTGCCAGTGTGTCGGATCGGCAAGCCAACCCGGTCGGTTCGATACATACGTCCATGTGCGGATCTGGGCAATCCTTGCGGACAATGTATCGATCTCGCCATCGGTTCGGTCCGCCCGGCGCACCTGTTCGGCCATAAAGTCCTCGTTGACCGCGCCATGACGCACGAGGTCGAAGAACAGGCTCTGGATCAGATCCGCATGCTGTGCCGGCGTGATGCGTCGATAGTCTGGCAGCGCGCAGGCTTCCCACAACTTCTCGACACGAGCCGGCGTATCGGCAAGGTCTCTCACCTCCGGATAGCGCGCCAGGAATTCCAATGCTTGCTGGTCGATGGCAGGCAGGGCTTTCGTCAATCCGTCCACCCGAGGCACCGCCTCGAGGCTACGCAGCAAAGCCGCGACCGATGAAAAATCGAACCGGGCGGTGCGCCACTGCAGCACCTTCACGCTATCGAATTGATGGCATTCCAGACGTTCGACCATTTCCGCATCGAGCGGATCGACCCGGCCGGTCACACCGAAGGTTCCGTCTTTCAGATGACGGCCTGCGCGCCCGGCAATCTGGCCGAGCTCACCGGGGTTGAGGTTGCGAAACTGGTAGCCGTCGAACTTCCGGTCCTGGGCAAAAGCGACGTGATCGACATCGAGATTTAGCCCCATGCCGATGGCGTCAGTCGCGACAAGGTATTCCACGTCGCCTTCCTGATAGAGGGCGACCTGGGCATTGCGGGTACGGGGGCTCAACGCTCCGAGCACGACGGCGGCCCCACCACGCTGGCGGCGGATCAGTTCGGCAATCGCATAGACCTCGTCGGCGGAGAAAGCGACGATCGCAGTCCGCTGCGGCAATCGGGTGATCTTCTTCTGCCCCGCATAAAAGAGCTGTGAAAGCCGCGGCCGCTCGACGATGGTGATACCGGGTAGAAGTTGCAGGAGGATCGGCTTCATCGATGCCGAGCCGAGTAGCAGCGTCTCGTCGCGGCCGCGCAGGTGAAGCAGGCGGTCGGTGAAGATATGGCCGCGCTCGAGGTCGCCGGCTAGCTGGATCTCGTCGATTGCCACGAAGGACGCCTTCGTATCGCGCGGCATGGCCTCGACCGTGCAAACGGAAAAGCGCGCACCCGTCGGCGCGATCTTCTCTTCACCGGTGACAAGGGCCACCTGCGACGCACCGACCCGCTCGACCAACCGGCCATAGACCTCGCGCGCCAAGAGGCGCAGGGGAAGGCCGATAATACCCGAACCATGCGCAACCATGCGGTCGATCGCGAAATGGGTCTTTCCGGTATTGGTCGGCCCCAGCACAGCAGTGACGCCGCGGCCGCTCAAGATCATAGGTTGCGAATTCAAGGATGGCTCCGCGCTGCAGGGGATCATCGGACCCGCATTGCGGCGGCCGGCGAGCTTGCCCCACACATGGCGACGATTGGCGGCAAAGGCAAGACACCTGCTATGGGAGAATCAGATTCCCGCTTCCCTGCGGCAGGAAAGGCCCTAAATACGAGTTGGGAATACCTGTCGTCGACAGATGGAACAGGCTGCGAACGAATCAGCGACAAATCGCTGACTCGGCGTGATTCAGGATTTGTTCACCCCTAGATCTCGTCGGGCATCCCGGGATGCAACACAAAATGCTGAATCGGATCAATCGCTTGTCGTATTGTTCAAGACTACCCGGCAACCTCTCGGTGCTAGAATCTGCGGTGGGGCAGTGCGTTGTCGCGGCTGAGGTATTTATGTGACCCTCCGCCGCCGCTTGCCGCATGGAACATGCAACAAGCCTAGCCTGACATGATGCTCCATGGACGGTCATGGCTCCGGCCTTGGTCCAGCTTCGCCCCCCACATGGCCCACCGGGGGAGCATTGGCTTACCGCATCCCCCGACACCAAGGTCCAGCCGATCACGCCGGTGCCTCACCCTCACTGTGGCCCGGCGGGAACAATTCCTTTTGGGCGACGTTGAAGCCACACGAATACCAAGTTTCGCATTCCAAGACGGAGAGGGCCATGTTGAGCACAATTCTAATCGTTATCGTCATCCTGCTGCTGATCGGCGCCCTGCCTAACTGGGGCTACAGCCGCAACTGGGGTTATGGACCGTCCGGCGGCTTGGGCCTTGTAGTGCTTATCCTTGTCATCCTGCTGCTCATGGGCCGGATCTGAGCCACATCCAACCAAAAGGAATCCGATGATGATGAAGAAAACCCTTATCGCCCTTGCGCTGATCGCGCCTCTCGCCTCCTGCACGGCCACTGAACGCGGAGCGGGCGTCGGCGCGGCAACCGGTGCGGTTATCGGTGGCGTTGCCACCAATTCCGTCGGCGGTGCAGCCGTTGGCGCTGTGGTCGGCGGTGCCGCAGGGGCCCTTATCGGCCAGTCACAGGAGCGTGCTGGTTACTGTGTCTATCGCGACCGCTACGGCCGCACCTACGAAGCGCGCTGCCGTTAAGTCGCGGACAACGCCTCGACAGAAAGCCGCCGGTTCCCCCACCGGCGGCTCTTTGCCGCTTTTCACCGGGCCTCGTTAACACTTCGATCAAAGCCGGAACGAATCAGCGACGATTCGGTGACGCGCCGGTTTTCTCGCTTTGTTCACCGCACTATCTTGTGGAATAACAAAGTGTTAACCATAGAAAATGGTGGATATTAGGATTCTTCCACCTCGACGGCAGCTCCCGCGTTAACGATCGGCTCCCAGCCTTGGGCGCAACAAGAAATACTGTTCGAGGCTTGTGTCCGCCAAGGCTTCGGCTCGGCTGGAGAGAGTGTCGTCAAAGGCAATGGATTGACCGAACTGACTGATTGTCAGGTCGACGCGCTTACCGCCGATACGATTGTAGAAATGCGTGCCGCCCGGCACCTGCATCTTGAGAATCTCCCCGCCGAACAAATCCTGCACGACAAGNNGCCGGACGACCAGGCCTCGTCCAGCGCCGCAGCGAGATCCTGCAAACTTGGGCAGATCGGCAGCACCAAGACCTCCATGGCAAGACGGCCCCTTTTGGCGGGGCCGCTGCAAGATAACGAATGGCCCGCCTCAGACGAAGAACTGCCCGCCATTGGCCGAGATCGTCGACCCGGTGATGAAGCCGGCATCTTCGGATGCAAGGAATACCACGATGCGGGCAATCTCTTCCGGCTCGCCGAGACGCCCGACCGGGATCTGCGGAATGATCCGTTCGTTCAGCACTTTTTCCGGAATGGCGCGCACCATTTCCGTACCGATATAGCCGGGGCAGATCGCATTCACCGTAATTCCCTTGGCCGCGCCCTCCTGGGCGAGAGCCTTGGTGATCCCGAGATCGCCGGCCTTGGCCGCCGAATAGTTGGCCTGGCCCATCTGCCCCTTCTGACCGTTGATCGACGAGATGGTGATGACGCGGCCAAAATTGCGGTCGCGCATACCGGACCAGACCGGATGGGTCATGTTGAATACACCGGTGAGATTCGTGTTGATCACCTCGTTCCATTGCTCCGGCGTCATCTTGTGGAACATGGCGTCGCGTGTGATGCCGGCGTTGTTGACCAGAATCTCGACTGGGCCAAGTTCCGCCTCGACCTTGGCGATACCCTCGACGCAGGACTGATAATTCGAGACGTCCCATTTGAACGTCCGAATTCCCGTTTCAGCCTCGAAGGCTTTCGCTTTTTCGTCATTGCCGGCATAGTTCGCCGCAACCTTGTAACCGGCGGCCATGAGCGCGATCGAAATCGCCGCCCCGATACCCCGGGTTCCACCCGTCACCAATGCAACTCTGCTCATGTGCTGATCTCCCCTCAGTATATAGTTTCAGCGTCCACCGACTCTTCTGACGGAGCCGTTGTTAGGACAGGTTTATGACAAGCAGATCGGCCTCGGTCATCACGGCCAAGGCCGTCACCCTCCTCCGGACCGCATATTCCAGTTCAGAGTGCCTCCAGGCACATGGCGATACCCATGCCGCCGCCGATGCAAAGCGTGGCAAGACCCTTCTTCGCACCGCGCCGCTTCATTTCAAAGACCAGCGTGTTGAGAATGCGGGCACCGGAGGCGCCGATCGGGTGGCCGATAGCGATCGCGCCACCATTGACGTTGACGATTGACGTATCCCAGCCGAGATCCTTGTTGACCGCGCAGGCCTGGGCGGCGAAGGCTTCGTTGGCCTCGACCAGGTCGAGATCGGAAATCTTCCATCCGGCCTTCTGCAAAGCCTTGCGGGAGGCGGGGATCGGCCCGGTCCCCATGATCTGCGGATCGACGCCGGCGGTCGCCCACGAGGCGATGCGAACAAGCGGGGTGATTCCGCGGCGCGACGCTTCGGCCTCGCTCATCAGTAGTGCTGCAGCCGCGCCGTCATTGAGGCCGGAGGCATTGCCGGCAGTGACCGTGCCTTCCTTGTCGAAGGCCGGGCGCAACTTGGTCATGCTGTCGAGGGTGGCGCCGGCACGGATGTATTCGTCCGCATCGACGGTCACATCGCCCTTGCGGCCGGCAACGACGAAAGGAACGATCTCGTCGTTGAAGCGTCCGGCCAATTGGGCGGCTTCAGCCTTGTTCTGCGAAGCGACGGCGAAGGCATCCTGCTCCTCGCGCGTCAGCTGGAACTGGCGGGCGACATTCTCCGCAGTCGTACCCATGTGGTAGCCGTAGAAGGCATCGGTCAGGCCGTCCTTGATCATGGTGTCGACCATCTTCAGGTCGCCCATCTTGGTTCCGGCCCTGAGATGCGCGCAATGCGGCGCCATCGACATGGATTCCTGACCGCCGGCGATGATGATCGTCGCATCGCCGGAGGAAATCTGCTGCATGCCCAGCGCCACGGCGCGAAGGCCCGAGCCACAAAGCTGGTTCATGCCCCAGGCGGTGGCTTCCTGCGGTATGCCGGCCTTCATCGCCGCCTGACGGGCAGGGTTCTGTCCCTGACCGGCCGAGAGCACCTGCCCGAGAATGACCTCATCGACTTCCTTGGCGTCAACACCGGCACGCTCCAGCACCGCCTTGATGACCGTGGCGCCCAGTTCGTGGGCCGCAACACTGGCGAAGGCACCGTTGAAAGAACCGACGGGTGTGCGCGCGGCACTGGCAATAACGATGGATGAACTGCTCATGGACGCCTCCTCGAATATTTATATCGTTGCGAAAGAAACTGGCAAAGCTTTGGGCCGGAGTCAAACAGGAAGAACGTTACCGATTTCGTTCTTTGGTTGCATCGACTTGAGGTTCGTCAAATGCGAGTGCCGCATCGCACAAAGAGATTGTCACCATGCTCGATTTGCGCTTACACTTGATCTAGGAAGAGCAAAAATCCGCAAAAACAACGGGGTTAGGAGACGAACATGGCCAAAGCCAACGGCGAGATCGTCATAAAGAAATATGCCAATCGACGCCTCTACAATACGGGCACCAGCACCTATGTGACGCTGGAAGACCTGGCCAAGATGGTCAAGAAGGGGGAGGAGTTCACCGTCCAGGACGCAAAGTCCGGCGACGACATCACCCATTCGGTTCTGACCCAGATCATTTTCGAGCAGGAGTCGAAGACTGGCAACACGCTGCTGCCGATCTCCTTTCTGCGCCAGTTGATCAGCTACTACGGCGACCAGATGCAAATGGTCGTGCCGAGCTTTCTCGAGCACTCGATGAAAGCCTTCACCGAACAGCAGGTTCAAATGCGCGAGCAGATGACCAAGGCCTTTGGCGAGACGCCGCTGACCAAGAATTTGCAGGCACCCATCCAACTGATGGAAGAGCAGGTGAAACGCAATACAGAGATGTTCCACCAGGCCATGCAAATGTTCTCACCGTTCCTTGGCGCCGACTCCCCGAAGGAGCCTAAGAAGGCAGAGGCAAAGGACATCGATGAACTCAAGGAACAGTTGCGCACGCTGCAGAGCAAGCTCGACAATCTTTGAGCCACGGTTGGCAAGACATGCTTGATACAGGCGGGGGCAGGAGGAAACTCCTGCCCTTCTCGTTGTCTGCAGGGTTCAAAGACCGATCGAAACGTCCCGACCCGCCGAGCGGATCGACACCGTAAAGCCGCCGACCACATCGATGAAGGCAATGGTCATCAGGATGAAAAATGTCTGGGTCGCGGCCCCCCGGACCAGCAGGAACTCGACCAGAAAGGCAATAAAAACCAACATGGAGAGCATGTGGTTGATGAGTGAGCCGGACCCGTTGATGGTCGCTTTCAGGATCTCGAAGAACAGGATGGCGAGCGAAAGCAGGATCAGCACATCACTCACGGAAAGTGCCCATACGGCACCCGACAGCATCGAGAAGGACAGCAATTGGTGGTCGAGCACGTCGATCCCACCCGATCCGAAAACACCGAGCATCGCCAGATTGTAGAGCGCCAGCGGCAAGATCATCAGCGGAATGGCGGAAATCATGGCGGGTCCTCGATCAACGGAAGGTGACGCCCCTCAAATGTAGGGGGGGGACGGACACGTGAGGATTTAATCGCCAGACCCATCAAAAAGTAAAGGCCGGCACAAGGCCGACCTTAAAAAAGTCATCCGAATATTCGGATGTTATACGCTTTCCTTAGGCGTCAGCACCTGACGGCCACGGTACATACCGGTCTTCAGATCGATATGGTGCGGGCGGCGCAGTTCGCCCGAGTTCTTGTCTTCGACGTAGGACGAAGCCTTCAGCGCGTCTGCAGAGCGGCGCATACCGCGCTTGGACGGGCTTGTTTTTCTTTTCGGTACAGCCATTTTACTTACTCCACATGACGGGCAAAAACAGGATCCAGCGGCCGGATGAGGCCGAACAGCACCTGTCTCGATCTCGGAATTTGGCGCGCTTATACATGCCCTGCAGGGCTTTGACCAGTCCCCGACTGAATTTTTTCAGGCCGACCGGCAGTGCAGGCCCTCAGGCCTCGTCTTCCAGTACGATCCAAGTCTCGGCAAGCGCTGCATCACGCCATGCGATCCAGGCCGGATGGTCTTCCATCGCTTGCATGTAGTCAAGCGTCTCGGCCTGCTTGACGAGATCATAGACCCTGAAGCGGTTGACCACGGGGGCGTACATCGCGTCGGCGGCGGAGAAGGCGCCGAACAGGAAAGGTCCACCGGAACGCCGGCGCATGTCGCGCCAGATCGTTTCGATGCGGGCGACCTCTTCGTCGACACCTTCAGGCAGATCGATCGCCCGGACCTCGCGTCGCATGTTCATCGGGCAGGCGCCGCGCAGCGCCCGAAAACCCGAGAGCATTTCCATGGAGACCGATCGCGCCATGGCCCGGTCGCCGCTATCGGTCGGCCAGAGGCCGGCATCGGGAAAGAGTTCGGCGGCGTATTCGATTATCGAAAGCGATTCCCAAACCCTTAGACTGCCATGGTGCAGCACCGGGACGCGGCCCGTCGGCGAAATGTCCTTGAACTTCGGATTGCCGGCATCGAAATCAAATGGAATGAGCCGCTCCTCGAAGGGAATGTCGCATCCCGACAGTGCCATCCACGGACGGAACGACCAGGAGGAATAGTTCTTGTTGCCGATGTAGAGAATGAAGGGATCCATCGCCTTACTCCCAATGGGCGTCTTGTTGACCTAGAATAGTGCGCGTTCCGCTCCCGCACCAACCAAAGTTTTAAATCTCAGCCATAAAGGCATCTGATGTAATCGCCGGAACGCTTGGCCCGTCGATCGACCACGGCGGCCAGACGCTTCATGCCATTGCTCGGCTTGCCCGCCACCCGCTCGATCGGATTGGGAAGGGAGACGGCAAGCAGTGCCGCCTGGTTCGGCGTCAGCTTTGCAGCCGATGTCTTGAAACGATAGCGGGCGGCGGCCTCAATTCCATAAACGCCGGGACCCCACTCGGCGATGTTGAGGTAGATCTCCATTGTGCGCTTCTTCGGCCAGACGGCGTCGGCGAAGATAGCAAGCGGCAGCTCAAGGCCCTTGCGGATGATTGACCGGCTGTTCCACAAGAACAGGTTCTTGACCGTCTGCATCGGGATAGTGCTGGCGCCGCGGGTTGCCTCCCCCGACAACGCATTGTCGACCACGCTCTTCATCTCACCCCAGTCGACGCCCATGTGCGAACAGAACTGGCCGTCTTCCGACATCATCACGGCGCGCACCAGATGCGGCGAGATACTCTCGAATTCCACCCATTGCCTGTCAAAGCCATGGAACGTGGCGAAATCGGCAAGCATCAGCGTCGATACGGGATGAATGAACTCGGCCCGATAAAGCAGGATCAACGCATAAGGCAGAAGCAGAAGTGCAAGCAAAATGCCAAGGATCCTGCGCGCCAGGCCGGCGGACCTGCGACGCGCTCGCGTGTCGCCCTCGTCTTTATCACCATTATCGCTGTTTTGCGCCAAGAAGTATCTGCCTGGTGTCTTCGAGTGATCGCTTGTCTTAACGAGCCTGCTGGCCGATTGCCAGACCGCTTGCGAAAGAGAGCTGCTTTTCCCGGTCAGATTCCCGTTGCCAGCCCTGCGGGCCCATGCCAAATAGCCGCGACGGAGGCCCCGATGACCCCATTCGATGCAAAGCTAGACGCCACGGCCAAGCGGACTGAAATGTTGCTGGAGCAGTTCCTCTCAGTCGACATGCGTCAGCAGGAAGTCGCCCGCCCGGCCCGTCTGATAGAGGCCATGCGCTACGGCGCTCTGAACGGTGGCAAACGGCTTCGCCCTTTCCTGGTTGTCGAAAGCACGGCCATATTTGGCGGCGACGAAGCTGCAGCACTTCGCGTCGGGGCCGCCCTGGAATGCCTGCACAGCTATTCGCTGGTCCATGACGACCTGCCGGCGATGGACGACGACGAGCTGAGACGCGGCAAACCGACGGTCCACATCGCCTATGACGAGGCAACGGCCATCCTNNACGCTCTCCTGACCTATGCCTTCGACATCATCGCCGCCCCCGAAACCGAACTCGCCGATTGTGCCAAGACTGAGCTCGTGCTGGCCTTGGCACGTGCTGCCGGCGTCGGCGGCATGGCCGGCGGCCAGGCCCTCGACCTCGCCGCCGAAAAGCACCCGCCGGACGAGCAGGGCATCGTCACACTGCAGGCAATGAAGACGGGCGCGCTGATCCGTTTTGCCTGCGAGGCCGGCGCCATCATCGCCGGCGCCTCGGATGACGACCGTGACCGCATGCGCCGCTACGGCGAGATCATCGGACGCGCTTTCCAACTGGCAGACGATCTGCTCGACCTCACCTCCGATGCCGCAACGCTTGGCAAGGCCGCCGGCAAGGATGCCGCCCGCGGCAAGGGAACACTGGTGGCGCTCAAGGGTCAGGCCTGGGCGGAGGCCGAACTCGCAAGGTTGGTCGAGGAAGCTCGGAAACTGATAGCCCTCTATGGCTTGCGCGCGACGACGCTGAACGAAGCCGCTCGTTTCATCGCCGACCGGAAGAACTGAGCGAACGCTGACTCGGCGACCTCAAGTGGACGCAGCGAGCCGATATCCGGCATCCGGATCCGCGATCTTTTGGCCGTTGACTGTCACGCTGTAGCCAGCCGCGCCGGCAAGGCGTTTCACGGCGACCGCATAGCTTCTCCCGTCGATCGTCAGGTCCGCTTCGAAGCTGCTCCATTCCGGCGGCAACGCGGGCTGGACGAGCAGCCGTTCCCCCTTGCGGGAAATGCCGAGCAGGCCTTCGATGGCGAAGCGGTAAAGCCAACCGGCCGAACCGGTATACCAGGTCCAGCCGCCGCGGCCGAGATAGGCTTCTCCGCCATAGACGTCGGCTGCAACCACATAGGGCTCGACGCGGTAGCGTTCCGCCGTCTCGGCATCGAGCGCATGGTTGATCGGGTTGAGCATCTTGAAGCAGCGCCAGGCATCCGCCTGCCGGCCGGCCTTTGCGAGCGCCATGCCGAGCCAGATGGCCGCATGGGTATACTGCCCGCCGTTCTCGCGCACGCCCGGCGGATAGGCCTTGATATAGCCCGGATCGAGTTTTGTCTTTTCAAACGGCGGCGTGAACAGCCGGATGATACCGGCGTCCTGGTCGACGAGCTGCGAGAGCGCGGCATCGAGCGCCTTGGCGGCATGCTCCGGCTTGCCCTCGCCCGACAACACGCTCCACGACTGGGCGATCGAATCGATGCGGCATTCTTCTGACTGGTTGGAGCCGAGCGGCGTTCCGTCGTCGAAATATCCACGGCGATAATATTCGCCGTCCCAACCGGCCGTCTCCAACGCTTGCCTTAGTGTGTCGAGATGCGCCGTCCAACGCGGGACGCGCGCTTCGTCCCCCCTTGCTTGAGCATGGACGAGGAACCTTCTCAGCGTCGCGGCAAGAAGCCAGCCGAGCCAGACGCTTTCGCCTTCGCCCTTTTCGCCGACGCGGTTCATCCCGTCGTTCCAATCGCCACCGAGAATGAGCGGCAGGCCATGGGCACCGGTGCGGGCGACTGCAAGGTCCAGTGCGCGTGCCGCGTGCTCATAGAGGCTTGCCTCTTCGCCCGACGTCGTAGGCTGGAAGAAGCTGTCGTGCTGACGTTCGGGCAGTTGCGGTCCATCGAGGAACGCGATGCTCTCGTCCAGGAAGCTGTTGTCGCCTGTCGTCGTCACGTACTGGTCGACCGCATGGGCCAGCCACACCACGTCGTCGGAAATGTGGGTGCGCACGCCCGCGCCGGTGTTGGGCAACCACCAATGCTGTACATCACCTTCGATGAACTGGCGCGAGGCGGCATTGAGGATCTGGTAGCGTGCCAGCGCGGGTTCAACGAGCAGGAAGGCGAGCGTGTCCTGCAACTGGTCGCGGAAGCCGAAGGCACCACTTGCTTGGTAGAAGCCGGCACGGGCGAAGATCCGGCAGGCAAGCGCCTGATAGGGCAGCCAGTTGTTGACCAGCATGTCGAACGACGGCTCACCGGTCCTAACCTTCACGCGGCCGGCAAAGCCGCTCCAGAAGTCCTCATTGGCCCCGAGGATAGACTGGAAGCTCTCCTTGCGCAGCGCCCCGATCAGTTCACGGGCGGCGGACTGCGTATCGGTCTCGCCGAGCAGAAAGGTGATCTCCCGTTCTGCGCCTGCCGGAACCTCTATATCGAAGGCAAGGGCCGCACAGGGATCGCTCTCGGTTTCGGCAGAACCGGACAGTCGGGACTGACGGGCCAACGCCTGCGGCATGCGGATCGAGCCGTGACGGCCGATGAACTCTCGCCGATTGGCCGTATGGCCGTCCGGCATGCCGGCGCCCGCCAGAAAGGCAGTGCGGCCAGGATAGTTGATATCGTAGGGATTGGTGGCGAAGAGAGCCCCTGTTTCCTCGTCAAACGAAGAGAGCACGAAGGGTGCACTCTTTTGCCCATTGTTGCCGAGCACCCATTCCGCATAGCCGTAGACACGGAAGCTGCGTGCATCCCTACCCTTGTTGCGCAGGACAAGGCGAGAGAGCTTGGTCGGGCGGGTCCGGTCGACGGTCTGGGTCAATTCGAGTTCGAGACCGTCGTGGCGGCTCGAGAACACGGTGTAGCCAAGACCGTGGCGGGTTTCGAACTGAGCTTCATCGTCGAGGTTGAGCGCACTGAACGGCACAAAGGTCCTGCCGCTCTCGAGATCGGCGACGTAGAAGGCCTCGCCCGGCCGATTGACGACCGGGTCATTCGTCCACGGCGTCAATTGATGATCGCGCGAATTGCCGCTCCAGGTGAAGCCTGCGCCTTCTGCCGAGACATGGAAGCCGAACCGTTCGTTGGCTATAACATTGATCCACGGCTGCGGCGTCGACTGGCGGGCGCGGAGGCGGACGACATATTCCTTGCCATCTTCGGCACCCCCGCCGAAGCCGTTCCAGAAATCGAGGCCCTTGCCGTCGTNNGCATCCGACGCCGTCGGGATTGCCGGCAGCAGGCCCGGCCATTCCGTCTCCGACCCGTCCAGACTGCGCGGAGTGGCAAACAGCGAGACTGCACGGTTGATCTGGTCGACCACCTTGCCGTTTCGTGCATGCAGCACGACCCGCGCTGCGGCGATGAGGGCCTGCGAGGCGCTCTCCTCCATCAGGTCGCTGCGGACAACGAAGACGTGCGGCTTGCCATTGCTGCNNATGCCGTCAGGCAGGCGATGTCTCAGGTTCTCGGCCATTTGGTCGAGTGCATGCTGCATGTCCTGCGCATAGGACGTAGCCCGTTCGTTGACGATCGCCAGATCGGCGACGATGCCGCGACGGCGCAGGTATTCGAGCGCGCTCATCGCTTCGCGGGCGATCTCGATGTCCATGTCGTCATTGATGCGCAAGGCAAAGATCGGATAGTCGCCCGAGATCGCCAGCGGCCACAAGGCAGACTGGGTAGTGAGACCCTTGCGTACGGTTTCGGGGTCGGCGCGCAGGTGGCTGTCTGGATAGACGAGATAGCGACCGAGATGCTGGAAGGCTGCGGCTTGTTGCGATGTGATACCGATGTGGCGCAATTCCACCTGCGCCCGCGTCCAGGCATGGATCAGCTCGTGGCTGAAGGAGTCCGGGTGGCGATAGCGCTCGATCGCCTCGTCGATCTTCTCCCGATTGGGCGCCGCGATCGTCCAGAAGATGACGCTGACCTTCTTGCCCGAGGGGACGCGAACGACACGGCGAAGACTCAGAATGGGATCGAGGGTGAAACCCTCGGTTCCTGACAGCGTGGCGCCTGGATCAAAGGCGGCAGCCTCGGAAAGGCAGCGACCGCGGCCGAGGAAGCGGCGGCGGTCGGTCTCAAACTCGGTGGGCCGGCCCGGACCGGTGCTGTCGACCACGAGATGCGCCACGCACATGTCGGCCTCGCCTGGGCTGCGCTTGTTGCGCTCGGCGCGGATGACGTCGCGGCGGCGGCCGAACTCGGTTCTGATGAACATGCGCGAGAACAGCGGATGGGCATTGTCGGCATCGTCTTGGGCGATGACCGGCTCGAGATAGGAAGTGACCTCAATGAAGCGATCTTCGATGCCCGTGTTGAGAATGGTCAGGCGCCGGCCTTCGGCATCATGTTCGGTGGCGACGATGCACTCGACCTGGGTCGAGATATCCCCGACTGTCTTGAAGAACTCGGCCTTGTCGTCGCCGAAGATCGCCTTGGACTTTTCCTCCTCGGCGCGGCGCGGCGAGGCCGTTGCCGACCACCACTGGCCGCTCGCAGTGTCGCGCAGGAAGATGAACGTGCCGGAGCGGTCCTCCGTCGGGTCGGCAACCCACCGGGAGACTGCCTGGCCGTTCCAGCGCGAATAGCCGGACCCCGTCGCCGTCAGCATGAGTGAGTAATGGCCGTTCGACAGGAAGGCGAGCGCTCTATCCTTGGTCGCCGGATCGGTCACGGTGCGGACCTCCGGACGCAGCAGGTCGGCCTGACCCTTACCCGGCGTCTGAGGCTCGTATTTTGCGCTCATCACCGGGATCTCGCGCGGTGCCTTCTCCTGCAACAGCAGTTCGGCAGCCTCGATTACGGGATCGGCGTGGAACAGATCACGCAAGCGGCCATTGAAGGCGACATTGGCGATGGCGGCGATCGACATGCCGTGGTGGTGCGCATAGTAGTTGTAGACGACGGCGCAGGACTTGCCTTCGGGCAGGCGGGTCGGGGTGAAGTCCACGGCGTCGTGGAAGCCATAGGCCCCGAGCGCACCGAGCTTGCGAAGACGCCT
This sequence comes from Rhizobiaceae bacterium UBA1291, assembly GCA_002307905.1. Lineage (GTDB taxonomy): Bacteria > Pseudomonadota > Alphaproteobacteria > Rhizobiales > Rhizobiaceae > Allorhizobium. Next base: position 37,953 of record DBUL01000218.1, read on the forward strand.
CAGGTTCTCCAGCGCCGCTTCCGGGTGATATTGGCTGGCAAGGATCGAGGCATAAGGCGCGATGACCGCGTTCTGACCGAGGCCGCGCTTCAGGCCGAGCGTCGGCACGCCGAAGTTGGTGTACTGGTAGGTCAGTTCGTGGTCGCGCGCATTGAAGGCCGCTTCCGAAATCCCCCACGGGATACCCAGCCGCTTGCCATGGTTGATCTGCTCCTGGACAATCAGATTGTTGGTCTGGTTCAGGATCCCGCCCTGACGCTCCTGCATGACAAGCGGCGGCATCAGGTATTCAAACATAGAGCCCGACCAGGAGATCAGGGCCGCGCGTGCGCCGATTGGCACGACCTGGCGACCGAGACGATACCAGTGTTCGGTCGGCAGATCGCCCTTTGCGATGGCAAACAGGCTGGTAAGACGGCATTCGGACGCCAGGAGGTCATAGCAGGCTTCATCCAGTTCGCGACTTTCGACGCGATATCCGATCGACAGCAGACGTCGCTCGGGACGAAACAGGAAGGTGAAATCCATCGAAAAGGCAATGCCACGGGCCCGATCGCGCAGCACGGCAAGCCGCTGTCGCAGCGGGTCGATGTTCGACAGGTCGAAGGCCGTGTCGGCGATATGTGCCTCGCAGGCGGCGACCAGCGATTCCGTCCAACGGGTCACTTCGCCGCTCTGCTCGGATCGGACCTCGTGATGGAGGTTCGCCGCCAGCTTCTGGATATCGCGCGCCAGAACGCCGAGATTGATGATCCGGATCGAGGCGAATTCATGCTCGCGCTTGACGGCGGTCAGCGCCCTATTGAAGCCGACGATGCGCTCCTCGAGACGGTGGCGCAGGGGCCGCACAGTCTTGCGATCGTCCGGCAGTTCCTTGAGGACTTCGAGCAGAATGCCGCCGACATCGCCGATACCGTCGAGATTGCCCTGCATATGGGCAGATGGTGCCTCTGCCCATTCGCGGCAGGCCGAGGATATCGCAATCAGATGGCCGGCGAGATTGCCGCTGTCGACGGCCGATATGTAGCGCGGTCCGAGCGTGTTCAGCGTGTCCGTGTGATACCAGTTGTACAGGTGCCCACGGTGCTTCTCCATGCGCTCGACCGTGGAGATCGTCTGCTCGAGCCGCTCGATCGTCTGCTCGAAGCTGATCCAGCCGAAATGTCGGGCCGAGATGACCGAAAGCAAGTAGACACCGATATTGGTCGGCGAAGTGCGGTGCGCGACGATTGGTTCCGGATCTTCCTGGAAATTGTCCGGCGGTAGAAAATTATCGCCGGCGGTGACGAAAGTTTCGTAGAAACGCCATGTGCGCCGCGCGATCTTGCGCAGTTCGACGGTCGCTTCCTCCGGCACGAACAGGCTGTCCTCGGTTTCGGCCGACTGGCTCACATACCAGGCGACGATCGGCGAGAGCACCCACATTAGCGCAAAGGGCAGGCCGATCAGATAACCATAGCCACCGGGCGCGGCGGCAACGGCGAGCGCCAGAACGGCCAAGACCGGGGCGTGGATCATGCTGCGATAATAGCTGGAAATACTTCCCTGCGCGGATGACTGCACGCTGGCGGCCGTGCGCCATTCAAGCAGCAGCTTGCGGCTGACTAGCATGCGGTAGAGCGAGCGAACTATCGCGTCGCCCATCATGTAGGCCGCATCGGCGATAAAGACGATGCGCAGCGCCACCTGAGCGTTCGAGGACCGCAGTTCCGACCAAAGCGACTGGAAGTGGGCGGCGGGTACGATATCGCTCTGGCGCGGCACGATGCCGGAAAGGAGCGAAAGCGTCGGCGCGACGAACAGACAGAAGATCAAGAGCAACTGCCAGATGAAGGCGCCCACCGGATCCATGGCCAGCCAGCCGAGCACCGAAGCGAGGAACCAGGCCATCGGAGTTAGCGAACGACGTAGGTTGTCGACCATCTTCCAGCGGCCAAGCGCGGTGATGCCGCGTGCCGGATCGAAGATATACGGCAGGAGTTGCCAATCTCCGCGCGCCCAGCGATGCTGGCGGGAGATCTCGACCTCGTAGCGGGTGGGAAAGTCCTCGACCAGTTCGACATCGGTGACGAGGGCGCAACGTACCATCGATCCTTCGAGCAGGTCGTGGCTCAAGACCGTGTTCTCGTCAATACGGCCCTTCAGCGCAGTTTCGAAGGAGTCGACGTGATAGAGACCCTTGCCCGTGAAGCTGCCTTCGCCCGTAATGTCCTGATAAACGTCGGAGACGGTGAACACGTAAGGATCGAGTCCCCGGTTCATCGAGAAGATGCGCTGAAAGACGGAGGCATCCTTGCCAGTCGTCAACGATGGTGTCACGCGAGGCTGCAGCACGCCGTAGCCGCTGACGACGCGCCCGCTTTCCGGATCGTGAACCGGCCGGTTGATCGGATGATGGAGCTTGCCGACAAGTTTGGTGACCGCATCGCGCATGAGCCGCGTGTCAGCATCGAGCGTCATGACATAATGCACGCCCTCAGGCACCATGTTGGCACCGGGCAGGTAGGACGTGTCGCGGTCGCCGCGCAGAAGCAGGTTCAGCTCGTGCAGCTTGCCGCGCTTGCGCTCCCAGCCCATCCAGGCTCCTTCGGCCGGATTGTAAAGACGTTTGCGGTGCAGCAGGAAGAAGCGGGTCTTGCCGTCATGGGCATAGCGGGCGGACAGCGCTGCGATCTNNTTGGCATATTCGAGGATTTCGAGGTCGGCTGGCGTTTCCTCGACCGGGCTGTCGCGCCAGTCGCTCAGAAGCGCAAAGTAGATCTCGCCGCGCGGATTGGTGAGATAATGGACTTCGAGATTACGCACCAACTCGTCGACATCGTCGCGCTTGGCGATCAGGCAGGGCACGGCCACCAGCGTACGCGCATCCTCCGGCAAGCCTTCCTTGAATTCGTAGCCGGTGAGCCGCGCAGGCTTGGCAAAGAACGTTACAAGCGTGTTGAACAACCCGGTCGAACCTTCAGAGGCAGGCAGCGAGAACAACAGCAGGAGGATGACGATGAGTGGTGTGGAGAGTCCGGCCAGCGAAAGGAAATAGCCGACGATGGCCATGGCAGCGAGCGTGAAACCAATCACCGGAACGGCGATCGACAGCCAGTTGAGGCGCTGGATGCCACGAGCCAGCCGGTGCAAGGGCGAGATGCGATAGCCGATCGCCCGCTCGAGGAGCGGCCGTTGCGCTCCGACGAGATAACCGCCGACATTGCAGGAACCGACGCTGTCGTCAGACTGGGCAGCCGCTTCCGCGAGATCGATCGCCTTCTGGGCGATCTCGATCTCCGACATGGCGGAGCGGCGCGCCAGCTTTTCGATTGTGCTGCGATAGGCATTGCGCGAACCGAAATCGAGTGCACGAAAATCGGTGTGGCGCGCGAGGACCTTGTCGACAAGACAGACGTCCTCGACCCAGACCGACCACTCCTTGTCATCGATTTCGCGCAGGCTCTTGACGATATTGCCGGTCGTCACATTGCCCGATGACAGGCGGTTATGCTCCTGCGTCATCGCCTCCTCGGCGGTGCTGCCCGCCTTCTCGAGGCGCTCTTCGATCCAGGAGACGGCGAAGCTGGTGTTCTGCGAGCCGTTGCGCAGGCGATAGAGGAACTGTGTGGCGAAGGTATTGTCGTCGGCGAGCGGTTCGATCTGCTTTAGCAGTTCGGTCGAGCTCGTCGCATCGTTGAGGCGAATGATCTCATCGGCAACTTCGTTTGCCTTGCGCCGCATGCGGCGCGACCGGTCTACCCGCGTCGAGATGCGGCGAAGGTTCTCGATCAGCACGAAACGGACAATCGACGGAAGCGCCCACAGCTCGCCGATCTCAAGCGCCTTGTGTTTCTGGAAGCCTTCGACCAGCGCGGTCATCGCCTCCATCGACACGGTCGAATGCGTATGCGCGACGTAGAGCCAGGCGAGTACCATCGTCCTGGGGATTTCGCGGTTGCCGATCTTCATCGTCGGAAGCTGACGATAAAACTTCTTGGGGAAGTCCCGGCGCACTTCCTGGATCGCTTCCTCGNNATTCCGCCGCCGGCGTGATGGTGGCGCCCGCCTCGACGTCGGTCGCGGTTGCCCGATAGACCCTAAGGATCTCCCGCTCGTTCTCGCGATGGCGCGCGAAGAAGTCAAATTCCATGAGACCCGGCAGATTCGTCGCACCATCCCTGGCGAGGTCTTCGGCGGCTTCGCGCAATTCATCGATGGTAAAATAGGAAGCACGGATCGCATCGTTGTGATCGATCTGCCTGGTCTCTAGGTCGCGCGATGGAACATTCGGCGTCATGGGCAAAGACATATTCTCGAGTTTTTCGTTAGAGGGTGCTCGTCAGGTTCGTCTTGACCCGTTGCCATCCCCCGGCGTGTCGCATTGCACCGATTTGGCCTTTCGTTCAATCATTTGAACCTGAAAAGCCCGTATTGGGACACGATGGCTGCAAGATAGATGGTTCAGGTAGAGATGGCCGTGGCTTCGCTGGGAAACTTGGTTTTTTTATGCCTTGTTTCAAAGCCGTAGCCAAGGCCTACGCAGGTCGCACGCCGCGGTGGCAGCTTTTCCAGCTGTGCGAGCAAACAGATGTCAGAGCGCCGGGGCTACGGAGGCGATTTTCGCATTGCCACGGAGCCCGATAGCTCCTTTTGAGAATGGTCGATCAGACGCCCGCGTCGCCGCTCCTCAACGCTTCGCCCGCAGAAGCACATCATTGTGCTCGATGAGTTGGACAGCGAGTTCGACCATGCGCTCCGTGGCGATGGCTAGTTGCTCGTCATCGACCGTGAGCGAAACGCGGATGAAATTGACCGCCTGCCTGCCAAACGAGGCCCCAGGCATGACCGCGACGTTCTTCTCGTCAAGAAGACGCTCTGCGAATTCCTGCCCCGCCAGGCCAGTAGCGGACACATCAACGACAATGAACATGCCGCCCTCCGGCATCATGGCCTTCAAGGCAGCGCTCCGATTGAGGCCTTCCGTCACCAACTTCGCGCGTCGCTCGTAATTGGCGCGCATCACCGCTGCGGTGTCGAAGGGCTTCGAGAGCGCCATTGCAGTCATGTCGGCAATGAATGGCTGGACGCCAAACAACATNNAAACAACATCGTCTCGGAGACCGGCAGCAAGCGGTCACAGAACTCCACCGGACCAATCGCCCAGCCGCTGCGGAAGCCGGGCGCAGCATGGGACTTCGAGATGGACGAAACGACGATGGTGCGCTCGGCAAGCGCCGGATGGTCGAAGGGCGAGGCAAAGGCCTTGCCGAAGATCAGTTCCTCGTAGACCTCGTCGCAGACGATCCAGAGATCATGTGCACGGCAGACCTCGCCGATCGCCGCGATCTCGTCCACCGTCAGGACGGCACCGGTCGGATTGTGCGGCGTGTTGAGAAGCAAGACCCGCGAGCGCGAAGTGACAGCGCGGGCAAGGTCCTCGGCCTGCAGATGGAAGCGCTTTTCCGGATGCAGCGGCACAGGCGCCATACGGGCGCCGCTTGCCGCGATCACCCCTTCGTAGGTCGCGTAGTAGGGATCACCCAGCAGCACCTCGTCGTCGCGGTCGAGTAGGCCGAGCATGACTGTAAAGAGCGCAGTCTGGGTACCGGGAAAGCAAAGGACATTCCGCGCCGTGACGTCGGACCGACGTCCCCGATACTTCTCGACAAGCGCATTCACCACCGACGGCTCGCCGCGGCCGTTGGAATAGCGCGTGCGGCCGGCATACATGGCGCGGGCGCACTCATCGAGCAGCGCCGAATCCGGACGGACATCCGGCTCGCCAATCGTCAACTCGATCACCGGCACGCCCGCGGCCGCCTTGCGCCGAGCTTCGATGTGAACCGCCCATTTGCCCGATCCAAGATCGGCGAGGCGTCCTGTAATGGAAGCATAGCGCATGGGTCGTCCGATCATGTTTTGCCGGTCTGGGCATCAGGGTTGGAAAGGCTTAGTCCGCCCAGTAGGGATTCGACCGACGTGAGCGCAATGCGCGGCAACNNCCAGCCACAGCCCGTCGATCAAGCCATTGATGGCAATCGCCAGATTGCGGCACTCTTCCGGCGCAATCGGCCTGTCGTTGTCGGCGAGGAAGGCCGAAAGCAACTCCTCCAGCGAGGCGAGCGAATTCAGGTAGTTTTCCCGGTGAATGCGAGCGAATTCGGGATCGACACGGACATGGCTGATGAACGAGGCCCACAGCGAAAGCGTGCGCGGATCCGTGATCGGCGGACTGACATTGGCAATGACAAAATCGTGCAGCCGACGTCGAGGATCGCTGCCTGCCGCTTCCGCGGCGTTGATCGCCGTCGTACCGATGGTAATCATGACTTCGCGGTAAGCAGCCTGCAGCATCTGCTCCTTGCCAGTGAAATAGTGACGGATCAGGCCTCCGGTAACGCCGGCGCGAGCGGCAATCTGGCGAACCGTTGCTCCCTGGAGCCCATATTCGGAAATACAGTCGAGCGTGGCGGTGATCAGGTCCTGCCGGCGTTCTGCCTCCCCTGCGCGATGGAAGGGCCGGCGGCTCATGGCGCAGATCCGAGCGGGGTATCTCTGCCCAGGCCCGGCAACCTCCCGAATTTTCGCAAGCCGAATTTCTGCATGCTCTGATCCCCCTGTGTAAGGTAGGCCGGTCGTCCGGTCGGCGCTGTCGACATCCTGTTTATACGGTTGAATAATTGAGGCACAAGTGCAAAACTCCGGCCTCAATCGCCCGTCGCGATCCAGTCCGGTGTCCGGGGGCAATCATAAGCCGGCGAGACAGCTGCCTGCTTCCCGACTCTTCAAACCGAATGCCAAACCCCTGGTGCCTCATGACAATTCAGTTTTCCAACTACATGGCCGAAGTCGTGGCGACCCGCCATCATCTCCACCAGTTTCCGGAAATCGGTCTGTCGGAATTCAACACATCGGACTATGTCGCCGGGCAGCTCGAGGCACTAGGTTACCAAGTGACCCGCGGCCTCGCGAAGACGGGCGTCGTCGCAACGCTCCGCAACGGCA
>DBUL01000026.1 GCA_002307905.1 Rhizobiaceae bacterium UBA1291
ACATTGGCCGGCACACGGCTGTCGGAACAGCCTATCCAAAGATATTCCGGCTCCTGCAAGGTTGCCAGGCGCTCAAAATAGTCTGCTTTTTTCGGCCTTCAGATCGCTGGACCAGGCCTTGTTCCGGGTGAAGCCATTCAATCATGGCTGTCTCCGCTTCCTGGGGTCTGCAGGCCTCTCGATCAATAGTTGGCTATTGTCAACTCAACGGTCTGTCACAGCACCGGCAATGAGCCCTCCCCGGACGCCTCCTCCCGGCAATTTGGTCCTCGGTGAGGCCTGCGACATTTTTGCATCTTCACGCACTGCAATCGTTGTCGCAAAGTGGTATTTCAAATACCTCTTTTATAGAGGCTAGTCCCATCTGCAAGGATTCCGCATGCGAATGACGCTTCACACCGACTATGCGTTGCGAATGCTGATCTATCTGGCAACGCGGCCAGACGCGTNNCCTTACGCGGCCTCGGCTTCGTCGAAACGACCCGCGGCCGGGCGGGCGGTATCCGATTGGCGAAGCCACCAGCGGCGATTGGCCTTGGCGTACTGGTCCGCGCGACTGAAGAGGAATTCTCACTCGCCGAATGCATGCAGGCACAGGGCCGGCCCTGCGCCATTTCACCGGCCTGCAATCTCAAGGGCCTGCTGCACGAGGCGCTCGCTGCCTTCCTGGCAGTCCTCGACAAATACACGCTTGCCGACCTCGTGGAAAACCGCGCCATCCTTGGCGCGTTCCTCGGGATCGGCACCACCGTGAAGCTGGAAGAAGGGGCACAACCATGGTGACAGGATTGACGGTGGCCGAGCGTCAGCTTGCGCTTGTTGTACTGGGCATACTGGCGCTGTCCGGGCTTGCAATGGCGGTCGCCGGCCGGGGCGATCCGCTGGCCGTCCACGGCTATATCGTGCTCTTCTTCAGCCTGGGGCTCGGCTTCTTCGTGCTGTCGGCCATCTTTGCGCCGGAGCCCCCGAGAAGTCGCTATTCCGAATATTATGACGACCCCACGCGGGTTGGCATCATCCTGGCGCTCGCATGGGCCGTTGTCGGCATGTTTGTCGGGGTCTGGGTTGCATCACTGCTGGCCTGGCCGGAATTGACCTTCGTCGACTCGGCCTGGGCAAGCTTCGGGCGCCTGCGGCCGATCCATACCAGTGGCGTGATCTTCGGCTTCGGCGGCAATGCGCTGATCGCTACGTCGTTCCATGTCCTTCAGCGCACCTGTCGCGCGCGGCTTCCGGATCAGTTCAGTCCGTGGTTCGTGTTGATCGGCTACAATCTCTTCTGCCTCGTCGCCGTCACCGGGTATCTGATGGGAATGACGCAGTCCAAGGAATATGCCGAACCCGAATGGTATGCCGACATCTGGCTGGTGATCGTGTGGGTGGTCTATTTCGTGACCTTCATCCGCACGCTCCAGCGCCGCAAGGAGCCGCATATCTATGTGGCCAACTGGTACTACCTGGCGTTCATTCTCGTCGTTGCCGTGCTGCACATCGTCAACAATCTTGCCATTCCCGTAACCCTCGGTCACGCCAAGAGCTACTCGCTGTTTGCCGGCGTGCAGGACGCAATGACGCAATGGTGGTACGGTCACAACGCTGTCGCCTTCTTCCTGACGGCGGGCTTCCTCGGCATGATGTACTACTACCTGCCAAAGCGCGCCGAGAGGCCGATCTTTTCCTATCGGCTCTCCATCATCAGCTTCTGGGGCATCACATTCATGTACATGTGGGCCGGTGCGCACCACCTACACTACACTGCCCTGCCACAATGGGTGCAGACGCTCGGCATGACCTTCTCCATCGTGCTGTTGGTTCCCTCCTGGGCCTCGGCCGGCAATGCGCTCGCCACCCTCAACGGCGCCTGGCACCGGGTGCGCGACGACGCGACCCTGCGCTTCATGATGGTTGCCGCCGTGTTCTACGGCCTTTCCACCTTCGAGGGCTCGTTCATGGCGATCCGTGCCGTCAACTCCCTCTCGCACTACACCGACTGGACCGTCGGCCANNCGGCCACGTGCATGCCGGAGCCCTCGGCTGGGTCGCCATGATCACGTTCGGCTCTTTCTACGCCCTGGTGCCGTGGATGTGGAAACTGGAGCGCATGTATTCGCCCAAGCTCGTCGAGGTCCACTTCTGGCTCGCCCTGGCCGGCACCGTCGTCTACGTCTTCGCCATGTGGAATTCCGGCGTCATCCAGGGTCTCATGTGGCGCACCTACAACGACAGCGGAACACTCGCCTATTCGTTCATCGACAGCCTGGTCGCCATGCACCCCTACTACATCGCCCGCGCCTTCGGGGGCCTGCTTTTCTTGAGCGGCGCGGTCGTCTGCTCCTTCAACGTGGCGATGACGATCCGCATGGCCCGCAAGGCGCGCAAGGCCCAAATCGGTGACGATGTGCCTCTCGGTGGCCGGGCCGGGGCGATTGAGGCAGGAGAGTGACCATGAAGGAGTTCTTTCATCGCAAGATCGAACGCAACGCCATCGGCTTCGTGCTGGCGATCATCGGCGTGGCGTCCATCGGCGGCTTCGTCGAGATCGCGCCTCTGTTCACCATCCACGAGACGGTAGAAGACGCGCCCGACATGCGCCTCTATACGCCGCTGGAGCTTGCCGGACGCAATCTCTACATCCGCGAGGGTTGCTACGCTTGCCATTCGCAGATGATCCGCACGCTCCGCGACGAGGTGGAGCGCTACGGCCCCTTCTCGCTGGCGGTGGAATCGAAA
>DBUL01000023.1:0-324 GCA_002307905.1 Rhizobiaceae bacterium UBA1291
GCAATGGCACGATGACGGAGAAGATCGCCGTTGGATAGCCGAACCAGCGCTGCACGTACAGCGGCTCGAGCCAGGGCGTCCAAAGACTGAATACACCCATCGCCGCAACGGTTGCGACAGCCGCGCCATAGGCCAGACGCCGCGCCTTCTGCGCCAGCAGACCGCGCGTCTTCATCACCAGCCAGGTGGCGCCGAGCAGTGCATAGCCGAGAACCAGCGCCAGACCGGTCGCCATCGAAAACGGAGTCAGCCAATCCCACCAGCCGCCGGCATAGGCGCGATCGACCACGGGAATGCCCTGGACAAGGGCACCAAGCGCTACCC
>DBUL01000023.1:423-7335 GCA_002307905.1 Rhizobiaceae bacterium UBA1291
GTTGCCGTCCCAGACCGGCGCCACCGAGTTCATCATCTGGTCACGGTCGGCCTTCTCGGGAAACAGCGGGAAGAGAATGCCGACCCCAAGGTCGAAGCCGTCGAGAATGACATAGGCGAGCACGGCGAAGGCGATGATGGCCGCCCAGATGAATGCGAGATCAAAGACCATCCCTGCCTCCCTCGGTTTGCGCCGTCGGCGTGATGCCGGACGTGCGGATCGGTCCGTCATCGAGATCAGGCATGGGATCGCGCGGCAAGCGCGCCATCAGCCGTAGGATGTAGAAGGTCCCTGCCCCGAAGACAACGAAGTAGACGATGATGAAGGCGATCAGCGAGGCCGCGACGGCCGGTGCTGCGATCGGCGAAATGGAATCGGCGGTCAGCAGATGGCCGTAGATCGTATAGGGCTGCCGGCCCACCTCCGTGGTGATCCACCCGGCCAGCACCGCGACGAAACCGGCTGGCGCCATGGCGAGTGCTACGCGATGCAGCAACCGGTTCTCAAACAGCGTTCCGCGCCAGCGACACCAGAGGCTGAAGAGCCCGACACCCAGCATGGCGAAGCCGAGCGCCACCATGACCCGGAACGACCAGAACACCACGGCAACCGGCGGCTCCTTGTCGTCATCGATGGTGTCGAGACCGGCCAAGGGCGCGTTGAGGTCGTGCTTGAGGATGAGGCTCGAAAGCTTGGGGATCTGGATCGCGTAATCGACCCGCTTTTCCGCTTGGTTGGGCAGGCCGAAAAGGATGAGCGGCGCGCCTTCAGGATGGCTGTCGAAATGCCCCTCCATCGCCATGACCTTGGCCGGCTGATGCTCAAGCGTATTGAGACCATGCACATCGCCGACAACGATTTGGATTGGCGCAACGATCGCCGCCATCCACATCGCCATGGAAAACATCGTGCCGGCACGCGACGGCGAGGTGCGGCGAAGCAGATGGTAGGCACCCACGCCCCCGACAACGAAGGCGGTCGTCAGATAGGCGGCGATCACCATGTGGGTCAGTCGATAGGGGAAGGACGGATTGAAGACAATCGCCCACCAGTCGACCGGCACGAACTGGCCGACATCNNGATCGCAAAGCCGGCCGGGGTCTGCATCCACGAATTCACCGAGAGGATCCAGGTCGCCGAGACGAGTGTACCAAACGCTACCATCAGCGTCGCAAGATAGTGCAGGCCGGGACCGACGCGATTGCGGCCGAACAGCATGACGCCAAGAAAGCCGGCCTCGAGAAAGAAGGCCGTCAACACTTCATATCCCATCAGTGGCCCGATGACAGGTCCCGCCTTGTCGGAAAACACGCTCCAGTTCGTGCCGAACTGGTAGGACATGACAATGCCGGAGACGACACCCATGCCGAATGCCATGGCAAAGATCGTCTTCCAGAAGTCGAACAGTTCGAGATAGACCTTTTCCTTCTTCCACAGCCAAAGGCCCTCCAGCACCGCCAGGTAGCTGGCAAGACCGATGGAAAAGGCCGGGAAAATGATGTGAAAGGACACGGTGAAGGCAAATTGCAGCCGTGCCAGCAATTGTGCGTCGAAGCTCTCGAACATGGACCTACCGCTCTCGCTACCATCCCGGTTGAAGGGGTCGAAAGAACAAATAGGTTTCATCGCCGCGCGATCAATGCAAGCGATCGGCCTGCGTCAACTTGACCTCGTCAGGTCATCTGTCAACCGACAAAAGGGGCGCGAACGTTTCCGCCCGCGCCCCTGTGCTTATTCCCGGGATAAACGGATCAGTCTACATTGAAGACCAGCGGCTTAGCCTGCTTGATTGCGTGGTGGGCAGTCAGCTTGTCGAGAACGTCCTGCCTGACCGGCTCGTCAACATAGAGAAGCGCGATCGCATCCCCAGCTTCCTTCTCACGGCCGAGTTGGAAATTGGCGATGTTGACGCCTGCATCCCCGAGCGTGGTCCCCATGAAACCGATCATGCCGGGAACGTCGGTATTGGCGATGTAGATCATGTGCGCGCCGACATCGGCATCCATGTTGATCCCCTTGATCTGGATGAAGCGCGGCTTGCCGTCGGAGAATACCGTGCCGGCGACCGAACGGGTCTGACGCTCGGTTGTTACCGTCAGCTTGATGTAGCCGTCATAGACGCCGGTCTTGTCGCGCTTGACCTCGGAGAGCACGATCCCCTTCTCCTTGATCATGATCGGAGCCGAAACCATGTTGACGTCGGAGACCTGGTTGCGGATCAGGCCGGCGAGCAGCGCGCTCGTCAGCGCCTTGGTGTTCATCGTCGCGGTGACGCCGTCATAGAGGATCTCGATTTCCTTGATCGGGCTTTCCGTGACCTGCCCAGCAAACGAGCCGAGCACGTCAGCCAGCCGGATGAAGGGTTTCAGGATCGGCGCCTCTTCCGCCGTGATCGACGGCATGTTGATGGCGTTGGAGACGGCACCCTTGATCAGATAGTCCGACATCTGCTCGGCAACCTGCAGCGCCACGTTTTCCTGTGCTTCCGTGGTCGAGGCGCCCAGATGCGGGGTGCACACCACGTTCGGCAGACCAAACAGCGGGCTCTCGGTCGCAGGCTCGACCTCGAAGACGTCGAAACCGGCACCGGCGACATGGCCGGACTTGATGGCTTCCGCCAGCGCTGCCTCATCGACCAGACCGCCGCGCGCGCAGTTGATGATGCGAACACCCGGCTTGGTCTTGGCGAGCGCTTCCTTGCCAAGGATGCCGCGGGTCTTGTCCGTCATCGGCACATGCAGGGTGATGAAGTCGGCCCGGGCCAGCAATTCATCAAGCTCGACCTTGGTGACGCCCATTTCCTCGGCCCGTTCCTTCGACAGGAAGGGGTCATAGGCCAGCACATGCATACCGAGCCCGATCGCTTTCTTGCAGACGATGCCGCCGATATTGCCGGCGCCGATGACGCCGAGCGTCTTGCCGGTGATCTCGACACCCATGAACTTCGACTTTTCCCAATTGCCGGCCTGGGTCGAGGCGTCGGCGGCAGGTAACTGGCGGGCGACGGCGAACATCAGAGCGATGGCATGCTCGGCCGTGGTGATCGAGTTGCCGAACGGCGTGTTCATGACGATGATACCGCGGCGCGAGGCGGCCGGGATGTCGACATTGTCGACGCCGATGCCGGCGCGGCCGATGACCTTGAGGTTGGTGGCGGCGGCGATCAGCTTTTCCGTCGCCTTGGTGGCCGAGCGGATGGCGAGACCGTCATAATTGCCGATGATCTCGAGGAGCTTTTCCTTGTCCTTGCCGAGCTTCGGCTGGAAATCAACTTCGACGCCGCGATCGCGGAAGATCTGGACGGCGGTTTCCGAGAGTTCGTCGGATACGAGAACGCGAGGTGCCATGTGAGGCCTCCTTCAAAGGGGTTCAGGTCTGATACGGGTATCGAAATGCGCGGCTTCGCCTCATGGGCGAAGCCGGATCAGTCTCAGGCGGCCTTGAGCGCGGCCTTCTGGGTCTCGAAAGCCCAGGTGAGCCAAGGCATCAGCGCCTTCATGTCGGCGGTCTCGATCGTCGCGCCGGCCCAGATCCTCAGGCCCGACGGGGCGTCGCGATAGGCACCGATGTCGAAGGCGACGCCTTCCTTGTCGAGCGCCGTGACCATGCCCTTGGCAAAGGCGGCCTGGGCGTCGGCGTCGAGCGCCAGTACATCCTTGTCGATGATGGTCAGGCAGACTGAGGTGTTGGAGCGGGTGGCCGGAAGCTTGGCGAGGTTGGCGATCCAGTCATTGGCCTCGACGAAGTCGAACAGCACCTTGGCATTGGCATCGGCGCGCGCCATCAGGCCGTTCAGACCACCGATCGACTTGGCCCAGAGGAGCGCGTCGATATAGTCCTCGACGCAGAGCATCGACGGCGTGTTGATGGTCTCGCCGGTGAAGATACCCTCGATCAGCTTGCCGCCCTTGGTCATGCGGAAGATCTTCGGCAGCGGCCAGGCCGGGACGTAGGTCTCCAGACGCTCGACGGCGCGCGGCGAAAGGATCAGCATGCCGTGGCCGCCCTCACCGCCCAGCACCTTCTGCCAGGAGAAGGTGACGACGTCGAGCTTGGCGAAATCCATGTCCTGGGCGAAAGCGGCCGAGGTGGCGTCGCAGATCGTCAGGCCCTTGCGGTCGGCCGGGATGAAATCGGCGTTCGGAACGCGGACGCCCGAAGTGGTGCCGTTCCAGGTGAAGACCACGTCGCGGTCGAAATCAACCTGAGCGAGATCGGGAAGTTCGCCGTAGGGCGCTTCGAACTTGCGGATGTCCTTGAGCTTCAGCTGCTTGACGACGTCGGTGACCCAGCCGGCGCCAAAACTTTCCCAGGCGAGCATGTCGACGCCGCGCTCACCGAGCAGCGACCAGAGCGCCATTTCGACGGCGCCGGTGTCGGAAGCGGGAACGATGCCGATGCGGTAATCCGCCGGAACGTTCAGGATTTCGCGGGTGAGATCGATGGCCTGCTTCAGCTTGGCTTTGCCGACCTTGGCGCGGTGCGAGCGACCGAGCGGGGCATCGGCAAGCGCTTCGAGCGACCAANNCCAACCGGGGCGCTTCGAGCAAGGGCCAGAAGAAAAATGGGTGTTGTTCGGACGCAGGTCCGGCTTGGCGAGTGTCGTCATCTTGCTACCCTTCCAGGTATATGGCCTCTCGTTGGGGAGAGGTGTCCCGCCGTCGTCGTTATTCCTCCGTCATGTCCTAGTCAAGCGCGTTGTGTCGCGAACAGATACATTTCTGCCGCACCCATGCGCGAGCCGTGTTCAAAACAGATGTGCGGGCAGACCGCCATCTTCAGATTGGCGTGCAAGGAAGCTTGGAAGGGTCGGAGGTTACCAAAGTGTGACGCGCAAGCCGGCGCGGAATTCGTGGCGCGTTAGCCCGGCATCGCTTCCGCCGCTTCCGTTTGCGCCTTTGAACATGGCGCCGCCCGCGACATCGGAAAAGCGATAGCCGATATCGACCTTCACTCGGTCTGTGACGTTGTAGCTCACACCCGCCATCAGCGCATAGCTGAACCGCCAGCTGCTTTCGCCGTCAAAGCGCTCATCCGCGAAGGTCGCCCCCGCGCAGGCGGATGCGCCGTCGACACAAGTGACACTGGCCCCGAAGGCACCCCAGGAGACATTCGTGGCGCCGACTCCAGCGCCGACATAGGGAGTAAAGCCGGCAAGATTTGCGAGATCGACATAGCCGTTGGCCATGAGACCATAGGCGTGGAAATCGGCCCGCCCCCCATAGGAGCAGCCGGTTCCCGCCGGCGCGGCGGGCGAGCACGGTTGCGCCGAGCGGGCCGTGCCGGAGAAATCTCCACGGTAGAAATCGCCCGTCATGTCGGCCCGAAAAAGATCAGTGAACTGATAACCGATCCCCAGTCCGCCGGAGAAGGGTTTAGAAAAGCGGGCATTGTCGAAGGGACCGGACGCAAGAAGCGCCCCACCACCATCATTCAGGCTGTAAGAAGGTGATTCGTTTCCGATCCAGGCGGAGTAGCCAAGGTCACCCCGGACATACCAGCCAACCTGCGAGGCGTCGCCGGCAATCGAAACTTCCGGCGCGTCTGCGAGAAGTGACTCGTCTGATGCGTGCGCATGACCGCCAATGGCGGCAAGGCATACGACCGTGGCGAGCAATACATTGGCCAGTTTCATTGCGTCTTCCTGATCGGGCAACAGCGATGCCCGCATGATCATCATGCCGGCAACTATGCCGAGGACAGGTTAACCTGCGGTTAAGCATGTTCGTTAACCACGCGCCGGCAGCCGCCTGAACGAAAAAGGGCCACCCGAAGGTGACCCCTAGAAGCGATTGGGCGACCGAAACAAGCAGATTATTGGAAAGAATAGCGAAGCCCGAGCTTGATGTCGTGCGAGGTGATATTCTCGAAGTGCATCGGCGCGTTGTTGACCGTTCCGTCGTATGACTTCAGCCTGCCTGTCTTTGCGTCGCCGAGGTCGACATAGGTATAGCCGAGATCGACGGTCAGACGTTCGCTGGCCTTGAATGCAAGACCGGCATGAAGTGCCCAAGCAAGATTCCAGGTCGACGCACTGTCGGCGTAGGCAACGCCCTGGGTCGGAACATTGATGTCACGGAAATGGGAGATCGTGTTACGCGAGGCGCCGATACCCGCGCCGACGTATGGCGTAACTCCATGCCACTCACCGATATCGACATAGGCGTTGGCCATGAGCAGCCATTCCGATTTGGCTCCGTCGTAGTCGTTGGTACCGTCCCAGACGGTACCCGTTGGTTCTGTATGGCCGTAACGATCAAGCGCCGAGAAATCCGCCTTGCCGCGATATTCGACGAAAGCGTCCGCACGCAAAAAATTATTGAATTTATAGCCGAAGCCGAGGCCCGCCAACGGCGCACTGTTGAAGCCGCCCTTGTCGAGGAATTCGTGGATTTCGACCGCGCTGAACAGTTCCTGACGTAGCCCCTTAAACCGCTGGTTGCTCATCCCGAGATGTCCACGCAAATAGCATCCGGCACAAAAGGACGGATCGATCGGCGGATCGACAGGCGGATCGTAATAGAGGTCCGCAGAATAAGCGGAATTGGCTCCTAAAAGGATCGCCGCCATGCCAATCAGTAATTTCTTCATGTCCGCAACTCCAAGCACGTCTTCCCGGTCGAGCCCATCGATAATTGATTATGCGCCGGTCCTACTTGAAGCTTGGCAGAGTGCGGTTAACATCCGATTAAGCTTGTTTTTTAACAGTATTTTTTAAGATTTAACTAATATTCTAACGCAATTTGCTCCCGAACAAGACAAAGAAAATGCCGGCCACAAAGGGCCGGCATTCAAAACGGAAAGACCAATTCGGACGAGCCGAAACGCGCGTGGGCAATCAGCCGGCACGGCTGAACTGCGCGGCCGCTCCCCCTGCCGCGGCGGCAGCGTGGCTGGAGTGAGCGAGCGAGA
>DBUL01000003.1:0-9796 GCA_002307905.1 Rhizobiaceae bacterium UBA1291
TCCGGTTGCGGCAAGTCGACCGCGCTCCGGATCATCGCCGGGCTCGGCGATGTGTCGACGGGGATGATCGACTGGCCGAGTTCGCGCATCAATTCCAAGGGCCTGCCGGAGGGCGACATTTCTTTCGTCTTCCAGGAACCGACCCTGATGCCGTGGCAGACGGTGTTCGGCAATGTCCACCTGCCCCTCAAGCTCAAGGGCATTTCCAAGGCCGCCGCCCGCGACGAGATCATGGCGACGCTTGCGACCGTCGGTCTTGAGGATTTCGCCGACGCTTATCCGCGGGAACTCTCCGGCGGCATGAAGATGCGCGTCTCGATCGCCCGCGCGCTGGTCACCAAACCGAAGCTGCTTCTGATGGACGAACCCTTCGCGGCGCTTGACGAAATCACCCGGCAGAAGCTCAACGACGACGTCCTGCGCCTGTGGAAGGAGACCGGCATTACCGTCGTCTTCGTCACCCATTCCGTCTTCGAGAGCGCCTATCTGTCGAGCCGAATCGTCGTAATGAAGTCGCGGCCCGGCCGGGTTCATGCCGACTTTGCGTTGCGCACCAGCCTGGAGCGGGACGCACACTACCGTACCTCGNNCGCCAGGCCTGCGAGACTGTGTCAGAAACACTGCTGGAAGCTATGGACGGGGAGGACGCACACTGATGGTCATGAGCCCCTCCTCCCCGACCGCCGCCAAACCCGTCACAGCCTCCCATTCGCGCGACACGCTGTTGAAGATCATCGTGCCGATTATCGTGGTCTTCACGCTTCTGTCCGCCTGGCAGATCGGCGTCGTTCTGTCCGGCGTTCCGCAATATATCCTGCCCAGCCCGATTGCCGCGGGCGCCGCCCTGATCAATGACTGGGGAACACTGGCGCCGGCACTCTGGGTGACCACCAAGATCACGCTTGCCTCGCTGGCGCTGGCGCTGATCGGCGGCGTGGGCATCGCCATCTTCCTCGTCCAGTCACGCTGGATCGAACTCGCCTTCTATCCCATCACCGTCATCCTGCAGGTGACGCCGATCGTCGCGATCGCTCCGCTGATCCTGATCTACGCGCCCTCCACCCAGGTCGCGCTCCTGATCTGCGCCTTCCTCGTCGCGTTCTTCCCCATCCTGTCGAACATGGTACAGGGCCTCAAGAGCGTCGACCACAACCTCTTGAACCTCTTCGACCTCTACGGCGCGACGCGGCTCCAGACACTGCTTTACCTGAAGCTTCCCGCTTCGCTTCCCTATTTCATGACAGGGCTTCGCATCGGCGGCGGTCTTGCCTTGATCGCCGCCGTGGTCGCCGAATTTGCCGCGGGCTCGGCTGGCGCCGGCTCGGGCCTCGCCTTCCGCCTGCTTGAGGCACAATATCGTCTGAACATCCCGCGCCTCTTCGCCGCCCTCTTCCTGCTGTCCTGCCTCGGCGTCTTGATCTTTGCGATTACCTCCTTCCTGTCGTGGCTCGCCCTGCATCGCTGGCATGAAAGCAGCCTCAAGAGAGAAAACTGATGCCCGCTCCCGCCGTCTCCCTTCCCGCCGCCGACCGTTATGTTCTGACGAACGCCACTCTCCCGGCGATCGCCGTCGATGGTTTCGCCGGACCGAGCGGGCGCGAGGGGCTGATCGATGCGGATATCGTCATCGCCCGCGGCACGATCGAAGCCGTCCTGCCCGCCGGCACCGCCCCGAAGGATCTGCCGGTCGCCGACCTCGACGGCGGCATGGCCTGGCCGTGCTTCGCCGACATGCACACCCATCTCGACAAGGGCCATATCTGGGACCGCCGACCCAACCCGACCGGCGATTTCGTCGGCGCGCTCGATGCCGTGCGCACCGACCGCGAAGCCTGCTGGTCAGCCGCCGACGTGCGCGCCCGCATGGAATTCTCGCTGAAGACCGCCTCCGCCCACGGCACAAGCCTGATCCGAACCCATCTCGACAGCCTGCCCCCCCAGCACCGCATTTCGTTTGAGGTCTTCGCCGAACTGCGCGATGCCTGGAAGGACAGGATCGCGCTTCAGGCCGTCGCCCTCTTCCCGCTCGACATGATCACCGACGAGGCCTTCTTCCGCGACCTGACCGACGTGGTCGCAAGCCATGGCGGCCTGCTCGGCGGCGTGACCTACCTGATGCCCAACCTCGAAGCCCATCTGGACACGCTGTTCCGAACCGCTTCCGAGCGCGGTCTCGACATCGACCTGCATGTCGACGAGACCCAGGACCACGAAGTCCTGACCCTCAAGACCATTGCCGAGGCGAAGATCCGCAACGGCTTCGCGGGCGCCGTCACCGTCGGCCACTGCTGTTCACTCGCCCGCCAGAACGACGACCTGGCCAAAGCGACGATCGATGTCGTGGCGAAAGCCGGGCTCTCCGTCGTCTCGCTACCGATGTGCAACATGTACCTGCAGGACCGGGCACCGAACCGCACGCCACGCTATCGCGGCGTGACGCTGTTCCATGAACTGGCGGCGGCCGGCATCCCGACGGCGATCTCCTCCGACAACACCCGCGACCCGTTCTACGCCTATGGCGACCTCGACCCGGTCGAAGTGTTCCGCGAGGGTGTGCGCATCCTCCATCTCGACCACCCGCTCGACGAGGCCGCGCGCGTCGTCACCCGCACGCCGGCCGACATTCTCGGCCGTGCCGATCGCGGCCGCATCGCCGCCGGCCTTCCCGCCGACCTCGTGCTGTTTTCGGCGCGGCGCTGGAGCGAATTCCTTTCCCGTCCGCAGGCTGACCGCATCGTAGTGCGGAATGGCAAGGGCATCGACCGCAGCCTGCCGGACTACCGTGACCTTGACCCGCTGATGAAAGACTGACCATGGCCGACTACCAGCAGATCAGACAAGAACTCGAAGGCATCGCGGTCGAGGACAATCCGGCGCTCGTCAAGCAGAAGAGCCGCGACTTCTATTGGTATTCGCCGATCCTCAAGGCCCAGCTCGACAATGTCGTCGGCGACCTCGTCGTCTCGCCGAAGAGCGAAGAGGAAGTGATCCGCACGCTGAAGGTCGCCTATGCCCATGGCGTGCCCGTCACGCCGCGCGGCGGCGGGACAGGCAATTACGGCCAGGCCATGCCGCTGTCTGGCGGCATCGTTCTGAACCTGATGAACATGAACAGGATCAAGGCGATCCATCCGGGTCGGGTGATCTGCGAACCGGGCGTCATCATCTCCGAACTCGACAAGCAGACCAAGGCGCATTCCGGCCAGGAACTGCGCTTCCATCCGTCGACCGCGCAGACCGCCACCATCGCCGGCTTCATCGCCGGCGGCTCCGGCGGCGTCGGATCAATCACCTGGGGCGGCTTGCGCGACCTCGGCAACATTCTGCGCTTGCGCGTCGTCACCATGGAAGCCGAGCCGCGCGTGCTTGAACTCTCGGCCTGGGACCTGCAAAAGGTCTCCCATGCCTACGGCACCAACGGCATCATCACCGAAGTCGAAATGCCGCTGGCACCCGCCTATGACTGGGTGGACGTCATCGTCGGCTATGACGACTTCATGGATGCGGTCCGCTTCGCCGACGCGCTGACCCATCGCAATGGCATCCTGTTGAAGGAAGTCGCGCCGATCGCCGCCCCGGTGCCTTACGAGTATTTCACCCGCCATAAGCCGTGGCTCAAAGACGGCCAGTCGGTCGTCGTGCTGATGGTCGCGCCGCATTCGATGGAACCGTTCGCCGCCTATGTCGAGAAAATGAAGGGCGAGATCCGCTTCCGCTCCGACACGGTCGAGAGCATGAAGGGCATTCCGCATGCCTTTGAGCTGGCCTGGAACCACACCACGCTGCGCGCCCTCAAGCTCNNCAAGCTCGATCCGGGCTTCACCTATCTGCAGGTCCAGTATCCGGGTCCGGACCATGTCGAGAAGGTCGGCAAGCTTGCCGCGATCTTCGGCGACGAGGTGATCGGCCATCTCGAATTCATCAAGTTCGATGGCGCTATCCAGTGCTCCGGCCTGCCGCTGGTGCGCTACACGACGCCGGAACGGTTGGAAGAGATCATCAGGATCCACGAGGACAACGGCTGCCCGATCTTCAACCCTCATCGTTATACGCTGGAGGAAGGCGGCATGAAGCAGACGGACACCGTGCAACTCGCCTTCAAGAAGGAGACCGATCCGAAGGGCCTGCTCAACCCCGGCAAGATGATCGCCTGGGACAATCCCGACTTCGACTTCAAGGCCGGGAAGAACTACCTCTTCCCCGGTCTCCAGGCATTCATGGAGACCTGATACCGCCAAGACGAACAGAACTTCCGAAGGTACTCCCGACCGGGCAGGCATGACTGCTCCGGTGCATGGAAACGACCATGGTGGTCAAAGGCTCGGCTATGGCGGCGGGCCGGTGATCATCGGGACAAACGGCGCGGAAAATTTTCACTCAACGTCCGGCAGCCGCAGCCGCCGGGTCACGACATGGAGTTTTTCTGAAATGCGCGTACTCGTCCTGCACTCGCACCCCCTCGATGAAAGCTATGGCCGGGCGCTCTATCGCCAGACCTGTGAGAGTCTGACCAAGGCCGGACATGAGGTCGACGGCTGCAATCTCTATGAGGAAGGATTCGACCCGGTCCTCTCCGCCCATGACCGGACCGTCTATCACGACTACCCGGAAAACACCGTCCTGGTGAAATCCTATGTCGAGCGGCTGAAGGCTGCGGAAGGCCTGATCATCGTCACCCCGGTCTGGAATTTCGGCTTCCCGGCCATGCTCAAGGGCTATTTCGACCGCGTCTGGGTCAAGGGCGTTTCCTTCGACCTGGAGGACGGCAAGCTCACGCCGACGCTGCGACACATCAAGAAGCTCGCTGCCGTGATGACCTATGGCGCGACGCCCTGGCGCGCCTTCCTGGTCGGAAACCCGCCGAAGAAGATCGTCACCCGCGTGTTGCGGGCGCAAATCAAGATCGGCGCACCAGTCAAGTACATGGCACATTACGACATGAACAATTGCACCGTTGAGACACGCGCCGCCTTCCTAGCCAAGGTCAGCCACGAGATGGAGCACTTTTGATCAAGCAGAAGGCCGGCCCTCCATAAGGAGGACCGGCCATCGCACGAAGCGGACAGCGAGGGGGTTACTGCCCAGCCGGTGCGGGGGGCGTGGATGGAGCCAGCGCCGGATCGGCCGGGGCAGCCGGAGCAGCATCGGTGGCCGGAGCCGGCGTTGCAGGCGCAGCAGGGGCTGCATCAGGGGTTGCAGGGGCAGCCGGGGCAGCATCAGAGGACGGTGCCGGTGCTGAAGTCGTCGGAGCCGTCACATTCACGTCAGGGTCGCCGCTCGGAGAAAAGTCCGTGAACAGGAAGACGGCGCCAATGCCGAGTACGACGGCAACGAGAAGGGCGATGCCCCAGCCCGCGCTGCTACGACGCTCATTGTTGACGACCGTGGTCCCGCGATCTCCAGGGATTCGCGGGTCCTGCGGATGTACGGGACGGGTGGGGTCGATATGGGAAGGATCAGTCATGTCAGGTCTCCTCGGTGTCAGCGCCCGAGATCGAGCGCGTTGGTCGGATCGGGAAAGAAGGACGGCCCGACCCGGCGGATGTTCAGTCTGTCCGCGGGGATCGGACGCGGCGCGAATGCATCGCCCGCCCGAACGTTTTCGACAATCTGCTGCTCCTGTTGAAGTGCCGCCTCAACTCTCCAGCCCGCGGCCAGTTCCTCAGGCTGAACGACAATCGCCGCCGTGGGACGATCGATCGTTTGATGCGCGGCCTTCACCGAAAGGGCGACGGAAATACCGATGATAAGCGCACTGAGTGCGAGAACCGACGTTTTCATCGCCCACTCCTTCAGGTTGATCAGAATGCCACTGGTTCCGAATGATGCCGGGCTGCATCTCGCTGCTCGGCATCTTTTCGGAGGCCTTATTCGACGACCTGCACGACCACATAAGTCTGCGGATCGACAATGACGCGCTGGTTGTTGACCACAGCGTAGGCATAGGTCGGGTCTTCAGCGACCGGGGTCAGCACGACCGTTTCCGGGATCGGTTCGCCGACAACGATTGGCTGCTGGATGACGACCGTCTCGGCCGGTACCGGCTGCTGGCGGACATAGGTGACAACCTCGGCCGGCGGCGGGGCGATCGCAGTACCCGCGATGGCTCCAACCACGCCGCCGACTGCTGCGCCGACCGGGCCACCGACGATCGCGCCGGTCACGGCACCGCCGGCGGCGCCGGTAACTGTACCTTCCTGAGCGATGGCCGGAACGGCGATCGAGCCCAGTACGATGGCGCTAACTGCAAGAATCTTCGTCTTCATGGCGGTATCCTTTCTTGTAAGTATGCCATTGACCGTAGAAACTTGCCGCGCCGCCTTTTGTTCCTGATAATTCGCCTTCACCGCAGGAGCGCGCTTCGAATTCGCCGCGCGAGAAGGAATTTCGCGCAGTCGCTCGTTGGCTTACAGCCGGATATGCGGGCCTTTCAGAAGAGTTTTGCCGCCGTCACCTCGACTTCGACCAGAAACTCCGGCCGGGTGAACCCACCAACGACGATTAGCGTCGACACCGGTTTCGGCTCCAGGGTGTAACGGTCCCGAACCGCCATGTAGGCGGCGAAATCCTCGCGTCTGGTGACGAAGCCGGAGATCCGGATGACGTCTGCAAAGCGCATGCCAGCCTCCTCCAGGATGGCATTGATCGCCTCGAAACAAAGCTCCGCCTGCCCGGTCACATCGGGCGGAATACTGTCGTCGGCGCGAATCCCCAATTGGCCGGAAGTCACCAGCAGGCTCGCGCCCGGCGGCACCAGAAGCCCGTGATTGTATTGACCGAAGGGCGGCCGAACGGATGGCGGATTGAAGACGCGTTTCATCGATTGAAGTGCTTCTTGCAGGTTGGCGAAAGGCAGAGCGAACAGTAATCGCCAAGCGACCGTCGTTGCAAGACTGGCAAGGGTACAGAGCGACAAGTTGTGCAATGCCCCTAAGCACGGCTTCGAGGCCCGCGGACCTGGCGAGAAGTTTCAGCCCTCAAGACCGTCGAGCATACGGTACCAGGCGATCGTGACGCCAACGCCGATCTCGCGGAGAGCATAAAACGGGATTGGCCGGATTGGCGACACCGGAAAGGGCAAGGCGGCCGGATCGCCGGTCTCGATATAGTCGACGAGGCGTGGCCCAAGCGCGGTCATCAGCCCGACGCCCCGCCCCTGGCAGCCGGCAACGGCAAGCAGGCCCTTTTCCGGCGCATGAATATGCGGAAGATGGTCCGGCGTCACGGCCACCCGACCGAACCAGCGGTGTTCGACCGATACTCCGTCGAGTGCCGGAAAGAGCCGGATCATTGCGCTTTGCAGGTGTTTCCAGTCCTTTTCGCTTTTCGGCTCGGCCATGCGACCGCGCCCTCCGAATACCAGGCGCCCGTCCGGGCTCTTGCGGTAGTAGACCACAATGCGGCGGCTGTCGGAGACGGCTTGCCCATGGGGAAGGATGACCTCCCGCAAGTCCGGAGGCAACGGCGCGGTGGCCATCTGGAATGAATGCAGGGGCACCAGGCTTCGCGCCAGCCCGGCGACCAGTCCGTCGGAATAGGCATTGGTGGCAACGACGACCGATCGCGCGCTGACAGGATGTCCCGCCGTGGTTTCAATCTGCCAGTCTGCCCCATCGCGCCGCAACCGAACGGCTCTCGTGCCCGTGGCGATCCGGGCACCGGCCTCCGTAGCCAGACGCGCCAGTTCGAAGACGAAAGCCAGCGGATTGATGGTACCGGCCCGGCGATCGAGCCAGCCGCCGACATAACCGCCCGCCCCGGTAAGCAGTGCCACCTCCGCGCCGTTCAAAAGCGTCACATCGGCGCCCCGAGCCCCCCACTGCCGATTGCGTTCCTCCGCGGCTGTGAATGCTTCAGGTGTGTGGGCGGCCTGGATCCATCCCGAACGGTCATGCTCGACGGCGAGTCCTTCGCTCTGGATCAGTTTGAAAACGGCATCGGCGGTACCGGAGGCAAAATCAATTAGCGCCTCGCCGCGCCTTTCGCCGAAATGTCGAAGCAACCGGTCCGGATCGTGTTTCAGGCCAGGGATCACCTGCCCGCCATTCAGTCCAGAGGCGCCCTCGCCCAGTCCACGCGCTTCGATAACGCGCACCGAAAGGCCCCGGCGAGCCGCCGCAAAGGCCGCCGAAAGACCCTGCAGGCCTCCGCCGACGATGGCCAGATCGACGCGTTCGGGCGCGGATATAGCCTCGCCAGCGAAAGACACGCGCGGCGGCCGACGCCAGACTGGCCTCGAAAAATGCGACGGGTGCATGCCAAGACGTCCCGAAAAATGCCTTCGAAAATCAGCGGGCATGCTGAACCTGGCATCTATTAAAATCAATAGAATTTTAGGGAGAGTGCGGCGGGTCTTTTGCGCGTTCCGCGACGAATCCTCGCGGTGCATCCGGCAGTCGCCAATCGATCGGATCGAGCCCGCGCGCGAGGAGAAAAGCATTCGCTTTCGAAAAGTGCCGGCAGCCGAAAAAACCATTATGGGCCGAGAGCGGCGATGGATGCGGCGCCTTCAGCACCAGATGTCGCTCGCGGTCAACGAAGGCCGCCTTCTTCTGCGCATAGGCCCCCCACAACATGAATACGACATTGTCGCACTCGTCATTGACGGCACGGATGACGGCATCGGTGAATCGTTCCCAGCCGCGGCCCTGATGGGCACCGGCGCGCGCCTCCTCGACGGTCAGCACGCTGTTCAGCAGCAGCACCCCCTGCCGCGCCCAACTTTCGAGAAAGCCGTGACCGGCCGGCGGGATGCCGAGATCGCTTTGCAGTTCCTTGTAGATGTTGACCAGCGACGGCGGAATGCGAACGCCCGGCTGGACGCTGAAGCACAGACCATGGGCCTGTCCCGCGCCGTGATAGGGGTCCTGACCGAGAATGACGACGCGGACGCGCCCGAGCGGCGTCAGATCGAGCGCACGAAAATATTCACTACCGCTTGGAAAGATCCGCTTACCCTCGCCCTTTTCAAAAAGGAGGAACTCCCTGAGCTGATTCATATAGGGGCTCGCGAATTCCGGGCCGAGCACTCTTTTCCAGCTCTCCTCGAGACGAACGTCACTAGCGCTCATTGCCGCTTCACGCCTTTTCCGGTTAGATGACCGGGCCGATTGAAAGGCAGCGACCGAAGCTGTCAAGTCCGGCAGCCTGCGACATGGAGAATTCGGTGGGGAACAACGGGTGAAGGCTCTTGCGATACTGTGGCAGCGCCATCGCCTCCTGCTCGTCGCCTTTCTCGGCTCGACGGTGATCGCGCTCTTCTTCGCCACCCGCTTCGTCATATCGCTATATTATTGGAGCGATCCCGCACATCGCGATCAGGCGCTGCAGCCCTGGATGACGATCGGCTACGTCTCCCGCTCCTATGATGTACCGCGCGATCGGCTGATCGAGACTCTCGGGCTCACAGCACCCGACAGGGGCAAGCGGCCGACCCTCGAACGGCTGGCGCGAGAGCGTGGCCAAACGCTCGAGGTCTTCGAGAGCGACCTCAAGGCGGCCATCGCTCGGCTCAGGAGCGAAGAGGGCACCCAATGACAGAGCAGTTGCTGGCGCTCCTGCCGGTCTATGGCCTGCCCCTGCTTGCGGCAATTACTGCGCTGAGCTGCCTTGGCCTGCCGCTGCCGGCCTCGATCGTCATGATGCTGATGGGGGCCTTTGCCGCCGCCGGGGATTTCAACCTCCTCGCCGTTTTCGCCACGGCGCTCGCCGCTGCAATCCTCGGCGACCAGATCGGTTTTGCGATCGGCCGGCTGGGCGGCGCGACCGTCATCGCGCGGCTCGCCAGAAATCCGGC
>DBUL01000003.1:9841-10177 GCA_002307905.1 Rhizobiaceae bacterium UBA1291
CGCTCTCCGGCGTGGCCGGTGAACTGTTCTGGGTCGGCGGCTATACCGGTCTCGGCGTGACCTTCAGCGACAATGTCATGACCATTGCCGAGATTGCCGGCGATCTCAGCGGGTTTCTCGCCGCCGGCGTCGTCGCGCTCTATCTCGGTTGGCGAATCATGCGCATCGTGCAGAACAAGGAAGCAAAGGCCTAACCGCCGCGACGGGCGCCAATTTCGTGTATTGGCGATATGCTCGCTCAAAGCTATGTTTGCCGAACTGTCATATGCCGGTGCTATGCGGGAGCGCCCCCGCAACGAGGATGCGCCAGGACCGTGTTGTTCTGGATCTGCGCGT
>DBUL01000003.1:10189-36094 GCA_002307905.1 Rhizobiaceae bacterium UBA1291
CAGCATCCTCACCGTGCTGCTGCACAAACGCCGCATCAAACCGGGCACGGCATCCACGATCCGTCCACCCGTCACCATTTTGCGACCGCTTTGCGGCCTTGAAAACAATCTTGACGAAACGCTCGCCACGGGCTTTGACCTCGATTGGCCGGACTATGAGATTGTGTTCTGCGTCGCTTCATCCTCCGATCCAGCCATAGAGGTCGCCCGCCGTACGATGGCGGCCCATCCTGAGGTTCCCGCCCGCCTGTTGGTCGGCGAAGACATATTCAGCGTCAATCCGAAGATGAACAATTTGATCAAGGGATGGCGCTCGGCCCAGCACGACTGGATCGTCATCGCCGATAGCAATGTGTTGATGGCGCCGGACTATCTTCACCGGCTTTTCATCCGATGGATCCCGGGAACAGGACTCGTCTGCTCGCCGCCGATCGGCGCCGCGCCGCAGGGCTTTGCCGCCGAACTCGAATGCGCCTGGCTGAACAGCTTCCAGGCGCGCTGGCAATTGCTGGCGGATGCCATCGGGATCGGCTTTGCCCAAGGCAAATCCATGCTACTCAATCGCCAGGTCATGGCGCGCGCCGGCGGTTTCGAACGTCTTGGCGGGGAGATCGCGGAGGATGCGGCCGCAACCGCCCTTATCCGCGGGATCGGCCTTAAGGTGAGACTGGTGACCGAGCCCTTCAACCAGCCGCTCGGCCGGCGCTCGCTCATCACCGTATGGCGACGACAGCTGCGCTGGGCCCGCTTGCGCCGCGCCTCCTTCCCGCTCTTCTTCCTGCCGGAGCTCCTTGCCGGCGGCGCACTGCCGATCCTGACGCTCGCCGGCCTGACAGCAGCGGGTATCTGCTCGCCGCTGACCTTCATGCTCTACGTGCTCGCCTGGTATGGCGGCGAAATGCTGCTTTCACGGGCTTTCCACTGGCGTATGGGACGCATGACGCTCCCCGCCATGATCCTTCGCGATTTCGCTTTGCCGGCCCTGTGGATCACCGCCTGGTTCGGCGATGGCTTTGTCTGGCGCGGCAATACCATGTCGGTCGCCCCAGACGGAACGACGAAGCCCGCGGCCACCGTCCGCATCCGCCGCATCGTCGACAAGACGAAGGCACGCGCCAAGGCGTTTACGGCGCTGCGGCACTAACCTGGACCGACGCATGACGAAAACCGGCTCGCCCCGATGGATGAAAGCGTCGGGTCCGGCGGTCCTCCCATGCGAAACGGGAACTGTGCCTTCGCGCCGCCCCCGCCCGCAGGAGGTTCCTGTCAGATCGAGCCCGCCCCCATCTGTTCTGTAATATAGTCGGCCTGACGGATCGCCAGCGTCACGATGGTCAGCGTCGGGTTTTCCGCCGCCCCGGTGGTGAACTGGCTGCCGTCGGAGACGAACAGGTTCTTGATGTCGTGCGTCTGGCCCCACTTGTTGACCACGCCGTCCTGCGCCTTTTCGCTCATGCGGTTGGTGCCGAGATTGTGGGTTGACGGATAAGGCGGGGTCGGGAAGGCGCGGGTCGCCCCGACGGCCTCATAGATCGCGACACCCTGCTTGTAGGCGTGGTTGCGCATGGCCTCGTCGTTCGGATGGTCGGTGAACGACACATCCGGGATCGGCATGCCGTACTTGTCCTTGAGTTCCTTGTGCAGGGTCACCCGGTTGCTCTCTTGCGGCATGTCCTCGCCGACGATCCACAGGCCCGCCATGTTGGCATATTGGTCCATGGCCGAGGCAAACGACCGGCCCCAGCCGCCCGGATCGAGGAAGGCCGCCATGAACGGAATGCCGAGCGCCAGCGTCTCCAACTCGTAGCCTCCGACGAAGCCGCGCGACGGATCATGCCGCGCTTCGTCGCGGATGATGCCGGCCATCGTCGTGCCGCGATAGAAATGCACGGGCTTTTCGAACACCGCATAGACCGAGCCGGTGGTGTGGCGCATGTAGTTCTTGCCGACCTGGCCGGAGGAGTTCGCCAAACCGTCGGGGAACATGGACGAGTGTGAGTTGAGCAGTAGGCGCGGGCTTTCGATCGAGTTGCCGGCGACGCAGACGATGCGCGCCTTCTGGCTCTTCAGAGTGCCGTCCTTGTCGGCATAGACGACGGCCGTGACCTTGCCGTCCTTGTCGTGCTCGATCTTGACGACATGGGAATTCGGCCGGACTTCCAGCTTGCCGGTCGCCTCGCCCTTGGGGATTTCGGTATAGAGGGTCGACCACTTGGCGCCCCATTTGCAGCCCTGGAAGCAGAAGCCGGTCTGCTGGCAGCTGTTTCGGTCGTCGCGCGGCGCCGAATTGATCGCCATGTTGCCGGTGTGACAGTCCTTGTAGCCGAGCTTGTCGGCGCCGGCTTTGAGGATCTTGAAATTGTTGTTGCCGGGTAAGCCCTCGATGCCATTGGTGCGGGTCACGCCCATTTTGTCCTCGGCCTTGGCATAGTAAGGTTCGAGGTCGGCAAGGGTGATCGGCCAGTCGAGCAGGTTGGCGCCATCCACCTTGCCATAGGTGGTCAGGTCCTTGAACTCGTGCTCCTGGAAGCGCAGCGAAGCGCCCGCCCAGTGGGTGGTCGTGCCGCCGACCGCCTTGACGATCCAGGCCGGCAGGTTCGGGAAGTCCTTGGCCACCCGCCAGCCGCCGCCGGTGGTGCGGTTGTCGAGCCAGGCGAGCTGGGAAAAGCTGTCCCATTCGTCGTTGATGAAGTCCTCGACCTCGTGCCGGCTGCCGGCTTCGAGGATGACGACGTCTATGCCCTTCTGGGCGAGTTCGTTGCCGAGCGTTCCGCCGCCCGCACCCGAACCGATGATGACGACCACGCTGTCGTCGTTGAGATCATAAGGCGCTGCCATGATTTCCTCCCAGGAATGTCAAATCGGCATTTTTTGAGAATGCGCCGCCGTTCCCATCCACGATGGGCCTCCTCGGGCGGCGATGCTGTTTCTTGCGCGCGGCCTCAGAGCCACTCGATGTCGTCGAAGCCACGCTCGATGTAACCGCCCTTGGAATAGGACTCGCCCTCGTAGCCGAAGATCGGCCAGAGTTCCTTCTGGTTATAGAGGCTGACGACGAGATCGCCGCGCACCGCCTGGAAAAACGGCGTCGTCTCGATGTCGCGCAGGATGGCGACCCGGTCGTCCTCCCAGCCGAGGCCGCGATAGCCGCCCGCACCGGCCCGCTTGTCGAGATCGGCGATGCCGTCCTCGATCAGCGTCTTATGGGCTTCATCCTTGCCTGCCCGATCGTCCTGTCCCTTGACGGCGATCGCGTAGAAGCGGTCAGCCAGTTGGTCGTGCGGATAGATGTCGCGGGCGAGCTTGATCAGCGTCGCCAGGGTTTCCGGCTTGAGCGCCTTNNNNGAGCCGCTGATCACCAGCAGTGCGCCCACCGTACCGCTGCGCTTCAGCAATTCGCGGCGGGAAATCCCATTCGTCTTTTGATAGAGCGTAACCACGTCATTCTCCTCCCAGGATCGTGTGGCATTGACCGCGGCCCTGTCTTCCCGAGCCGTCGATGGAAGGCGCGGAGCCCGCGCCCTCCTCTTTTCCCGGCAGCGTCTGGCAGGTCCTCCAACCCGCGCGGCCGCGCCCTTACTTGTAGCGCCCGTGGCGCTGCAGAACCTCGATCTTGTAGCCGTCGGGGTCCGTCATGAAGAAAAAGCGCGCGAGCAGCGCCCCGCCGCGGTTGAACTCGACGATCTTGCCGGGAGCAAGCCCCAGATCGGTCACGCGTCTGTGCTCGGCATCGAGGTCGGCGACGCTGACGGCGAGATGGCCGTAGCCGGTGCCCAGATCATACGCCTCTTCCCGCCCCTTGTTGACGGTCAGCTCAAGCTCGAACTCGCTCTCGGCATTGCTGAGATAGAGCAGCGTGAAGGTGTCGAAATCCAGCCGTTCGGCAACACCGAGGCCGAAGGCCTTCTGGTAGAAATCGACGGAGCGGACTTCTTCCATCACCCGGATCATCGAATGGATCATTTTCGCCAAGGGATACTCCTCGTTCAGGCAAATCATCGAATGCTAAGGAGTTTCCTACGATGCTGGCAAATCAGGTAGCAGCGGGCTACCGCACAGACGATTTTTGCCAGAGGGGCGCGTCGCCTTTCGGGGTTTTCCCGGAAACCGCCACGTTTTGGGAAATTGACCGGCAATCCGTCGGGCCGCATAATGCGTATCAAAAGAAAAGCCGGAGGAGCATGCCATGTGTGAAGTCTTTGCGGGACAGGACCCCGCTCGTTACCGCGCTGTCAACCGATCGGTGAGGATAGCCGGCCATTCCACCAGCATCCAGATCGAGGCCGCCTTCTGGGTGCTGATCGATGAAATCGCCGCCAGCCAGTCGATGTCGACCTCGCGATTCCTGTCGACGCTCTATGACGAGGCGCTGGAGATCAACGGTTCGGTCTCCAACTTCGCCTCGCTCCTGCGCACCAGCTGTCTGATCTACCTGATGGGCAAGGCACAGCACCCCGAGGCACACCACGAATTCCACATCATCGCGGCGGAGTGAGTAGCGCCAGTCGGCCCTTTGCTTTCAGAGCTGATGGAGGCTATTCGTTCCCGTGATCGCCTGGCTGGGCCTCGCCGACAGGCATGGGCAACTGGATGTCGGCCATCACCGTTTCCAGATCCTCGAGCAGTTTTTGCAGCTCGCGCATGCGCTCGACCCCGAAGGCACGGGTGATCTCGCCATAAATTTCCTCCGAATGCGGGGAAACCCTTTCGATCAGTTCCATGCCCGCTGCGCTGATGGTGATGCGCGCCCGACGCAGGTCGTTTTCATCCGGATGGCGCTCGATCAGCCGGCGCGCCTCGAGATCGCGCAGGATGCGCGACAGGCTCGGGCCGAGCAGGAAGGTCGCACGCGCAAGCTCCGTCACCTCGATCTCCTTGACGGTCATCAGGGCCCGGAGAATCCGCCATTGCTGCTCGGTCAAATCGTACATCCGGAGCGCATTGCGGAAATGCTTCATCACCGATTCCCGCGCTCGCAGGAGGAGCATCGGCAGGGATCGGGAGAAATGCCGGAGCCGCACGCGCGGCACCGGAGCCGCGCCCTCGCGCTGACCTTCGGTCCGATCCGGCATTTCCGACATGTTTTCCGCCATTCCCGCTTCCGATCCGAGGCGACGCCTCAACCCTTCTTGATCTCGGCGAGAAGCGACTGGGCGCCTTTCGCCAATACACCCACATCGGTGCCGATGGCGATGAAGCAGGCGCCGGCGTTGCGGGCAAGGCTGATCATCGTCGGATCGGTGGTCATGATGCCGGCCGGCTTGCCGAGCAAGACGACCTTGCGGATCAGCGCATCGACCGCCGCCATCACGTCGGGATGGCGCGGATTGCCGGTATGCCCCATGTCGGCGGCAAGATCGGACGGTCCGACCAGGACGCCGTCGACGCCCTGGGTGGTAACGATCGCCTCGGCATTGTCGATGCCAAGCTGGCTCTCGATCTGCACGATCAGGCAGATCTGCTCGTTGGCGGTTTCCACATAGTCGGCGATCCGGCCGAAATCAGCGGCCCGGCCGAGCCCTGCCCCCATGCCGCGAATGCCCTCCGGCGGGTATCGGCAGGCACGGGCAAGCCGCAACGCCTCTTCGCCCGTCTCCACCATCGGGATCAAAAGCGACTGCGCACCGATATCCAGCGCCTGCTTGATCAGCCAGGTTTCCCCGACCGGAAGCCGGACCACCGGATGGGCGGGATGTCGCGCGACCGCCGCGAGTTGTGCGGCCACCAGCGGAATGTCGTTCGGCCCGTGCTCGGCATCGATCAGGATCCAGTCGAAACCGGAGCCGGCCGAAACCTCGGCCGCATGCGGGCTCGCCAGCGCGACCCAGAGACCATAGAGCGTCTGGCCATCAAGGATGGCCTCCTTGAAAACATTGACCGGTGCGGGCATGAACGATTCTCCTTAGGCAAAATAGCAGCTGACGGTGCCGTGCGGCCCGAAATCGCTGGTGATGGTGTCGCCGTGGCGCGCCTCGATCGGACGGATGAACGATCCGGCCAGCACCACCTGTCCCGCTTCGATCTTCGCGCCATACTGATGCAGCCGATTGGCAAGCCAGGCAATACCGCGGGCCGGATGATTGAGCACGCCTGCGCCGAGCCCGGTTTCCTCCACTTCCGCATTACGCGAGACAATCGCCCCCATCCAGCGCATATCGACTTCGTCCGGCCGCATGGCCCGGCCGCCGAGCACGATGCCGGCATTGGCGGCATTGTCGGAAATGGTGTCGACGATGGTTCGCGATTTCATCGTCTCGGGATCGACGCGCAAAATGCGCGTATCGAGGATTTCCAGGGCCGGCGTGACATAGTCGGTGGCGTTCAGCACATCGAAGACGCTGACGCCGGGACCGGACAGATCCTTCTTCATGATGAAGGCGATCTCGGCCTCGATGCGCGGCTGGATGAAGCGGTGATCGGGGATCACCGCGCCGTCGTCGAAACGCATGTCATCGAGCAACACGCCGGAATCCGGGATGTCGATGTTGAGCGCATACTGCATGGCCTTGGAGGTGAGCCCGATCTTCCAGCCGATCGAGGTGCGCCCGGCTGCCAGCTTGCGGCTCACCCATTCGGCCTGCACGGCATAGGCATCGTCCATCGTCATGCCCGGATAGGCGAGCGACAAGAGCCCGGTCTGCTTGCGGGTCTTCTCGGCCGTGTCGAGGCGGCGCGCCGCCTCTTTGATCTGATCGGGCGTCATCATGGCTCAAACCTCGTCCTTGACCGTGTTGCGCAGGATGCCGATGCCGTCGGCCTCGACCTCGATCACATCGCCCGGCTTCAGCCAGATCGGCGGGTCAAATCGCGCGCCTGCCCCGGTCGGTGTTCCGGTAACGATGATATCGCCCGGCACGAGCGTCGTGAACGTCGAAACATAGGCGATGATCTTTCTGAAGGAGAAGATCATCCGGCTGGTCCGGTCGCTCTGGCGTACCTCGCCGTTGACCCGCGTCTCGAGCCTGATGTCGGCGATCTGGCTCTCGTCGGCAAAGGGCACGAGCCAGGGTCCGATCGAACCGGAGCGGTCGAAATTCTTGCCCTGCGTGACGTTGAACTTGGCATGGCGTACCCAGTCGCGGATCGTGCCCTCGTTGCACAGCGACAGCGCAGCGATGTGGGACAGCGCATCGGCTTCGGCGATGCGCCGCCCGCCCTTGCCGATCACGATGACGATCTCGCCCTCATAGTCGAGCTGCGGGCTTTCCGGCGGTCGGATCAGCGGCTGGTCATGGCCGGTAAACGAACGCGGGAAGCGGATGAACAGCGAAGGATTGGGCGGCGCCTCCTGGCCGTCCTTGTATTCGGCGTTGCGGTCGGGAAAATTGACGCCGACGCAGATGATCTTTTCCGGATGCGGGATGGGGATTTCGTAAGTGATCGCACCGACCGGATGGTCGGGCTTCATCTCTGCCGCCGCCGAAACCAGTTCACCGAGCGCGCCCGCCTCGATCACTTGCCTCAGCGTCGGCCACCGGGCACCGAACCTCGCGGAAAGATCGATGACGCCGTCATCTTTGATCGCACCATAGGCGGCGCGGCTGTCGATCGTGAAGCTTGCCAGTTTCGTCGTCATTGTCATTCCTCTTCAGAACCCCTCCCCAACCCTCCCCACAAGGGGGAGGGAGTCTGTCGCGCCAAGACGCGCCGGCTTCAGTCAATCGACACCATCCGTAGTCTATCGACACCGTCCGTCTGTCCAAGCCGAGGACCCAACCGGCTTGCCACAAACTCGACCCGCCCCCTCCCCCTTGTGGGGAGGGTTGGGGAGGGGTCAAACCAAAGCCTCAAGGCGCAATGATCGGCTGGGCCTTGAGAATCGCCTCCGTCACTTCCGTTCCGGCAAACAGGCTGCCGTGCTCGAACCACGAGCGCGGGGCCGGCGCGCCCCACAGCGTCTGGCGTTGCGGGTCTTTCAGGTCCCACTTGATCGGCTCGAGGTCCGGATCGACCGTCTGATAGTCGGAGCAATAGATCTCGATGCGATGGCCGTCTGGATCGAGGATATAAAGGAAGAAGGCATTGGAAATGCCGTGACGGCCGGGGCCGCGCTCGATATTGGCGAGATAGCCGGTGGTCGACATCAGGTCGAGCAGGTCGATGATGTTGAGCGGCGTCGGCACCCAGAAGGCGGTGTGGTGCAGGCGGGGGCCGAGACCATTGGTGAACGCCATATCGTGCACACCACCCTTGCGGTGCATCCAGGCCGCCCAGAGCCGCTTCGACTCGTCGTCCTCCGTATATTCGGTGACGCGGAAGCCCATCTCGTTGTAGAAGGCGACCGAGGCATCGACGTCGGGCGTGAAGCAGTTGAAGTGGTCGATCCGCAGCGGCTTCACGCCGTGATAGAGCTTGTATTGCTGGTGGATGGGCGCCAAGCGGTCCATCTTGAAGTAGAATTCCAGCGGCGTTCCAAAGATGTCGATCGCCCTCAGCGTGCGCCCCTGATAGGGACGCTCCACCCAGCTGTTCGCCA
The DNA here is from genome assembly GCA_002307905.1 of Rhizobiaceae bacterium UBA1291. Classification (GTDB taxonomy): domain Bacteria; phylum Pseudomonadota; class Alphaproteobacteria; order Rhizobiales; family Rhizobiaceae; genus Allorhizobium. Next base: position 18,666 of record DBUL01000003.1, read on the forward strand.
GGCCCTTGGCATCGAAAAAGGCCTTGGCCTTGTCGAGATCTTCCTCCGCATAGACCTTGAGCGACAGCGCGGCGACCTCCGACCTCTCGCCCTTGCGCAGCACCATGCAGTGATGGCCGCGTTCCTCGAGCGCGCGCAGATAGATCGTCGAGGCATCCTCGTCGGTCACCTGCAGGCCGAGCGTGTCGACATAAAAGGCACGGCTGGCGGCCAGATCCTTGACGATGAATTCGACATGGCTGAGGCGCACGACGTTGAAGGATGGATAAAGATTGGGCTGTGGTATTGGCATCGGGTTCTCCTCCTCTCCGTCCGAGCGGCCGTGCCGGTGACGGATCATCTCAAATACAATTCAAGGCGCGAACCGGGATCGCTCGCCGCCGCCCGCGCCTAAGCAATCGGTTCAGCCGCCAAGCTTCGGGATGGCGTGGCTCCCGGTGGCAAAGGCGATATTCTTGGTTTCCATGTAGAAGTCGAAGGACCAGTCGCCGCCGTCCCGGCCGATGCCGGAATTCTTCACCCCGCCGAACGGCGTCGGCAGGTGGCGGACATTCTCCGAATTCACCCAGATCATCCCGGCCTCCAGCCGGTCCGAGAAGCGGAAGGCGCGTGTCACGTCGGAGGTCCAGACATAGCCGGTCAGCCCGTACTGGACGTCGTTGGCCAGCGCCAGCGCCTCGGCCTCGTCCCTGAACGGGATGGCGGTTAGCACCGGCCCGAAGATCTCTTCCTGGGCGATGCGCATCTTGTTGTTGGCGCCGGTGAACAAGGTTGGCGAGACATAACAGCCGCCGCCCGGACCGTCGAACTTCGCGCCGCCGGCGGCAACCGTTGCCCCCTCGCCCCGGCCGATGTCGATATAGTCCAGCACCTTCCTTTCATGCACCGGATGGATCAGCGGGCCGACCACCGTTTCCGGATCGAGCGGATGGCCAACCTTGATGCGCTTTGCCTTTTCCGCAACCTTGGCGGTGAAGGCTTCGTAGATGCTCTCTTCGACCAGCAGGCGCGAGGACGAGGTGCAGCGCTCGCCGTTCAGCGAGTAGATCATGAACACAGCGGCGTNNAGCCGCGCGATCCAGATCGGCATCGGCAAACACGACCACCGGGTTCTTGCCGCCGAGTTCGAAATGCACCCGCTTCAGCGTTTCGGCACCCTGGCGCATGATCATCGATCCGGTGCGGCTTTCGCCGACGAAGCCGATTGCCTTGATGTCGGGATGTTCGGTCAGCGCCTTGCCGGCTTCCTCGCCGAGACCGTTGACGAGGTTCCACACGCCCTTGGGCAGACCCGCTCCTTCCGCGATCTCGACCAGCAGGCGGGCTGTCAGCGGCGAGAATTCGGCCGGCTTGTGGACAACCGTGCAGCCGGCAGCCAGCGCCGGCGCGATCTTCCAGGTCGACAGCATGAACGGCGTGTTCCACGGCGTGATCACCCCGACCGGACCGATCGGCACCCGCGTCGTCATGTTCGTCTGATCGCTGGTGCGCAGCACCTTGCCGTCGCGCGCCTCGGGCGCCCTGTCGGCGAAGAAGCGGAAATTCTCAGCGCCACGCAAGGCCGCCTTGGACATGAACTTCAGCGCCTGGCCGGTATCCATGCACTCGACGAAGGCGATTTCCTCGGCGCGGGCGACGATGGCGTCGGCAATCTTGTGCAGAAGCTTCTTGCGGGCATCTCCCGGCATGGCGGCCCATTCGGCAAACGCCGCCTTCGCAGCCTTGGCGGCACGATCAACGTCCTCGGCCTTGCCGCGCGCAACACTGGCCATAGGCTGCAGGTCGACCGGCGAGATGATCTCGAAGGTCGATCCATCCGCCGCAGGCACGGTCTCGCCAGCGATATAGTTTAGCACTCCCTCGGCCTTGAAGCGAGCGAGATAGCTTTCGGCCTTGGCGATATTTTCGTCGAGCTTCGACATGATCACGTCCTTTGTCTGCCGCACACGCGGGCTATCTGTCCCTCAGGCGGGCATGCATGCTGTTCTTCTTCCAGCTCAACGCCGGATCGATCTCGATGATCTCCAGCGAAAGCGCGAAATGCGGAGCCTCGAAAAGCGGGGCGAGTTCGGCCGCGACTGCCGCCATNNGCCCATCCGGAAAACCATGTCCAGAAAGGCATTGTCGGCGTGCCGGTCGGCTATCGTGTAATGCGGTGCCGGATAGGCCCGCACCCGCGGCGCACCGATCTCAAAAATGCCGGCGGCAAGGATCGCCTCGTGCGCGGCGGCGCAAACCGCCGCAATGTCGGCCTTCCCCTCAAGATTGGCGGAATATTCCAGTCGCAGATGCGGCATGGCTCTCTCCTCCCGCTGACTATTTATTTAACGTGTTAATTAGACTGGCGCCGGATGTCAATAGATTGCTGAGGAAGCGATGACGGCGCCAGAGAGCAGAAATTTAATGTAACGCGTTAAATATAATCTGCAGATCCTCGACTTGCGGCACCGGGAAAAGCAGGTCCGCTAAGACGGTCTGCCCGCCTCGGCGAAAGCGCCGGCATGCTGTCCTTCGCGCCACACGCCCGGTGGCTCCCCCGTGCGCTGGCGAAAGAAGCGCGAGAAATAGGCGGGATCCTTGAAACCGGTCTCGTAGGCAATGTCCTCGACCGTGCGCACGGTGAACAGTAGCAGGCGCTTGGCTTCAAGCAGGCGTCGGTCGCTGATCAGTTCCTTGACGCCCTTGCCATGCACCAGGGACGCCGCCTTGGCGACGAGATGCGGGGTCGAGCGAAGCATCCCGACGTAGTCGCCGACGCTTCTGTCCTCGCGAAAATGCAGATCAATCAACCGCTTCAGCTCGCTCGCCAAGGCTACCGGGCCTGCCGATCGCATGATGGCCGCCTGCGACGAGAGCCGCGCCATGAAGGACAGCACGGTGGATGCGAGCGGCAGCACGATCTTTTCCATCCCCGGCTGGCCCGTGATGTATTCCTCATGCGCCATCAACACCAGGGCGCGCATTCCCTCCCAGGTCGGGTCGCGTCCCTCAGAGCGCAACATGATAGGTTGATCCAGCGCCAAAAGACTGTGAACCGCGACCAGCGGCAACACGCCATCGGCGATCGAGATCACCACGGCATCCGAGTTCGGCCCCACATCGAAGCCATGCACCAACTGGCTCGGCACGAAACTGACCGCCGGCGCCGAAAAATCCAGGGACTTGTCCTCGATCAGATAGGTCCCGCCGCCGCTGGTCCAGAATGTCACCTGCGCCATCTGCTCGTGCATGTGCGGTTCAGCGCGGCCGTGATGGATATGCTGCCGCTGCGAAATCAGTTCGACATGCAGGAAGCCGATGTCGAGCGGACGGGGGGTCTCACCATAGATGAAATAGTTCGGAATATCGTTCACACGTTAACCACCGAAATAAGTACAAGCGATTTCGCCATTCTGTGCATGGGCGGAGCTCTCATCAAGACCTAATTTCTTCAAAGAGGAACAGGGAGGAAACCATGAGATCCGAGGATTACCGTGCCGACACCAAGCGCCCATTCACCGGCGCCGAATATATCGCCTCGCTGCGCGACGGCCGCGAGGTCTATATCAACGGCGAACGCATCGCGGACGTGACCACCCATCCTTCGATGCGCAATTCGGTACGCTCGCTGGCGCGCCTCTACGATGCCTTGCACGATCCGGCCAAGAAGGACCTGCTGACCACGCCGACCGACACCGGGAATGGCGGCAATACCCACAAGTTCTTCAAGATCGCCCGTTCCGTGGACGATCTGGTCGGCCAGCAGGCGGCGATCACCGAATGGGCCCGCATGTCCTACGGCTGGATGGGCCGCACCGCCGACTACAAGGCGGCGCTGATGAACACTCTTTCCGCCAATGCCGAATGGTATGGCGACTACAAGGACAACGCCATCGCTTGGCACAAGCGCACCCAGGAATCGGCACTGTTCCTCAACCACGCGATCGTCAATCCGCCGATAGACCGCCACAAGCCGGCCGAGCACGTCAAGGACGTTTTCGTGCATGTGACCAAGGAAACCGATGCCGGCATCTACGTCTCCGGTGCCAAGGTGGNNCTGCTGGCCCAGGCCTCGGCGACGGTCACCGAGGACCCCTCGCTGTCGATCACCTTCATTGCCCCGATGAACGCACCCGGCATCAAGATGTTCTGCCGCACCTCCTACGAGCAAACGGCGAACACGACGGCCGAACCCTTCGATTATCCGCTGTCCTCGCGCTTCGACGAGAACGACGCGATCCTCGTGCTCGACAATGTCTTCATCCCCTGGGAGGACGTGCTGATCTACAAGGACGCCAAGCGCATCCTGTCCTTCACCGTCATGTCCGGTTTCATGCACGGCTACTGCTTCCAGGGCTGCAACCGCTTCGTCGTAAAGCTCGAGTTCCTTGCCGGTCTGCTGGCGAAGGCGCTGCGCGCCACCGGCGGCGACGCCTTCCGCGGCAACCAGGCCATGCTCGGCGAGGTGATCGCGCTGCGTCACAAGTTCAAGAGTTTCGCCGATACCATGGCCCGCAACCCGATCGAATGGGTGAACGGCACCAAGCTGCCCAACCTTGAGGCTGCGCTCTGCTACCGCACCTTCATGTCGGATGCCTATCCCCGCATCATCGACCTGATCCGCCGCACCGTCGCCTCCGGCCTGATCTACCTTCCCTCCTCGGCCAAGGATTTTGCCAATCCGGAAATCAACCGCTATCTGGCGCAATATGTGCGCGGCTCAAACGACATGGGCCATATCGAGCGCATCAAGATCATGAAGCTCCTGTGGGATGCGACCGGCACCGAATTCGGCGGCCGCCACGCGCTTTACGAACTGAACTATGCCGGCGCCCCGGAAGACGTGCGCCTGCAGGTGCTGAAGGGCGCCGAAAAGGGCACGATCCTGCGCGACATGGAGGCTTTGGTCGACACCTGCATGAGCGACTACGACGAGAAGGGCTGGACCGGCGACACCTGGCTGCCTCCGCTCGGCAATGACGCACCGCTGCGCAGCGCGGCCGAATAGGGAGATCGCCATGCCGGCCGGTGTTTCCAAGACCGAGTTCCGCAATGCCATGGCGCGGGTCTGCGCGCCCGTCAACATCATTACAACCAACGGACCCGCTGGACGCGGCGGGTTCACCGCCACCGCCATGTGCTCCGTCACCGACGAGCCGCCTACCCTGCTGGTCTGCATGAACGGCAGTTCGACCCAGGCTGGCCTGTTCCTCGAGAACAAACGTTTCTGCGTCAACGTGCTGACCGCCAACCATCAGGACCTCGCCAACCTTTTCGCCGGCGGCAGCGCTGACATGGGCGCCCGCTATGCGGCGGCGAACTGGGTCGGCATGACGGGCGGCACCGAGGCGCTGGCCGATGCGATCGTCTCCTTCGACTGCCTGCTCGACGACGTGCGCCAGGTCGGAACCCACCATGTCTTCATCGGTCGCGTGGAAAGCCTGCGCTCGCGCACCGACGGTCACGCGCTGGCCTATTTCGACCGAAACTACGTGCAGGTGCCAAGCGTTATGGCGAGTTGACCTGAGCGGCCAGGCCCACGGCAACAGACAAAAGAAGAGAGCCGCGGCGATGTCATCGCCGCGGCTCTCTTCTTGCACGTCGGTATTCTCTGTCAGTTCGACAGCATATGCGGCAACCAGAGAGTGATTGCCGGAAACGCGATCAGCAAGGCCAAGCGAACCAGTTCCCCGAGGAAGAACGGCAAGACCCCCTTGAAGGTTTGCCCCATGGGCACATCCTTGGCGAGAGAACTGATGACAAAGACGTTCATTCCCACGGGTGGCGTGATCAATCCGAGCTCCACCACGATCAGCGCCAGGATACCGAACCAGATCTTGACGTCTTCCGGGTCCATGCCGAAGTCGAGTTCACTAACCACCGGCCAGAAGAATGGCATGACCAGCAGGATCATCGACATCGAATCCATCAGGCAACCGAGAATGATCAGCGCCAGCAACAGAAGAAGCAGGATGACCATTGGCGAAAGGCCGGAGGTGACCATCATCTCGGCTGCCGCCTGTGGAACGCCCCCACGCGACATGAAGATCTTCAACAGTTCGGCGCCAAGCAGGATCAGGTAGATCATACCGGTGGTCTTGGCGGTCTCGAGCAGCGCCCAGCGATATTCCTTGAGGCCGACGCCGCGTCTGAGCGAGCCGTAGATCGCGACGAGCGCAACACCCACGGCGGCGGCAGGTGTCGGATTGTAGAAGCCGACATAGATCCCGCCAATGACGATGACGAAGATGCCGAGAACCGGAAGAACCCCGAAGGTCGCCGAGAGCCATTCCGCGCGCGATAGCTTGTCGCCGGCAGGACCTGCCTCGGGAACGATGCGCACATAGATGGCGATCACGAGAATGAACAGCACAACCGCGATCAGGCCGGGGAAAAGGGCGGCGGCGAACATCGAGACGATATTCGCCTCGACGATAATCGCATAGACCACAAGCACGACCGAGGGCGGGATAAGAATCCCGAGCAGGCCGCCGGCAGCGAGCGTGCCGGTCGCAAGTGCGCCCGAGTATTTGTAGCGCTTGAGTTCCGGCAGTGCGACCTGGCCCATGGTCGTGGCGGTTGCAAGCGACGAACCGCAAACCGCGCCGAAACCGGCGCAAGCAGCGATAGCCGACATGGCCACACCGCCCCGCATCCGCCCGAACCAGGCGTTGGCCGCGCGGAACAGATCCTGGGACAAGCCGGCGCGCGTGGCGATATAACCCATCAGAACGAACATCGGGATGACCGACATGTCGTATTTGGAGAACTGACTGAAGCCGAGCGTCTTCAACTGGTTGAGGAAAACGCCAGGACCGTTGAGGGCGATCGTACCGAGCGCGCCGACAACGATCATCGCATAGGCGATCGGCACGCGGATCCCGATGAGAAAAATCAGGGCGGCAAGGCCGACCAGCCCGAGGAAGAGACTCTGGTCCATCAGTTGTAAACATTCCTGCTGGGGTGGGCGATATCCTGATAGCTCTCGACGAGCGTGATGACCGCAGCAACAGCGACTAGGATGAGCGAAATGACGATCGGTACAAAGGCATAGCCGATCGGGATCTGCAGGATGGCGGTCTGGTAGTCATAGGAGAACTGGTCCTGCGCACCGATCCAGGTCCGCCAGGCCATGACGACCGAGAACACCAGGGCAATGATCGCGGAGAAGAACACCAGCACCGCCTGCCAGCGACGGTTGAGCCCGGAGGTGAAGATATCCGCCGTGACATTGGCACCAGTCAGTTGGCAATAGGGCAGGAATGCGAAGGCGCCAACGGCGACCCCAAGTTCGGTCAGTTCGAAATCACCCGGCAGGGGATGGCCGAAAGCGCCGGTGACGACGCTGATCGACTGTATGGCCACGACGGCGAGAATGACCATCCCGCCGAAAAGCGCCCAGGCCTCGATGAGGTGATGGGTGAGGCTTTTCAGCCTCACCCCCCGCTTGTTATGAGTAGCGGCGGCCATCGGACTCACTTCGCCGAGTTGGCCGCGACCAGTTCACGGGCCTTGGCAACGAGAGCGGCGCCGTCGATGCCCTTGCCATCGACTTCCTTGACCCAGCGGTCGACGACCGGCTCAAGGACGGTCTTGAAGGCGTCGGTTTCTTCCTGGGTCAACTGGATATGCTTGTTGCCGGCATCGGTTGCGACCTTGATGCCGTTCTCATCGATCTGACGCCAGATCTCCGCAGCCTTCACGACCCATTCCTCGCCGGAATTGTCGAGGAAGGCCTTCTGGATGTCTTCCGGCAACGAATTCCATTTGTCGAGGTTCATGGAAACCTGGAACGTGGTGGTGCCGAGACGTGTCTTGTCGACACCTTCGATCTGGTAGTCGGTCTGGTCCTGCAGCTTCAGCGCCGGAATAATCTCCCACGGGATCAGGGCACCGTCGACGACACCCTTGGAGAAGGCCTGCGGGATATCCGGAACCGGCATGGCGGCCGGAGCGGCACCGAGCGCCTCGATCACCCAGGCGCCGGTGCGGGTCGGAATACGCATCTTCTTGCCGGCGAGATCGGCCGGCTTGCGCACTTCGGCCTTGGCCATCTGGATCGCCTGGCCGGCATGGGTATGAAGGAACANNCATGACCTTCACGCCCTTGTACTCGGGAGCGAGATACTCGTCGAACATGGCGCGCATGGCGAGGTTGGTGGCGCGGATGTCATTGGTATGGATGAACGGCAGTTCGAAAACCTCAGTGCGCGGGAATAGTCCCGGCGTATAGCCGTTGACCGTCCAGACGAGGTCGACGACACCGTCGCGCACCTGGCTGACCAGTTCCGGCGGAGCGCCGCCAAGCGACATGGACGGATAGATCTCGATCTTGACCTTGCCGCCGGAGGCTTCCTCGATGCTCTTCGCCCAGGGCTCGAGCATCTGTGTCTGGGCCGGAGACTTCGGACCGAGGAAGTGGTGCAGTTTCAGCGTGACTTCCTGGGCGAGCGCCGAGGCGCTGAGCGCCGTGGTCGCCAGACCGGCAAGCAAGAGTGTCTTAAAGGATCTCATTGGCATTTTCCTCCCTGTTAAAGGCCGTTGAAAACTCTCCGCCGGCTGGCGGACTGTCTGTTACGCCACCCGAATATCGAGCAGCGCGGTACGCTTGTTTTCCATCACCTCGGTGATGGCCGCCTGCAAGGCGCCGGCAAGGTCGCCGCGTTCCGTCACCTTGCGCGCCCAGGCATTGCTGGCCTCGGCGACCTTGGTGAAGTCGGGGCTCGGCGAAAGACCGGTGAGCGGCATCTGGTTCGCCTTGGCCGCATAGCCGTCTGGATAGAGCATGCTCACCGACTGGCGCACCGCTCCCCATTCCGCATTGTTGAGGATCACGATCAGAACCGGGATCCCATAGGCTTCCATGATCTGGTGGCAGGCGACCGGATTGGCGAACATGTACGACCCGTCGCCGAGCGTGGCTATGACGAGCCGCTCGGGCTTGGCGAGCTTCATGCCCATTGCGCAGGGCAGCGACCAGCCGAGCCCCCCGGAATGCGGCTCCTGGTACCAGGCCTGTGCGTGATCGAGCGTCATCGGCGCCAGCGGGCAGCCGAGTTCGGATAGAACCGTCGCCTGGGCTCCGGCAATCGCTTTCGACAATTGAAGCGAGACATAGGCCTTGCTCATCACCGGCCCGTCCTCGCCTTCGGCGGAAGAGATCGCATGACGCCGCAGTGCCGAGGTTCGAGCCTCGATTTCCCCGCGCCTTGCCGCCCGAGCTTGCGGATCGGGATCGCGCCGCGCCCGAAGCGCGTCAAGCAGGGCAGTTATGCCGGATGAGGTCTCGCTGGCAATGGACAAGTCGGAACGAAAGTTGCGCACCGGGAAGCGGCTGAACAAGGGGTTTGGACCAAGCTGAACGACCTTGGCATCGGCCCTCGGATTGTGCGTGTCGGGCGCCCAGGGCGCCAACGCATCGATTACAATGACCACGTCCGCTTCGGAGAGCCATGGCTCCGGATTGAAACCCGCAAACATCGCATGGTCGGTTTCGATGCCGATCTGCGTCGCCCAGTAATGCACGACCGGAACGGCGTATTCTTCGGCCATGGTCGAAAGCGCGGTGAAGCCTGCCTCGTCGCCCGCACCACGCTGGACGAAGATCACAGGACGCTTGGCCGAAATCAGCCAGTCAGCCGCGGTATCGATCGCCACGGATGGCGCCTCCGCAACGGCTGGGGCCATCAAGGGCGTATCGGCGATCTGCCCCGCGTCGATCTGTTCGGACAGCACCTCGCGCGGCAAGCTGATGTAAATTGGCCCCTTCGGCGTCGAATTGGCGATCGCATGGCCTCGATCAAGGATCTCGGCGATCTGCTCGGGAAAGCGAAGTTCGTAGTCCCACTTGACCGCCTCGCGCACCAGCGCGGTCTGGTCGCGCATTTCCTGCCCCCAGCCGATCGGCACGGTGCGCGCGCCGAAGCGACCGCGCTCGACGGTCGGGGTACGGCCCGACATCAGCACCATGGGCACATGGTCGGTGGCGGCATTGAGCGCTCCGATCGCGCCGTTCGCCAGACCGACATTGGTGTGCAGCATGACGGCCTGAGCCTTGCCCGAAAGAAGATAGTAGCCATGCGCCATGCCGAGTGCGGCGTGCTCGTGCGGAATGGTCAGGGCTTGCGGGAGATCGATATCGGATGCGGCAGCCTCGGCGAGCCCTTCGATGATCGGCGGAAAATCGGTGCCGGAATTGGCGAAGACATAGTCCACGCCCAGCGTCTTCAGGCGGCTGAAGATGACGCTTCCGGCGCTAACCTCGCCAGATTTTGCCTTCCGAGCATCCAATTGGCGACCCTCCCAAGCCGGCTTGACATTTCAATAATTGAAATACAAATTTCAATAACTATCCCATTCTTGAGTAAGGCCGTCAAGGGTGCCGGATTAGTGAAAATAATGAATGAATAAATGAGCGCGAGCGATAGAATGGCGACTCCGACCAACAACTCCATCATCAAGGCCTTCGCCATCCTCGACCTTTTCGACGATCAGCGGGACGAACTCACGACGGCCGATGTCAGCGACCTCGTGGGGCTGAATACCATCACCGCCCATCGCTTCCTCAAGACCCTGGTCTCGGTCGGCGCGCTGCACTCCCCCCGCAAGGGCATTTACCGGCCCGGCGGCAAGCTGATCGCCTATGGCGAGCGCGCCCGCAGCTCCCGCCAGTTGGCGATGCAATTGCAGCCTTTCCTCAACGCCTTGGCCGCGGAATCGGGCGAAGGCGCCATGGCCACGACCTTCGACGGGACGATGATCACCTGCATCGCCGCCGCGCATTCGAACAACGCTTACGTCTACAGTGCGCGCGTCGGCGCCCGCATGGAAGCCTATGCGACGGCCAATGGCAAACTCTGGCTTGCCTATTCGGGCAAGGAGGCTGTCGAGAGCTATCTCCAGGCCAACCAGCTTGTGCCGCTGTCACGCGCCACGCTGATCGACCGGAGCGCGTTGTTGCGGGAAACCGACGCGATCCGGCGGCAGGGTCATGCCGTCAACCAGGGCGAGCGCGAGACGGGATTGAGTGCCGTGGCCATGCCCATCTTCGCTCCGAACGGCGCGATGATCGCCGGCCTGTCCATCTTCGCGCCGATCGCCGTCCTCGACCACGAGACGGAGGAACGCTTCGTTTCCCTGTTGAGTTTGGCCATCGCCGCGGCCGGGAACACGCTCTTTCCACCATCGACGGCGTGATTTCACCGAGGTTGACCCGAGCGACCAAGACAGTTCCGCGATTGAACTGCCGTGTGCCGTCATGCTAGGTGGGCTTTCGTTTCTGAGTTTTGAAAGATCGCCATGCTCCCCTGGATCCAGCTAGATTCCGCCCCGATCCCCGGTGGCGGCGGCGAATTGCGGCTCAAGCAACGCGGCACTGAGTTCTCGATCATGCTCGGGACCAACGAGCTGATGAACAGTCGCCTCAGCGGTTCGGAAGAGGCGCTGGCCACGCTTGCCTGGGAACGGATCGCCCCGCGCAAGCGCCCGCACGTGCTGATCGGTGGCCTCGGCATGGGCTTCACGCTGCGCGCCGCCCTCGCCGTCCTGCCGGTCGACGCACGGGGAACAGTCGCCGAACTCGTGCCGGCCGTTGTCGCCTGGGCGCGCGGTCCGATGGCGGAGATCTACAAGGGCAGCCTCAACGATCCACGGGTCAAGGTGCACGTGGGCGATGTGGCCTCGCTCATTCACACCTACCGCCACAGCTATGACGCGATCCTGCTCGACGTCGACAATGGCCCGCAGGGACTGACCCGGTCGGCCAATGACGGTCTCTACGACTATGCCGGGCTGCGAGCGGCCAAGGGCGCGCTGCGTGCCAGGGGCGTGCTGGCCGTCTGGTCCTCAGGCCCCAATCCGGGCTTCACGCGCCGTCTGGGCACCCTCGGCTTCAAGGTCAAGGAAGAGCACGTTCGGGCCGGCAAGAAACGCGGCGCCCGTCACGTCATCTGGCTGGCGAGCACGGATGGCGGCGNNTTCAGCCCCAGAGCGCCGGATCCGGCACCTGCATCATCGAGCTCTCATAGCGGATCGGCGCGTCCCGGTCGGCGGCGAGCAGCAGCGGACCGTCGAGATCGGCAAATGCCGCGCCTTGCGCGACGAAGAAGGCCGGCGCCATGGCAAGCGACGTGCCGAGCATGCAGCCGACCATGATGTCGAAACCGGCAGCAACCGCCGCATCGCGCATCAGAAGCGCTTCGGTCAGCCCACCGGTCTTGTCGAGTTTGATGTTGATCGCATCGTACTTGCCTTTCAGATGGGAAAGCGATGCCCGGTCGTGGCAGCTCTCATCGGCGCAGACCGGCAGGACGCGCTCGATTTGCCGGAGGGCGTCGTCCTTGCCCGCAGGAAGCGGCTGTTCGACCAGCGCCACACCGAGCCTGACCAGCGTCGGCGCGAGCGCCAGGTATTGCTCCACCGTCCAGCCCTCGTTTGCGTCGACGATGATGCGGGAATGGGGCGCGCCGGCGCGCACCGCCTCGATGCGGCCGAGATCGTCGTCGGTGCCGAGCTTGACCTTGAGCAGCGGCCGCGCCGCATTCTTGGCCGCCGCGTCGCGCATGCTCTCCGGCGTACCAAGCGAAAGGGTGAAGGCCGTCTCGATCGGCTTCGGGACAGTGAGGCCCGCCAGTTGCCAGACCGGCTTGCCGGCGCGCTTGGCTTCGAGGTCCCAGTAGGCGCAGTCGAGCGCATTGCGGGCCGCGCCCGGCGCCAGCCGGTCCTGCAGGCCCTGCCGGTCGAGACCGTCGCTGNNCATGACGCCGTCGACCGTCTCGCCATAGCGCGCATAGGGCACGCACTCGCCGCGACCGGTATGGATGCCGTCCGACAGCGTGGCGGCCACGACCCTGATCTCCGTGCGCGAGCCGCGCGAGATCGTAAACGTCCCGGCGACCGGAAAGACATCCTCGACGACCGTGAGCCTCAAACCATTCGCCATGTGACCATGTCTCCTTCGCCGGTATGCGCACCACGTCGCGAATCGGCGCCCCTTGCGCGTTGCGACATTCCTTTCTATATCCGTCAACAACTAGGTCGAGGCCTGAACAGTCGACGGACTGCAATTTGCCCCAATTCCTTACCAGCAAGCTGGCAATGGCAACAGGGCGTCCCGAACCTCGCCTGCGAACGCATCAGATTGGCGGAAAAGCCCGTGAATACGCTGGATTTTGACAAGAAGCCGGAAGATACGCGCGTCGTCGTCGCCATGTCGGGCGGGGTCGACTCCTCGGTCGTGGCCGGACTGCTGAAGCGCGAAGGTTATGACGTTCTCGGCATTACCCTGCAGCTCTACGATCACGGCGCCGCCGTCCACCGCGCCGGCTCCTGCTGCGCCGGCCAGGACATCGACGATGCCCGCCGCGTCTGCGAAACGCTCGGCATTCCCCATTATGTGCTCGACTACGAACAGCGTTTTCGCGACACGGTGATCAACCCGTTCATGGAAAGCTATGTGGCCGGCGAAACGCCGATCCCTTGCGTCGCCTGCAACCAGACCGTCAAGTTCGCCGATCTGCTGGCCACGGCCAAGGAACTCGGCGCCGATGCGCTGGCAACCGGCCACTACATTCGCTCGAAATCCGTACCGCTGCCGAACGATCCCGGCCACCGCGCCCTGTTCCGCCCGATCGACAGCGAACGCGACCAGAGCTATTTCCTGTTCGCCACCACGCAGGAACAGATCGACTACCTGCGCTTCCCGCTCGGCGCCATGTCCAAGGCCGAAACGCGAAGGCTCGCCGAAGACATGGGCCTCGTCGTCGCCCAGAAGGCCGACAGCCAGGACATCTGCTTCGTGCCGCAGGGCAAATATGCCGATGTCATCAACAAGCTGCGCCCCGATTCGGCGCTGGCCGGCGAGATCGTCCATCTCGACGGCCGCGTTCTGGGCCATCATGACGGCATTCTTCATTATACGATCGGCCAGCGGAAGGGGCTCGGCGTTGCAACCGGCGAACCGCTCTACGTGGTTTATCTCGACGCCCGCTCGCGCCGGGTCATCGTCGGCCCGCGCGAGGCGCTGGAAACCCACCGCGTCTACCTGCGCGACATCAACTGGCTGGGCGACGATCCGCTGGTCGAGACCGCCCAGGAGGGCTTTGCATGCTTTGCCAAGGTGCGCTCGACCCGTCCGCCGGCCCCTGCCGAGCTGCGCAGCGACAGCAAGGGCGTTTACGTTGATCTGGAGATCGGCGAAGCCGGTGTCGCGCCCGGCCAGGCCTGCGTGCTCTATTCGGCGCCGGGTGCAGATGCGCGCGTCTATGGCGGCGGCTTCATCGAACGCTCAGAGCGTGCCGCCGACGCGGAAAGCCAGCTCAAGGCATTGCTCGCCAGCCCAGTCGCTGCCTGATCCGCCGCCCTCGGCCAAGCCCACAGAAGCGCTTCGGTTTTTGCTTGCCGCGCGCTTGACACTGGCAGGATCATCGCCTTATAAGCCGCCCATCGCTTCGGACGGCTCCGCTTTTCAGCAGGCCTTCGCGATGTGTGGCGGGGTAGCTCAGGTGGTTAGAGCGTGGGATTCATAACCCCAAGGTCGGCGGTTCAAGTCCGCCTCCCGCTACCAAATTTATCTTCCAGCAAGATCAGAAATGTCGGACTGAGCGCAACGCATCGTCTGCCTCCGCTCGCCGCATCTGGCGCCTCAGGTGTCGTCCCGTCCGGTGCGAAAACGGTCGAATCCTTCGGCAAACCGATCATCGTCGAACGGATAGAGCCACCGGCCCAGCCGCCGGAAAGCGGGGGCCGACTGTTCGCGGAAGAACCCGATCGGATCACGCCGGTAGGAGGCCGCATCGTCGGCCTTGCCAACACGGGCAATGAGTGGAGCGACGGCGAGCGGAAGCAGATGGCGCCAACCCAGAATGCCATAGGGCCCGAACGGCCGCCAGGGCGACGGGCGAGCACGCTGCGATAGCAGCCGACCACTCTCCGCAGGGATCCCGTCCCGCTGCCAGACAGCCATCTCCGCCAGACAAGTCTCGAACGAGGTCGCCGCACCCGTGCGCGGATCGAAATAGCGCGGATAGAGCAGATAGACCCCGGCAAAAAGCGCCTCAAGGCTGAGCGCGCGGCCCCGGCGCGGGTTCGGCTGGCGATCGTCGGTCAGTCCCCAGCCGGCATAGAAGGGCGAGCCGGAAACCGTGACCCGCGTGCCCCGCATCAAAGCCTCGAAACCGGCGAGCGAGGTAATCGTATAGACGTGATCGACCGCATCGAGCACGTCGGGAAGCGCCGTGGNNCGGCCAGGACATTGCAGAGGTGAGCGACCTCAGCCGGATCGGAACTCGGCTTGCGAACGCCCTTGAGCACGTCAGGATGCGGTTTGTAGAGGATCGTCGCACCGGGATTTTCCCGCACAGCCAGGCGCACCAGATCATTGTTGAGGATCGGCCGTTCGACGCCAAAGCGGATCGAGGCGTCGCTCTCGACCTGGCCGACCACCAACACCCTGCGTCCCGACCCTCCCGGCAGATCGACTGTCCCGCGCGCCGGTTGTCCGCCATACTTTCCGATGCGATTCTCAAGCATCGCGGCAAGCCCGGCTATTGCCCGATCGATCAGCACCGGGTCTGCATCGAAGTCATAGGTCTTCAGCAGGTCTTCCAGATCGGACGGTCCCCGGCTGTCGAAGAACGGCCGTTGCCGATCGAGGGTGAGCGAGAACGGCGCACTCTGGCCGGCGCTGCCGCCGACCGAACGCAGGAAACCGTCCTCGATGAAATGAACCGGAATATTGCGCATAGCGCAGAAGCTTGCTGCCGCCTGCGGCAGGTTCGGCCCCCAGACGATCACGCTCGGATGATCGAGCGCGGCGATCCGCGCCTGCCACACGTCGACGAACGCCTTGTCGCCGACGAAGAACGGCATGTAGTGGAAGTCCCATTCAGGGAAATACGCCTCCAGTACCGACCGCTTCCACTCATGGATATGGAAGGCGACCACAGGCTGGCGATCGGTCGGGGTTCGCGGCATGGGCCGGGCTTGATCCTCGTTGGCGGGTGACCGTTCATAACCCGGCGTGGCCATGCCGACAATCGCCGCACATCCTGTCCTTGCCGGGAACGTCACCTGCGCGTTCGAAGAGCGTTGGCACAGCCCACCCGATCGGGTGGGCGAGGACCGTTAAGGATCCGAAAACCTTTCGTTAAATTTTAAGCAATATCCTCGTGGGCCTGAGTGAGGATGAACGATGCGTGGCGTAATTGTCGTTGGCCTTCTGCTGGCATTGACTGCTTGTGCGAAACCGCCGAGCCAGACCAAGAATGCCTGTGCGATTTTCGAACAGCGTGACGGCCTGTTCAACAACTGGCGCCGTGCAGCCGAAAAGACCGAGCGCGAATATGGCGTGCCGGTACCGATCCTCATGGCGACGATCTACACTGAATCCGGCTTCCGCCATAACGCCAAGCCGCCGCGCAAGAAGCTGTTGGGCTTCATCCCGTGGAAGCGCAAATCGTCAGCCTACGGCTATTCACAGGCGCTCGACGGCACCTGGGACCGCTACCAGCGCGAGACCGGCCGATGGAGCGCGCGGCGCACCGACTTTTCCGACGCCATGCAGTTCATCGGCTGGTACCACCGTCAAACCGCAGAAAAGAGCGGCATCCCGCTCAACGATCCTTACAAGCTCTACCTCGCCTATCATTCCGGCCACGCCGGTTATGCGCGCGGCAGCTGGCGCAACAATTCCGAGGCGCTTAACGGCGCCAAGCGCTTCACGGACATCACCTATACCTATGCGCGACAGCTGAAGAGCTGCCCGAACTGAGCATCCACCGCCGACGCGAAAAGGCCCGCGCGAAGCGGGCCTTTTTGTCTGCTACAATGAAACCTATTCCGGATCGCCGGCCGCCTGGATGGCGGAAATCTGCCAGTCCGTGCCGGGTCGACGCACGAAGGTCCAGATTTCGGTGGATTCCGAGACGTTGTCCGGATCGCCGCTGATCAGCTGGCCGCTGGTGCGGTCGCGCAGCACGTCAATGCTCTCATAGCGCATGGCGACCGTGGCAAAGTCGACATTGCCTTCGCGCCAGCTCTCCGCGACATCGCCCTGCACAAGATGCACGTCGCGCACCTCGTTCTTGACGCCCCTGGTGGCGTTCTCGCTCAGTTCCTCCGCCAGATAGGACATGGCTTCTGGCGTAGTGATGCGACGCAGGCTCGCATAGTCGNNCGCGGACGAGCCGCCGAGATTGATGCCGCCCATGCCCGGGATCTGAAAGCCCGGACCGGTCGCCGCATTGCTGCGGGCCGAAGGACCGGCACCGGCGCCCGAATAGGCCGTCTGGCGATTGCCGAACATGCGCATGGCGAAGCGGACAAGGAAGAAGATCAGCACGCCCTGCAACAACAGGCCGAGGAAGCCGAAGCCGCCGCCAAAGCCGGAGCCCATCAACATGCCGAACAGCCCGCCCATCAGTAGGCCACCCATGAGACCACCGGCAAGTCCG
>DBUL01000041.1 GCA_002307905.1 Rhizobiaceae bacterium UBA1291
AGTAGCCGCTGGTCGACAGGAAGCGGTTGGTCTGCGGATTGTACGAACGGTAGCGATTGAGGCCCCATTCGACATGCCGGCTCCAGTTGCGCCCGCCATAGACCGGCGGCGGAGGCGGCGGTGGCCGGCGATAGATCGGCGGCGGTGGCGGCCGACGATAGCCGTCATTCCATGCCGGTGGTGGTGGCCGGCGACGATCGGTATCATAACAGCCGTATCGGTCGCAGACGACTTCGACCTTCACCACATCCGATGTCCCCGCGGCCGGCCGCATGGTCGGTGCAAGACCGGACGCTGCCTGGGCCGAACCGGCAAGGAAACCGGCGAGGCCGAGCAGTGAGCCGAACAGCAAATAGGCCAGCTTGTTCATGGCGCTCCTCCATAAAACGGAGCATCCGGCCCTGGCGGAAGACCATCCTCCGCCGCTGCCGCATGTCCGGCGACATCACCCTTGCCGGAGCAGGCAGCAGCCTGCCATTTCCGGGAAAGGCGAAACATCCAAGATGTTTAGCGCGATGATGGCTTTTCCAAGACGCGACGTCCAGCGCTTCCTCCGCGCTTCCGCTCGACTCCGGCGCAAATTCTTTCGGGGCCGGAAATCGGGATAGCCATGCTTTCCGGGCGGTCTCCCGCGCTGCGACAGGAAAACTTCAAAATGCCAGTTGACAGCCGGAGTCCCTGCCTTTACACGGCTCCTCGTCGCCCAGATGGCGGAATTGGTAGACGCGCCAGCTTCAGGTGCTGGTACTCGAAAGGGTGTGGAGGTTCGAGTCCTCTTCTGGGCACCAGTTTCATGTTCCGGATAGTCCCGGAAAATCCAAAAACCCCGCGAAAGCGGGGTTTTTTGTTGCCGTTTTGCGGGTTTTCGTCCCTTCGCGTCCAAGAACGACCAGTGGCATCCAAACAAATTGATGGCATTTTTGATGGGGGATTACCATCCGGTCGGCCTGGCACTGGCTTTCACGGTTCAATGGATGATATTGCTTGGTTGGGCGAGTTCAAAGGGATTGTGCCGGCCACCTTGGGTTCTGTCTGCAGCCGGAAAGATGGCGGACGATCGAAGGATGCGAATGTGCGGACAGAGATGAGATCACAGGCTGAAGGCAACGGGCGGTGAAGAGGCTCGATACAGCAAAGGGGACGGCCGTACTCCTTCGAAGATGGGCATAGGCCCTAACTTGCGCCTCGTAAGCGAAGCGTCGATGGTCAGGCAACACCAAGAGCCTGCCTAGAACGTCAGATAATCACACCAATCTCACCGCACACGCTTTCCCGCGAAGGCAGTTCGTGCATGAGGGCGCAAACGAGTCACCACAACCTTGTCGGGCTGCACAGATGGAGTTCCCTTCAACAAACTCTCAACGTCTAGGGCTTTCGGCCCTCATCGTGAGCTTCCTTCATGGCTTGCAGAAGACCCAGCCCCTCTTCGAAGGTCAATTCTGAGCCTGTCTCAGGATCTCTGTAGCCCGGGTAAAGGATATAGGCTGCAGCGAAGATTTCCTCCACAGAGCGACGCTGCGTTCTGCGCGAGCAAGTCGCGCGGTCATCCGTCACACCCCATCCTGCGTAGAAGGGCATGCCGAAGCAGGTGACCGGCAAGCCGCGGATCAGCGCTTCGAAACCGGAAAGTGAGGTCATCGTGTATACGCGGTCAATGCTCTCGAACGCATCTGCCAAGGCCACATCCTGATCGAGCACCAAGCAGATATCGCGCACGTCGTCAGGATTGGATTGCGGCGGCTTCTTGCGAATGCCCTTGAGCACTTCCGGGTGCGGTTTATAGATCACCTGGGCATCGGGATTCTCATTAACGACCGACCGGACGAACTCATTGTTGGTCATCTGGCGTGACATGCCCTTGATCATCGACATGTCGCCCTCCACCTGACCGACGACTAGAATTCGAGGTTTGTTTTTCGGGCCGTAGATCCCCTCGATATCGACCGCTTCGCCGCTATTGTATTTGCTGAGCCGCGACGAGACGAGAGCCGCGATCCCGCGGCGCGCGCGCTCTATCAATGTGGTGTCAGCGGAGAAATCATAAGTTTCAAGAATATGCTCAAGTTCGCTTTCAGCGGTCGCATCGAAATAGAGCGCCTTCTCGGCGAAGCACAGCGACAACGGCGGCACGCGCATTGCCCCGAGCTGAACGGAGCGGAGGAAACCATCCTCGACACGTATCAACGGAATCGAAAAGAGCCTACAGAGAAGCGCGACGATGCGCGGCTCCTTGTAACTCCAGACATAGATCTTTGATCGCGGGTCTTTGACAACTCGGGGAAGATGGCGCAGAAAATCTGGCAGGGACATGGATCCGGTCGCGCAGCGGATGACTTGATAGTCGGGAAACCACTGACTCATAAACGTCTTCCAAGGCATAAAGCCGATCAACAAGAGGATCGGCTTCTCGCTCGGACGTGAAGAGCCGCCATCTGCAATACCATCCACCTTGGTGATCTCCATTCTTGTGAAATCAACGCTCAGCAGTCGTCGCCAATCGCGAGATAAATGATGCAATGCGGCAGTGGGGTCAATGACACGACCAATGTTGATGGGAGGGTCATTGGACCCAGCGCGCGCCCGACGGGTAATACTTAACCCCACCGGCTTTGCCGGAGGCCCAAATCACCCAGTCGTTGCGCCGATTCACATGAAGGCGATGCCCGTTCTGCTCACCGAGCTGGAAGAGATCGAAATGTAGATGACGGCGCCCTGGGACGAGGCACATGCACCGCTACTCCCGCTCCCCGACGATCGGCTGATCCTTTTGCCGGCTGATTCCTAATCATCCCTCGATATCTAGGGCTATAATCCCTTCTCTCCACGTGAGAACATGGCGCATATCGGCCTATCTAAGCACCCAGCTATACACCGGCCGGCAGTTTGCGCTGGGAACCCTCGCCGTCGCTGGGATGACGAGCCATTGCCGCAGCAGTCTTCGACATGGCAAAGTTGACGAAACTGAGAAAGCGAATCGCACCTGACTGATCTCCTCACCATCCTAAGGCGCCGGCTGACAGGTCACGGTTTTGAGCGTCTCCAACACGGCGATAGCGCACACGGCGCGATAGTCTTTGCTCATCGGCGTGACCCGCGCCGAGGGCAATTGCTTCGGTTCTTTGTTTCGCATGTGTGCGAACATAATTAGAACTTCTTGAAAGTCGAGAGTACGCCTCCGCGGTCATGCGGTGCGTATCAGAGACGCTTAACGCCCAAATGGGTCTCGTAGAAGAGAACATGCTAAATTTAGCACATTGACGAAAAGCTGCTAACCTATCAGGAGCATTATTACCTCAAAGGAGCAACTTTGCCGATCTGGGTTGCGCGAAGCGGCCCGCAGGATACACGCCTCACAAATGGGCAATAAGGGCATCTGCCAGCGGAGTAGCGATGANNAGCGATGACGACATCGTTTTCAAAATTTGATCGAATTGCATTCACCTCCGACCTACTCAAGGTTGACGACCGTCTCCCAAATAAAGCGCCAAATCCGCAAACAATAAACGTTGACTGGATTTATGAGCTCTTCGCTACGTTTGTTTCAAACGTCACCGGACTTCCCTCGGTGAAGTACGTTCCAGAAGAACAGACACGGATATCTTGGTATCACGAAATGGGCGAGAACTTCTCTTCAGCGGGTTGGGCTAAACACTATAACACCCTCGGCAATGAGCGCATAGCTCACGAGATCAAAGATGCTCTCGCACGCTCACTTGTTGTCGGGTTCGAAATGCCTGGTGGTTTGATAAAGATTCTCGACGAAGCAGGGATTACGTATATTGACCTCTCCATTCACCCCATCAGGTTCGCAAGAGACTATTTCTTTGGATGCCGCTCCAACGATAAGGCACTCGCAAACAGGATCGCCATCATGGCTGTCGGAGCCGAATATCTGGACGGCTTTGTGAGAATATCAAAAGCGCGTTCCGCACGGGTGTACAGAAATCGGAAGATTGTACCAGGCTCAGCTGTATTTCTCGGGCAAATAGAGATAGATAGCTCTCTTATTGAAAACGGTGCAATCGCCAGTTCGAGGGCTACGGAATACGCATTGCTATCGCTGGCCGCCGAATTCGGGAAAGTATATTACAAGTTCCACCCACCCAGAAAAGATCGAGCTGAGATTGAGACGATATTAAAGAAGATCCCATCCTGCGAGGTCCTGGAAGCAAACATCTATGACCTTCTCTGGGCACCAGAGGTGTTTTGTTTCGCTTCCCTCTCATCAGGCTCCTTGCACGAAGCGCGGGCTTTTGGGCGCGCCACAAAACGGTTCATTTCGTCCGCCGAGGATCCATATTGTCCGGAACAGTACGCTCATGGCCCGACATATTTGCCGATCCCGAGTAGCGTTTTCACTGAGAGCTTTTGGCGACGTCTGCTAATCGGGGATGACACCATTCTCCATACGCCAGATTATGTCGACGGCGCATTTAGGTTTTCGCTAAACCAGAAGTGGGGGCGCTGATGGCCACCATACTCTATGACTTCACGCGACTCGTGGCCAGGCGCAACGCGGAAACTCCAACGGGCATTGATCGTGTCGACCTTCAGTACGCTTGCCACATTCTCGCGAACTTCAGAAATGAAGTGACGTTTGTCGCGCAGAACGCAGGAAAGCTCCATTACGTTCCAGTCGACATAGCAGAGATCTTCCTCACTCAACTGAGGGGTCGGTGGTTTCACATTAGCCGGAGCGGCGTCGAAATAGATCTCACAGACGAATTCAAAAAGCTTGGCGTACTCGAAAGCAAGCCGGCTACGGTCATGGCTCCTTCGGCAAGTCAGCCAGCGTCAAAACAGAAACCCGAAGGCGTTACGGCGAAAGACCTTAAGGAGATGCACGAACTGTCGATATTCGGTCGATGGTCCACTCTTTGCAGGATCGAACTTCGTGCTTACCTTCCAAGGCGACTCAAGTGGTTTGCCTCAACGCCTCGACCCCTTCAATATGCCGTATTTGTCCCGATTTCCCTTTTCCCGTTTTTGATTGGGCCGCTCGCTCGGACAACATCCCCGCCCAACACGTCGCAACATCGGCCCGCATCGAAGCAATCTGACCCAACTATCGTTCCTGTAGACGTGAAAACCATAGACGTTGCTGCTTCTCCAAGTAGAATAGAAACGCGGNNAAGCCGATAGAACCATTACATACGTTAATATGTCGCATCATGGCCTGTTGGACAGCGAATTGTTCATTGAACTGAAAACCTCATATCGCGCAGAGTTCATAATCTATATTCACGACATCATTCCCATTGAATACCCTGAGTATTGCCGGCCAGGATCAAAGCAAGACCATATAAGGCGCCTTGAAAACATAAATAGGATTAACGCGTTCTTGATATTTAATTCCGTCGACACCTCAGATCGCGTGAACAGGTTCTTCGAATCCAACTTCGGAACGAGGCCGAGATCAATTGTTTCTTACATCGGAGCCGACAATGTAGCGCACTCGGCGGGAGATCCCAAGGCTCTCTTTAGCGAACCATATTTTGTCGTGGTAGGAACAATTGAAGGCCGAAAGAACCATCTTGGCTTGCTGCAAATATGGCGCGACTTCGCCATGAGTGAGGAACTGACGCCCAAGCTCATCATAATCGGCAAAAGAGGTTGGAACAACGCATCCGTAATAGACATGCTCAAACTGTGCGACAGCATCAAACCGCATGTTCTCGAGCTGAACGATTTGGCCGATGATCAGCTTTTTGGGATCGTCAGATCGGCAAGCGCAATGCTTTTCCCCTCCTTCTCGGAAGGTTGGGGGATGCCGCTCGTGGAGGCACTCTCACTGGGGGTTCCCGTGATTTGTTCGGACATTCCTGTCTTTCGCGAAGCGTCTCGAGGGGTCTCCGAATATATCCACCCGCTCGATCTCCAAAAGTGGCGTGCCACAATTCTAGAATATGCGGCACCGGATTCACCGCGCCGAGCTGCGGCAGTAACGCGTATTGCAGATTACCACCCACCGAGCTGGCAAGACATGTTCGATCAGTTCGATACGGTACTGGAAGAAATCGGCCACTCCTGCCCCTATATAGAAAAGCCGGAGTCCAAACTGCACAACAGGTCATCAACTTGAGTTCGCAGCATGTGCATTCTGAGGAAGTCCATCGACTCCCTTTCGCTTGATATTCGACGATAACTGTTCGATTTCCTATCGAAATAGCTTACATACGGGAAGTCATTGCGAATTCGACGAAGCGCGTCCAGCGGGCTCATTTCCCGCTGTGTCGTCAAACAAAAATGATTGAACTCCAGCAGGACGAGCGGCTTGAAGCGCTGCAGAGTCCTGGCGCAACCGTCAAGAACATCAAGCTCGAAGCCTTCAACGTCGATCTTGATCAGATCGAGGCGTTTGAGCTCCATGATTGCGACAAAAGCGTCCAGCGTTACACTCTCCACCTCTATCGTGGGAAGTATACGCGAGTTTTCTGTCCCCGGGATGATCTGAAAATTGCCGCTCGAGAATTTTGGCAGGTTGCGAAAAAGCACCGGTCGACTGCTTTCACCAACGGCAAGATGAAACGCCTTGACGTTGGACATGTCGTTACGCTCGATGCCGGCGACAAGGTCTGCAAACGTGGCCGGAACCGGCTCGAACCCGTAGACAGTTCCTTCCGGCACGCGCAGTGACATATAGAATGCTGTCAGGCCAATGTTGGCCCCGACATCTAGGCAAATCCCGTCCTTCGCGAGCATTTGACAGACCGGAGCGAGATGCGGGATGGAAAGCTCAGATGCCTTTTCGAAGTACTCGCTGTCACCAAAGATTGTGACGCTCCTACCACTGAACTCTATCACCCTCGATCGGCGCGTGCCCGGTTCCACACATGTGTTCACAACTTCGTCCTCCTGTGGACCATTCTTAAGGCTCCCAGCCAGGATAGCCGCCTTCGACAGACACGCAACCGCCTGTATTGCCTTTGCGTTTCGGCTCTCTGGAAATCAGACTTTCCAGCGTTCCACAAGTTTCGGATAAATGAAAGGCGCAAGCAAGGTCAGCCCTTGTGACTGCGGGAAGAGGCATTGCGACTTGACCATCAGGGGCGGGTGAACTAGCCGTCTTGCTGATTTGACCGGGTTGGCCACAAGGAGTAACGATGTCCGCGAGACTGCTCACCGTCATCATCACCATGCGAGCCGCAACGCACTACGACATGGTTTCCCGCCTCAGATACAGGCTTCTTGACACCAGTATCCCCGATACGGTGGCGTTCCTGGTTGTCGATGACGGATCAGATGCAAACGCCGCCGCTGCTATCCGGGCGACGTGCGACGAACTCGGTTTTTCCTACGTTCGGCACGAGAGCGGGAAAAAACACTTCTGCGCACCATCTGCCCGAAACGTCGGAGCGCAATCCGCCAGAACCCGCTTCATCATGCACGAGGATGTCGATCTTTTCCCCTACCCTGGTTTTTACGGCGACATACTCGAGGAGATCCGCGTCAACGACCTGAACGAGCATTCGAACCGCTTCCTGACGGTTCCGTGCTGCTATCTGAGCGAGCAGACGACCGAGTTAGCGATGGCCGGCCAGATTTCCAAGAGCGACATACTACAATCGCATCTGCTTGGAACGGGTATGGTCACAACCTATCTGCCGGCCAGTTCCGTGATTGTCGTTGACCGCTACTATTTCCTGTCGATCGGTGGCTACAACGAGAAGTTTAGCGGCTGGGGCCTTGAGGATCTCGAATACGCCTACCGGCTCACAAAGAGCGCCGGCCAATTCGAAACGCCGCAAGACCCGTCGCACCTTGTCGAGGGCGGATACGCCACCTATTCAGCCTATCGCGGGTGGCGTAGTCAATTCCGTCTCCATGGCGATCTTCTCGCCCGCAAAGGGGTTGTAATATTCCACGCTCATCATCCAAAAGACACGGACTGGCGCAACCCGGATGCGCACGGGAAGAACAAGGAGCTATTCAAGGCTGAAACCGCCCGCTTCGATCTTGACGGAGATAGCCTTCCGTCGTTGCCAGACCCACAATACGGCCGATCGTTGATCTTCGGTCACGGCACGTTTGCCTACAACTCGGCGCTGCTTCCTCTATGGGGCTCGCTGGAGGTCAAGGGCTATCAGGCGTTCGCGGACATAGACATCGTGGACTATTGCCGCGTGAACGGCGTAAGCCGCGTGATCTTCACCAACCCCTATGCATCAGAGCAGCGGTTGCGGGTCTATCGCCAGGTCCGCGCGGCAAATATTCCGTTCGTGGTGGTGGAGCGCGGTGCGCTGCCAGATTCGATGTTTATTGACGACACCGGCTTCTGTTGCGAGAGTACGCGCTACCGTCGTGAACACTGGCCGTCAGAGCTGGATGCCGTCCGCCTCGCTCGTNNCAAGCGGTTTTGCACTGGAGCGACAGGGGGAGCGCATGGGAAAGCGGGCCGTGCTTCATTCCCTTGGTATCCCGGACACCAAAAAGGTATTGTTCGTCCCATTCCAATCGAGGTCCGACACGACTGTCAATTTCTTCGCCGGCCCGATTGGTTCGTTCGACAACTTCGTATCACTGGTGCGCGAGGTAACAACTAGGCTTCCCAAAGACTGGACGGTCATCTTCAAGAAGCACCCGCTTTCCTCGGTCAAGGAAGAAGTGCCCGGGGCAATTGACGCCGGTGACATGCACATCAATGATGCGCTGGAGATCGCGGATTATGTGCTGCTCATGAACTCTGGCGTCGGGGTCCTTTCCGCAATGTTTGGTAAGCCAGTGATACATACGGCTCAAGCATTTTATTCCGATGAGGCCCTAAACCGATCGGCATCGACGGCTGACGNNGTCGATAACGATGCGCGCTTTCGGTTCATTTCCTACCTGCTCGAGGATTTCTATTCGTTCGGCAAATTCACTGTGAAGGAACGCCGGCATACTGAAAATGCCATGCTGACAATCACAGAGCGCATTGACTACTATCGCGTCAACTTTTTGGGCCAGAGACTCCTGGATCTGCCGGCGTCGCCAAAAGTCACCAATCCCCAGGCACCTATCTACGACATATTCCGCGAATGGATTAAAAGGTCTGCAGTATGGCCCCCTGCTGCTGCGAAACCGCTTGCTTTCTATCGCCGCCCGCTAGTCCCGATTGTCCGGCCTTTCGTGATCGGGAAAGGCTCCAAGAAAGATGTAGAGAAATTTAACGCCGATCCAGCCGGGTTCTTCGCAAATCTAACCAACCCGTGGTATCGCGCCGCTGGTCGGATACTGTTTCCGACCAGACGGGGATGAGGCATGCTGAGGAACTCGATCACCATCAACCCAACCGTGATTTGGCCCTCCACCCGTTGCAAGAAGTGACCGCTGCCGCGGTTCCTCATCGTCCGAAAACGCCCTACCCGCCCCTCATCCAGAAATATGATACGGTCGAGTGCGCCGGCAGTGATCTGGTCCCGGAAAACTGGAAGGAGATTGGGTCTCAGGTCAATTCGCACAGCCTAGCTATCCATGCGTATTCCGGTCAAAGATGTCCTTTGCTCGCCGGAAGTCGGGATCTGACTCTGCAATTTGCCTCCGCTCATAGGCAAGATAGAGTTCGAGCTTGGTGCGATTTGCAAGCGCTCGGCGACACAGCTCGTCAAGAGCTTCTTCGCGTTCACTGTCCCGCATGGACGAGTAGTGTTTGCGAATGATTTCCTGTGGCGTGTGACCAAGGTTGAGTTGCAGCGCGATCTCATCTCTGATCGTCATGGCTCCACGTTTGGCCAAGAACGGGTGAAGCACCTTGCGAAAGTCATGTGATGAGATGTTGCCGTCCAAGATCCTGGCGGTGCCGGCGGCCTCTTTGATGATCCGCTGAACTGGATCTTCAGATCTCCAGCACTGCGGCGGTTCGGCCTGTTTTCCTCTAAAGCCGAGGCCAAGGCCATTCGCTTGAAGATAGCGATCCGGAAGAAAGAACGGCGAATCCCGATCGAAGTCATTCCTGCTGCGCCACACTGCCCATTCGTCGAGAGCTTCGACAAGTCCGGATCCGAGGTTGAGGCAATAGGTTCTTATGTGCTTGTCGCGCTTGGTGTCCACCTCGCGTGGATCCTGATTGATCCACCGGGTGCGCGTGTTTACATGCTTACCACGCAATGTGATCAGCGCCGCGATGCGGATCCCGGTTGCAATGAACATCGCGACTATTGCCCGATTGCGCAGCTCGACGGGATTTGAGCTGCCCATGGCAGCGAAAATGCAAAGGGCTTGGTTGAAGTTCAGAAGGGTTTCTTTCACCTCGCCGGCTTCGAAATCGCGCTCCTTCCGCGAGACACTGAAGTAGCCTGCCAGGTCCGCCGGGATATGGACATCAGATTGTCGTTGCAGCCACTCGATAAACGCACTGCAACGGTCCAATGTATGCGAGACCGTTGAGCTGCTTAATCCTCCTCGCCCCTCAATTTCTCGGCGACCGCGGAGCTCGTCCTTGAACCTGCAACCATCGTCGATGGTTATCTTGCCAAAAGGTTTGTGATCGAGAAAAGCGCTCATTCGGGCGAGGGCGCGAAGGTGCTCATCGACGGTCCGTAGATCCAAATTCTGATGGCTCTCAAGGTAGACCGTATACCGCTGAAGCCAGCGCAAATTGGAACTGTTAGTTTCCGGGAGCACAGGCGAGCGGATTCTCCCACTATTTCCAGAGAGCCCCTCACTCATTACGGCTGGAGGCGTGCCGATCAGCGGCGGTCGATGATCCGCGGATTGACGCCAGGGTACCATCCGCCAGAGGGATTGGGCGGCTCGAGGCTTTCGTAGACCGCGCCATTGCGGGTGCAGCGATAGACGTTGACGGGCACACCGTCGCCGAAGAAGCGCACGCCGTGGCGCTGTTTCACATAGCGGACCACCGTTTCGCATCGATAGCCGGGCCCGAACAGATCGCCGGACTGCGGTTTCACCCCGGGCAGATCATGGAAGGCCTCCGGTGTGGCGGTGGTCGGAGACTGGGCGAGCGCCCGAGCGGCGGGCACGGCGGCGAGACACGAGACGAAAAGCGCAAGCAGCATCCGGCGCAACGGGCGTTGCTGCGGCATTGCGCGGATCGTCCGCCCTATCATCAAAATTGCCTTCATCGCGCCCTGCCTTTCTCGCTTCACGCCAACCCCATATAGCGATCCTGGCCGCCGTGCCCAAGCGCTACCGCCGCACGGCACACGCGGCTTGGCTACCGGCTCTCGACGCAGCCCTTGCTCAGGCGACCGGGCGGCGATAGCCGGTCGGCATTTCGTAGAGCCAGCCGATGCGCTTTACCGCCGCCTCGAAATCCTCGAGCGCCACAGTCATGGTATGACCATTGGCATGCAGCAGTGTCCTGTCGTCGGCCATGATGCCGGCATGGCCCTTCCAGAACACCAGGTCGCCGCGCCGCAGCTCGTCGCGAGAAATAGCCGCGCCAAGGTTTAAGGCCTGCATGTCGGAATCGCGCGGCGCTTTGCGTCCGGTCATTTGCAGCGCCAGTTGGACGAGGCCAGAACAGTCGATGCCGAAGCCGGACCGACCACCCCAGAGATAGGGCGTCTCGATGAAACGGACCGCGATCGCGACATAGTCGTCGGCGGCGTAAGCGCCGAGTGGCAGGCAATGATTGGCGACCACCGCGCGGCCGTCGGCCAGCAGGAGATAGCGGGTGCCTCGCGTCTCGGCCTCTCCGACGACGGTGAGGCGGCTGCCCATGGAGAGCGCTGCCGAGACCGGGAACCGCAGGTCGGGACCGGGATAGAGGAAGGTGCGCGGTACGATCACATGGTGACTGGGCAAAGGGGTGCCTATGGCCAGTGCGGTTTCCGGCAGGTAGCCGACGTAGCCGTCGGATTGCGCCTGAACCCAGGCCCAGCCGGCGGTGCGATCGAACACGTTGACGTCCTCGCCCAACAAGAGTTCGGTGTCGATACCGGTAGTCGCTTCCGGTTTCGGGCGAAGGCCCGTGACCGCCNNGAACCGGGTGGCCGTCACCTGGCCTTCCAATGCCTTGTCGGCCAGGTCGTCGCGATAGGCATTCAATCTGCGATCCAGTGCCATGAAACTCTTTCAGTAGCTCAGCTTGCGGCCCTGATCGATAATCAGGTCGCCGAATTTTTCCAGGAAGAGCGCACCGCCGACGGTGCGCTTGACGATGACACTGCGCCGGTCGCGCTCGTCGCGGACCCGGTCGACCAGTCCCATCTCGCCCATGGTGTCGAGCGCGCGGGTGATCACCGGCTTGGTGACGCCAAGCGTCGCGGCAAGGCCGCGCACGGTGTGCGGCGGGGGCACGAGATAGATCTGCAGGAGGATCGCCATCTGGCGCAGGCTCAGATCGCGCTTGTCCTCCTGCACCTGCCGCAGGGTCACCTTGTGCCACAGGCCAAGGGCCTCGCTGGCGGTCAGTTCAACACTCATGCACCGATCCGGAACGTCGTTGTCGCTTCTTCTTTTCCGGCAATCGGAGCGGCATTGCAAGCGCGGCGAGCCAGAAGCCCGCCGCAGGCCTTCGGCCTCTAGCGCAGATTGGTGCGCAGATAGCGGTACAGCGCGCGGATGCCCTGCGCCTCGCCGCCGACCGGCGAATGCGGGCGCTCGGAGGGCGACCAGCCGAAGATGTCGAAATGCACCCATTTGGTCGATTTGCCGACGAAGCGCTTGAGAAACAGCGCCGCGGNNGCCGGCCATGCCGCCCGCGGGGGCATTGGTGAGATCGGCGATCTGCGCCCGGACATTCTTCTCGTAACCCTTGTAGAGCGGCATGCGCCACAGCGGGTCGTCGGTCTCCAGGCTGGCATCGATCAGGTGCTCGGCGAGATCCTCGTCGTCGGTGAAGAAGGGCGGAAGGTCGGGGCCGAGTGCCACACGGGCGGCGCCGGTGAGCGTGGCCATGTCGATCAGCAGATCCGGCTTGTCCTCGTCGGCATAAGCGAGCGCGTCGGCGAGGATCAGCCGGCCTTCGGCATCGGTATTGTCGATCTGGACGGTGAGGCCCTTGCGGCTGCGATAGATGTCGCCTGGACGGAACGCATTTCCGGCTATGGAATTCTCGACGGCCGGCACGATCACCCGAAGATCGATCTTCAGCTTGGCGTCCATGATCATCAGGGCGAGGCCCATGACATTGGCCGCACCGCCCATGTCCTTCTTCATCAGCAGCATGTTGGCCGAGCCCTTGATGTCGAGGCCGCCGGTGTCGAAGCACACGCCCTTGCCGACCAGGGTCACCTTGGGATGACCCTTCTTGCCCCAGCGCATCTCGAGCAGGCGGGGCGCCTGGGCGCTCGCCCTGCCGACGGTATGGACGAGCGGGAAATTGCGCTCGATGAGGCCGTCGCCGACCACCACGGAGACCTCGGCCTTGTAGTGCCCTGCCAACGCCCGGAAGGCCTTTTCGAGATCTGCCGGACCCATGTCGTTGGTCGGCGTGTTGATCAGGTCACGGGCGAGATAGACGCCGGCGAGCTGGCGCTTGATGTCGGCGGCATCGGCGTCCTGGGGAATCATCAGCGTCGGTTCGACCGGTTTTTCCGAACGGTAGCGGCCGAAGCGATAGGCGCCAAGGCCATAGCCGAGGAGCAGACGATTGGCGGTGAGCGGTGCCGTCTCGATGTGCCACTCGCCTGCCGGCAGGCTGCGGGCGAGCTTGCCGGTCAGGAACGGGTTCTCCGACGGATTGGTGCCCATGCCGAAGAGCGCGCCTCCGAGATGGCCGTCGCCGGTCGGGATCAGCAGCAGGGAACCCGTCTCGGCCTTGAAACCGGCTTTGCGCGCCCAGTCGAGCGCGATCGGATCGATCGACCCGGTTTCGATATGGGCGGGGGTAACGGCGAACACTGGAAGCGTATGGCCACCCTTGGTGCTGAATGGGGTCGATCTTTCGATGTACTGATATGGGGGCATGGTCTGCCTTCTGGGAAGAATAAACTCGGTTGACACTATTAACACTCCGTTAGGGTTAACAGATTATTGCTTGAGTGGAGGTTGCGCCGTCTTCGTCCTGCGGGACTTCAAGCGGCACCGGCAAATCGATCCAGGAACAGGCAACATGGCTCTTCGGCAGACTTCGACACGTCATCGCATCGGCTATTTAGGCAGCATCTGCGTGCTGATCGCGGCCGCGGCACTCGGCGGCTGCTCGACGACCAAGAAGCCGTTGACCACCGGGTCGATCCCAAAGCTCTCAAAGCCTGTCGAAACGATGACCGCGCCGGAACTTGCCCGGGCGGCCGACACCGTCGGCACCAGCTATGAGCGCAATCCAAAGGACCGCAACGCCGGCCTTGCCTATGCCAATATCCTGATGATGACCGGACGCAATAGTCAGGCGCTGGCGGTGATGCAGCAGGTGGCGATCGCTCACCCCACCGACCGCGACGTGCTTTCCGCCTTCGGCAAGGCGCAGGCGGCGGCCGGGCAGTTGGACCAGGCGCTCGCGACGATCGGCAGGGCGCAGACCCCCGACCGCCCCGACTGGCGTCTCTATTCGGCGGAAGGCGCCGTGCTCGACCAGCTCGGCCGCTCCGCGGAAGCCCGGACCCGCTATCGCATGGCCCTCGACCTCAAGCCGAACGACCCGACAATTCTGTCCAATCTCGGCATGTCCTACGTGCTGGGCGGAGATCTCAGAACCGCCGAGACTTACCTGAAATCGGCCTCTCAGCAGCCCGGCGCCGACAGCCGCGTACGGCAAAACCTGGCACTCGTGATCGGTCTGCAGGGGCGCTTCCCTGAGGCCGAACAGATCGCCCGCCAGGAACTCGACCCGCAGCAGGCGGACGCGAACGTCGCCTATCTGCGCTCGATGATGAGCCAGCAGAATTCCTGGAAGGAACTGGCGGCCAAGGACACGAAGAGCGACAAGAAGACCAATTGAGGTCCCGCATGGAGCCCCATCGCAGGTTTGCCGTCAGACCGGCCGCATTCTCATGGCGTCGAGGATAAGCCTCAGACCGAGCCCGACCAGCACCGCGCCGGCGACACGGTCGACGATGTACTTGACCCGGCCATAGGCCGCGCGCGGCCGGTCGGCGGAGAAGACGAGCGCTACCGCCACATACCAGCCCGCCTCGACCAAGAAGACACCGAGCGGCAGTGCGGTGAACAGCCATCGCTCCGGGGGTGCCGGCAGGAAGGCGGCGAAGATGCTGCCATAGACCAGAGCGGTCTTCGGATTGCTGAGCTGGGTGGCGAGACCGACGGCAAAGCTCTTCCATGCGGGGGCGCCCTGATCCACGCTTACGGCTTGCTCCAGCGGCAAGGGCAGACTCGCGCCGCGCCAGATGCGCACCCCCAGATAGGCAAGATAGGCGCCGCCGAACAGCTTGAACAGCAGATAAGCCCACTCGACCCGTACCAGAAGGGCGTGCAGGCCGGCCAGCGCCAGCAGGGCGAAAATCGCACCGCCGATCCCCATGCCGAGCGCGGCGGCAAGACCCGCCTTGCGCGATCGGATGATCGCCGTGTGGGAAACGAGCACAAAGCTCGGACCGGGGCTCATGGCGCCGATCAGGACCGTCCCGACGATGCTCAACAGGATTGCGATGGAAGACATGCGGATCTCCGGCTGCCAAGCCCAACGCGGCGCCAATCACAGTCTGTTAGCCGACGCATTCGCCGGCTGCAATCGGACAGGTCAGAGAGAGGCTAGAAGCGGTCGGCAACCTGGATGCCGGCCGGGCCGAGGATCACAGCGACGAGAACGGGCAGGAAAAACAGAATCATCGGCACGGTGAGCTTTGGCGGCAGGGCGGCCGCCTTTTTCTCCGCCTCGTTCATCCGTTCGTCACGGCCCTCTTGGGCAAGCACGCGCAGGGCCTGGGCAATCGGCGTGCCGTAACGTTCGGCCTGGATCAGCGCCTGGGTGACGTTCTTCACACCATCGAGCTGGGTGCGGTTGCCGAGGTTTTCGAGCGCAGTCCGGCGGTCCTGGAGGAAGGAGAGCTCGGCCGTGGTCAGCACCATTTCCTCTGCCAGTTCGCTCGACTGGGTGGCGATCTCTTCCGCGACGCGGCGCATGGCGGCCTCGATCGAAATGCCCGATTCGACGCAGATCAGCATGAGGTCGAGCGCATCCGGCCAGGCGCGGCGGATCGAATGCTGGCGCTTGTTCATGCGGTTCTTGACATAGATATTCGGCAGGTAGAACCCGACATAGCCGCCGACGATGGTGACAAGCAGCCGCATGGGAAGCGCCTTGTCGGCCATGTTGCCGAGGCCGAAAATCCACACCGCGGTCAGCGTTACCGTCAGGAAGGGCAACAAAAAGCGTGCGACGAGGAAGATGTTGAGCGCGTTCTGCGAACGGAAACCGGCCGCCTTGAGCTTATCCATCGTCGCGTCGTCGACCAGCGCCTTGCGNNGGCTCGCCTTGCCATGACTGCTCTCGGCATTCATGCGGGCCCGTTCCCGGGCGCGAATGAAATCGCGCTCGGTCGAAACGGCTTTCATCCGCTTGTTGAGATCGCCGCGTTCCAGATAGGGGATGGCAAGGGTGTAGAGCGTCGCGAAAACCGCGATGGCAACGAGGACAGCGACCACCATTGCCGGGTCTGTCAGTCTTGCGGCGAGCTGCTCCATGACCGGTCCCCTCCCTAGATGTCGAATTGGATCATGTTGCGCATGACGAGAATGCCGATCGACATCCAGACTGCGGAAGCACCGAGAATGAGATGCCCGCGCGGATCGGTGAACAGCACCATGATGTAATGCGGCGACGTCAGGTAGACGAGCAGCGCCACGATGAACGGAAGGGCGCCGATGATGGCGGCCGACGCCTTGGCCTCCATCGACAAGGCCTGGACCTTGGCGCGCATCTTCTTGCGATCTCGCAGCACCCGCGACAGGTTTGACAGCGATTCCGACAGGTTGCCGCCGGCCTGAGCCTGAATGGTGATGACGATGGCGAAGAAGTTGACCTCCGACAAAGGCATGGTCAGCATCATGCGCGTGCAGGCTTCGGGAACGCTCAGACCCACTTGCTGGGATTCCACGACGCGCCGGAATTCAGTCTTGACCGGCTCCTGTCCGTCGGCCGCGATCAGCCTGAGCGCATCATTGAGCGGCAGACCCGAGCGGATCGAACGGACCATGACATCGAGCGCATTGGGGAATTCGTTCAGAAACTTCTTCTGCCGCCGCCCGATGAGGAATCCGAGAATCCAACGGGGCAATCCGAGACCGCCGACGAAGGCCATGCCGAGGGTCACGAACAGAGGCAATCCACCGAGAAAGGCTACGACGAGCACGACGAGACCGAGCACGAAACTGGCGATGTAGTAATGACTGGTGGTGAAAGACAGTCCAGCCTGGACCAGCCTCTGCTTCAGGCTGGTACTGGCGATCTTCTTCGTCTTCTCTTCCTGCTTACGCTCCAGGTCTTTGAGCGAATCCTGAACCGATTTGCGCCGCTTGGAGATCTCCTGCACCCGGTCTCGTGCCGCCTTGACCTTCAGGGTGTCGGTTTCCGCAGCCTTGACCCGGTTTATTCGGCTCGTCGTCTTCTTGTCGACCTCGATCCGGGAATAAAGGATCCCATAGGCCATGCCGGCCGTCGCGATAGCCGCAAGGCCGATGATGGCGAGCACCATGGGATCGAAACCGAACATCGCGCCTAGATCTCCTTGCTTTTCTGTTCCATGGCGTCGAGTGCGGCAGCGAGACGTCGTTCCTCGTTGTAGTATCGGGCACGCTCCCAGAAATGCGGCTTGCCGATGCCGGTCGAGACATGGCGGCCGATGATCTTGCCTGCGAGGTCCTCGCCCTCCATCTCGTAGCGCATCAGGTCCTGGGTGACGATCACGTCACCTTCCATGCCGATCACCTCGGTGATTTGGGTAATGCGGCGCGAGCCGTCGCGCAGGCGGGCTGCCTGGATGATGACATCGATCGAGCTGGAGATGATCTCGCGCACCGTCTTGGAGGGTAGGCTGAAACCGCCCATGGCGATCATCGATTCCATACGGGATAGGCATTCGCGCGGCGTATTGGCGTGGATCGTACCCATCGAGCCGTCGTGACCCGTGTTCATCGCCTGCAACA
This sequence comes from Rhizobiaceae bacterium UBA1291, assembly GCA_002307905.1. Lineage (GTDB taxonomy): Bacteria > Pseudomonadota > Alphaproteobacteria > Rhizobiales > Rhizobiaceae > Allorhizobium. Next base: position 17,992 of record DBUL01000041.1, read on the forward strand.
GGTCGAAAACCTCCGGGCCGCGCACTTCGCCGACGATGATGCGTTCGGGGCGCATGCGCAGGCAGTTCTTGACGAGATCGCGCATGGTGATCTCGCCTTCACCCTCGATATTCGGCGGGCGGGTTTCGAGGCGCACGACATGCGGCTGCTGCAGCTGCAGTTCGGCGGTATCCTCACAGGTGATGACGCGCTCTTCCTTGTCGATATAACCGGTGAGGCAGTTCAGCAGCGTCGTCTTGCCCGAGCCGGTGCCGCCGGAAATGACCACGTTGCAGCGGACACGTCCGATGATCTGAAGGATCTGGGCACCCTCCGGGGTGATCGCCCCGAACTTGACCAGCTGGTCGAGGTTGAGCTTGTCCTTCTTGAACTTGCGGATGGTGAGCGCCGGGCCATCAATGGCGAGCGGCGGTGCGATGACGTTGACACGGCTGCCGTCGGGAAGACGGGCGTCGCAGATCGGCGAGCTCTCGTCCACACGGCGGCCAACCTGGCTGACGATGCGCTGGCAGATCGACAGGAGCTGGGAATTATCGCGGAAGCGGATTTCCGACTCGATCGTTTTGCCGTTGACTTCGATGAAGGTCTGGCCGGCGCCATTGACCATGATGTCGGCGATGTCGTCGCGGGCAAGCAGCGGCTCGAGAGGGCCGTAGCCGAGCACGTCGTTGCAGATGTCCTCGAGCAGTTCCTCCTGCTCTGATATCGACATCGCGAAGTTCTTGATCGTGATGATGTCGTTGACGATATCGCGGATCTCCTCGCGCGCGCTTTCGCCGTCGAGTTTGGCGAGCTGCGAG
>DBUL01000034.1 GCA_002307905.1 Rhizobiaceae bacterium UBA1291
ATGACCAGGTCGAAGCTCTCGATCGCTGGGTGCGCGAGAATGACGAAGGCGGAGAAGAAGACCGGCCGGACGATCGGCAGGATGATGCTCCAATAGGTGCGGAAGGGGCTCGCGCCGTCGATCGCCGCCGCTTTGATGATCTCGTCGTCTACCGAGCGCAGGCCGGCGAGAAACAGCGCCATGACATAGCCGGAGGATTGCCAGACGCCGGCGATCACGACGGTGTAGATCGCCATGTTCGGATCGACCAGCCAGTCGAAATTGAAATTGGGAAAACCCCAGTCCTGGATGATTTTCTCGATGCCGAGCGTCGGGTTGAGGATCCATTTCCATGCGGTTCCGGTGACGATGAACGACAGCGCCATCGGGTAGAGATAGATGGTGCGTATCATGCCTTCAGCGCGGATTCGCTGGTNNGCATGCAGCCGATCATGAACAGACTGGTGAAGATGAGCAGGTTCTCAATCGCCACGAACCAGCGCGGCGTACTCCATAGCCGCTCATATTGAGCAAGGCCGACGAGCGTGTAGTTCGGCATAACGCCGGACTTGGTGAAGGAGATATAGATGGTCCAGGCGATAAAGCCGTAGACGAACAACAAGCTTGCGGCAAACATCGGCGAAACGACGATCTGCGGCAGCCATCGCTCTAAAAAACGGTCGAATGCGACCCGTCGACTCCTTGTGCTCATTTCCGGCCCCTCCTCGCACCGTATTCATCCTTCGTCGGGCATGTCGCCACGTCAAAGGAACTGGCCGGGGCACAGCTGTTTGCCATGCCCCGGTGGTTGCCTATCGAAGAAGAGCCTTACTGAGCGCGCTTCACCGCTTCGCCCAGGGCCTTGGCCCCATCGGCGGAGCTCATGTCCGAATTGAAGAAGTTGGTGACGACATCAAGGATTTCGCCCCGCACCGTACGCGGAACCGCCATTTCATGTGCCATGGACGGGACGAAGGTGTTGTTCTCAACGGCGACGGTCATGTCCTCGTGGGATTTGAGGGCGCAGCTGTCGAACTTGTCCAGCTTGATATCGGTGCGAGCGGGAATAGAGCCCTTGGCCAGGTTGAAGGTTTCCTGGAACTCGGGCGACATGATCAGGCTCGCCAATACCTTCTGGCCTTCGATCCGGTCATCGCCAGCGACTTTGAAGAAGGCGAAGCTGTCGGTGTTGAAGCTGAAGCCGTTCCCGGGCGTCGGGGCGCAGATGAAGTCCTTGCCCGGCACTTTTCCGGCGGCGAGGAACTCGCCCTTGGCCCAGTCGCCCATGATCTGGAAGCCGGCTTCGCCATTCATCACCATGGCGGTTGCGAGGTTCCAGTCACGGCCGGAGAAACCCGGATCGACATAGCCGCGCAGCTTGCGGAGTTGGTCGAAGACCTTGACCATGGTTTCGCCGGTCAGGGCTTCCTCGTCGAGCTCAATGAGCGCCTTGCGGTAGAAGTCGGCACCTTCACTCAACACGATTGTCTCGAAAATGGTCGCGTCCTGCCAAGGCTGCCCACCATGAGCGAGCGGAGTAATGCCAGCCGCCTTCAGCTTGTCGGCCACGGCGTTGAATTCGTCCCAGGTCGTCGGCACTTCTGCATCGACCTTGGCCAACACCTCGGGGTTGATCCACATCCAGTCGATGCGGTGGACGTTGACCGGGGCGGCCACGTACTTGCCCTGGTATTTCATGATCTCGGCCATGGACGGCGGCAGGACGTCGTCCCATTTCTCGGCCGTGGCCACTTCCTCGACATCGGCCAGTCCACCCTGGTCCGCCCATTCCTGGATGCCGGGGCCTTTCAGCTGGACGGCGGCCGGAGGATTGCCAGCCATTACCCGTGCCCGCAGCGCAGTCATCGCGGCGTCACCGCCGCCGCCAGCGATCGGCGAATCTTCCCATGTTCCGCCCTGCTTTTCAAAGGCCTCTTTCAAGGTTCCGACGGCCTTGGCTTCGCCGCCCGACGTCCACCAGTGGAGAACCTCAACGGTGCCGCCGGCATGGCCTGCGGTTGGCAACATGAACAGAGAAACGACGGTGGCAGACAAAATGGATTTCAAGTTACGCATGGCATCCTCCCGTGTATTGCGGACGCAAGGTCCGATTGCCGAATGGCTTGGAAAAGGTGACTTCGGTCCATAGAAACCCGCTGTCACCACATGGGCGCTTTACGAGCATCCGTACGATATCACGATACAACGATATCGATAGGCTGTTTTGACTCTGATCAATCGGTGCGGGTGAACCCGCCCGCACCGTAGGTGCTTTTGACTACTTAGTGGTCAGGCCCTTCCGGCCTTCGCCTTCTCCGCCTCGGCGACGATCTTCTTCACGGCGATGAAACTGTCCGGGCTCACCGACATCGAGTCGATGCCGCATTCGACCAGGAATTCGGCGAATTCCGGATGGTCGCTCGGCGCCTGGCCGCAAAGGCCGATCTTGGCGCCCGCCTTGTTGGCTTCGGAGATCACCTTCTCGATCATCCATTTGACTGCCTCGTCCTGCTCGTCGAACAGGTCGGCCAGTTCGCCGGAATCACGGTCGACGCCGAGCGTGAGCTGGGTGAGGTCGTTCGAGCCGATCGAGAAGCCATCGAAACGGTCGGCAAATTTGGCCGCCAGGATGACGTTTGAGGGGATTTCGCACATCACATAGACCTGCAGACCGTTCTCGCCGCGCTTCAGGCCGTTCTCCGCCATGACGCCGAGCACCTTGTCGGCCTCGCCGACCGAGCGGCAGAAGGGGATCATGACGACGACATTGGTGAAGCCCATCTCGTCGCGCAGCCGCTTGATCGCCTGGCATTCGAGCGCAAAACCCTCGCGGTAGCGCGGCGAATAATAACGCGAGGCGCCGCGGAAGCCGATCATCGGGTTTTCCTCGGCTGGCTCGAATTCCGCCCCGCCGATAAGACCGGCATACTCATTGGTCTTGAAGTCGCTCATGCGGATGATGACCGGCTTCGGATAGACGGCGGCGGCAAGACGGCCAAGGCCGCGCGCCAGCTTGTCGACGAAATAGTCCGGCTTGCTGTCGTAGCCCGCGGTCAGCGCGGCGATCTCGGCTTTGGCTTTCTCGTCCTTCAGCCTGTCGAAATGCACGAGCGCCATCGGATGGACGCGGATCGCGTTCGATACGACGAATTCCATGCGGGCAAGGCCGATGCCGTCGGCCGGCAGCCTCCACCAGCGGAATGCCGAACCTGGATTGGCAAGGTTCAGCATGACCTTGGTCTTCGTTTCCGGCAGGTCGGTGACGTCCAGTTCCTCGACCGAGAAATCGGCAATGCCCTCATAGATGAAGCCTTCATCACCCTCCGCGCAGGAGATGGTCACCTCCTGGCCGGTATGCAGGATGTCCGTTGCATTGCCGGTCCCGACGACGGCGGGCAGGCCGAGTTCACGGCTGACGATGGCGGCATGTGATGTGCGTCCGCCATGGTCGGTGACAATGGCTGCGGCACGCTTCATGATCGGCACCCAGTCCGGGTCGGTGGTCTGGGTGACGAGGATCGAGCCGTCGATGAACTTCTCGATGTCCCTGGCCGTTTCGATCAGGCAGACTTGGCCGCTGGCGATCGCATCGCCGATCGACAGGCCTTTTGTCAGCAGCCTTCCCTTGTTGTGGATGGTGTAGGACTTGAATACGCCGACGTCACGCTGCGCCTGAACCGTTTCCGGACGGGCCTGGACAATGTACATGTCGCCGGTCTTTCCGTCTCGGGCCCATTCCATGTCCATCGGGCAGCCGTAATGCTGTTCGATGGTCGCCGCCCAACGGGCGAGTTCGACGATTTCCGTGTCGCTCAGTACCCAGGCGGCGCGCTCGGCCTTTGAGGTGGGTACGTTGCGGGTCGGCTTGTCGCCGACCGCATAGATCATCTTGATGGCTTTGGCGCCCTTCTTCTTCTCGATGATCGGGGAGAGCGTCCTGTCGTCAAGTAGCGGCTTGAACACTTGGTATTCGTCCGGGTCCACCGTGCCCTGGACGACGTTTTCGCCCAGGCCCCAGGCGGCATTGATCAGCACCACCTTGTCGAAACCGGTTTCGGTGTCGATCGAAAACATCACGCCTGAGCCGCCGATGTCAGAGCGAACCATCTGCTGCACGCCGATCGACAGCGCCACTTTCATGTGGTCGAAGCCTTTGGTCTTGCGATAGCTGATCGCGCGATCGGTGAAGAGCGAGGCATAGCAGCGCCGGCAGGCGTCGATCAGTGCCGTCTCGCCCTTGATGTTGAGGAAGGTTTCCTGCTGGCCGGCAAAGCTGGCATCCGGTAGATCCTCGGCGGTGGCGCTGGAGCGCACAGCAACCTCGACTTCGTCCACACCGGCCCGGCTCGAGAGTTCGCGATAGGCGGTGCGGATGTCGGCCTCGATCTCGGCGGGCCAGTCACCCTTGAGGAAGATGTTGCGGATCGCCTGGCCAGTCTCGGCGAGCGTCGCCTTGCCGGCTTCCCACTCGGCGAGGAAGGACGTCATGCGTTCCTGGAGGTTGTTAGCCGAGACGTAGAGCCAGTAGGCGTCCGCGGTCGTGGCGAAGCCCGGGGGAACACGAATGCCTCCGGCAGCCAGGGTCTGTACCATCTCGCCGAGCGAGGCATTCTTGCCACCGACGCGCGGGACATCATGGCGACCCAGAGTTTCGAACCATGCGATGGATTGCTGCGCTGTGGACATGGAAAACCTCCCGGATTGTGTTCTTGATGACGGATCGCTCGGAGCGATTGTAATGTTATTGAGAATAAGCACCGCATTGTCACGGTGCTTTGACAATAATCAAGGAGGCGATCGAATGTGGCTCGGCGCGCGATGCCGTCGCACAACACTCACCGAACCTCTTGGGTCCTATCGCGATTTCGGTGCGGCTTTGCGTTATCTCCTCAGGCGCGATGTGCGAAGATTGGGTCCGTGTCGTGGTCCGACTTGAATCAGATTCTATTTTCGGCAGTATTCATTCTCCGCTTTCACTAAAGGGCTGCCTGCTTCATGAAGGTTGATTTTCTTGGTCTCGAGGCTTTTCTGTGCATCGCCGATCGCGGCAGCTTTCATCGTGCGGCCGCTCATCTCAATCTGTCGCAGACCGCGCTCAGCCACCGGATGAAGAAACTCGAAGACGATCTGGGGCTGAAGCTTTTGGCACGGACGACGCGCCAGGTGACGTTGACGCCGACCGGGGTCGAATTGTTGCCGAAGGCGCGGCGGATCATGGAGGAAATTACTTCGTCGTTCGAGCAATTGCGCCTGCGCGGCAAGGAGCGCCAGGAACATATCTCGATCGCCTGCCTTCCGACCATTGCCTCGATCTATCTGCCGCGCATTCTTCGTGGATTTCTTGAGGACTATCGCGATGTGCGGGTGCGGATCCTCGACCACTCGGCCTCAGAGATCATTGACCACGTGCGCAACGGCGAGGTGGAGTTCGGTATCTCCATCGTGTCGTCCATGGCGATGGATCTCGACATCATCCCGCTCTTCAAGGAATCCTTCGTTCTTGCCTGTCCGAAAGACCATCCACTTGCCGATAGCGATGCCGCGACTTGGCAGGACCTTGAAGGGGAGCCGCTGATCCGCATCGGGACGCTGACTGGTAACCGTATCCTGATTGACGATGCGCTCGGCAGTCGTCGGGACAGTTTGTTGTGGCGATATGAAGTTCGCCATATCGCAACCGCGATCAACATGGTCCAGGCGGGTCTAGGTGTGACAGTTCTGCCGGAATTCGCACTCGGGGCCAGCCGAGCCACCGATATCGCGGCCGTCCCGATCCGCAATCCATCCGTCGTGCGCACGATCGGCATCATCACGCGTAAGGGCATTCCGCTTAGCGCTCCCGCTGAAGCGCTTTGCGCCCTAGTCATGCGGGAGTTTCGCCAGGAGAAACCGGCAAAGGGCCCGCGCAAACGGGCGAGCATCGGTGGGTAACGCTGTCTACTCGGACGGCAGGTCGTGCCGCTCCTGATGGGTGATTCCTCGATCACCGACCCGAGCGTCCGCATATCTTGTGTGAAAAATTCAAGGTTCATGTTCTTCGCGCTGCTTATTACTTGTCAATTTCACTCAAGTTTATTATCGAGAAGATACAGGAACGCCAGCATGGCCGAACCGGTCCTGCGGCCTGGCGTCCCAAAACTCTACCTGCTGTCGAAAAGGAGTTCCCTGTGTTTTCTCGCCCTTCGGGACCTTCCATCTCGAGCCTTTCCCTGATCGGCTGCCTCGCCCTTGTCCCCGCATCGGCGCTTGCCGAGCAGCCGACGACGGCCGTGGTCCCACATGCAACGCTGGCATTCGGTGCGGACCAACCCGCTTCACCGTCCGGGATAGAACCGATTTTCGCCGCACCGGCCGTCGCAGAGCTGTCGGAGGCCGCAGATGTTAGCCGGGAGGATCTGCCGCACAATCTTTCGCCGCTCGGCATGTTCATGGCTGCCGACTGGGTGGTCAAAGCGGTCATGCTGTCGCTTGCCTTCGCCTCCTTGGTCACCTGGACCGTCTGGCTCGCGAAGAGCGTGCAACTCGCCGGCGCCCGTGTCCGGGCGTCGTATGGGTTGAAGGCGATTGTGAGAGCCCACACGCTCGACAGGGCTCTCGATGGCATGGCAGGCCGTCGCGGTATCGTCCTGGTGATGCTGCACAGCGCCAGCGATGAAATCCGTCTCTCCAATGCAGCCATCGACCAGGCCGGCGGCGAAGGGGTGAAGGAGCGCGTCGCCTCCGCACTGGCACGGATCGAGGTTCGTGCTGGCCGCCAGATTGCCAAGGGCACCGGCGTGCTCGCGACGATCGGCTCGACGGCACCTTTCGTTGGGTTGTTCGGCACGGTCTGGGGGATCATGAATGCCTTCATCGGCATTTCCGAATCGCAGACGACAAATCTCGCCGTCGTCGCGCCGGGCATTGCCGAGGCTCTGCTCGCCACCGCCATCGGCCTGGTGGCCGCCATCCCGGCCGTTATCATCTACAACGTCTTTGCCCGCTCGGTGACCGGTTATCGCCAGTTGCTGGGCGATGCGGCNNATCGAGCGACTGGTCAGCCGTGATCTCGATTACCGCAAGGTGCCCAACGGGGTGAAGAACGCCGCCGTGGCGCTGGCTGCGGAGTAGCGAGATGGCCGGCGGTATTCGGGAAAACCATTCCGGCGACGATCTGGCGGAAAACCACGAGATCAATGTCACGCCCTTTATCGACGTGATGCTGGTTTTGCTCATCATCTTCATGGTGGCCGCA
>DBUL01000035.1:0-2261 GCA_002307905.1 Rhizobiaceae bacterium UBA1291
GCCGCGTGGCCCCCGCAGCGACAGCCGCCCTGCGGGAGACCGTCCTTTCGGCGACAAGCCACGTGGCCCTCGCAGCGCCGACAGCCGTCCGGCAGGCGATCGGCCCTTTGGCGACAAGCCGAGAGGCGGCAAGCCCTTCGGTGGCAAGCCCGGCGGGAAACCCGGTGGGCCGAAGTACTTCTCCGGTAAGCCCGGCGGACGCCCCAGCGGCGGCAAGCCCTCCGGTGGCCGCGGCCCAGCCAAGGGCAAGAGGTAGGGCGCGGNNGCCAAAATCCAACGCCATCCGGCCGACCACCGACCGGACGCGTGAGAGCCTGTTCAACATCCTGGCGCATGCCCATCCGGGCGTGCTCGACGCCACCCGCGTGCTCGACCTCTTTGCCGGCACCGGCGCTGTCGGCATAGAGGCCCTGTCGCGCGGCGCGAAATCGGCCCTTTTCGTCGAGAATAGCATCGAGGGTCGCAGCCTCTTGTGGGAAAACATCGACGCGCTCGGCCTTCATGGCCGCGCCCGCATTCTGCGCCGCGATGCGACGGATCTCGGCCCCGCATCCAATATCGAGCCGTTCGATCTGGTTTTTGCCGATCCGCCCTACGGCAAGGGGCTCGGCGAAAAGGCGCTTTTTGCCGCCCATGCCGGCGGCTGGCTCAAGCCGGGCGCGATCGTCCTCCTCGAGGAGCGGGCGGATGTCGAGGTCATCGTCGATCCTGTGTTCGGATACCTTGAGGAGCGCAGTTTCGGTGACACGAAAATGTACTTCTTTTCCTATAGACCTGCCTGAAACGTCACTCGGGGAATGTCGCCATGCAGGATGAGATTGCTTTGACCGTTGCCGCGCCGCCCATGCGGTCGGCCGGCACTCCATCGGTCGGGCTGGCGCTCGGAGCCGGCGGCGCGCGGGGTTTTGCCCAGATCCCGGTCATCGAGGCGTTCGACGAACTGGGTATCAAGCCGGTGGCGATCGCCGGGTCGTCCATGGGGGCCATCCTCGGGGCAGGGATGGCAGCCGGAATGACGGGGCGGGAAATTCGCGACTACGTGGTGGAAACCATCGGTCACCGCGCCACGGTGCTGAGCCGGCTCTGGGGCCTTGGCCCGGCGACCATGCGCGATGCGCTGGGCGGCTTCAAGCTTGGGCAGTTCAACCTGGAACGCATTCTCAAGGCCTTCCTTCCCAAGGAGATCCCCCACGAATTTTCCGAACTGGACATCCCGTTCAAGGCGATCGCCACCGATTATTACGGCCAGTGCGAAGTGGTCTGCGAGACGGGCGATCTCCACCCCGCGCTCGCCGCTTCGGCTGCTATTCCGGCACTCTTCATGCCGATCCACCGCGACGGCCGGCTGATGGTCGACGGTGGCATCTTCAATCCCGTGCCTTACGAACACCTGAGCGGTGTGGCCGACATCATTGTCGGGGTCGACGTTGTTGGTGGCCCGGATACGGCGGGCAGCTTCGTGCCGAACCGGATCGACAGTCTGCTCGGAGCGACCCAGCTACTCATGCAGTCCAATATCGCGCTGAAGATGAAGCTCTGCCAACCGGACATCTATCTGCGGCCCGAGGTCAATGCCTTCCGCGTGCTCGACCTTCTCAAGGCCCGCCAGATCATCGAGGTGAACGAGGTTATCAAGGACCAGTTCAAGCGCGAGCTCGAGGCACGGATCGAGGATTTCATCCGCCACTGAGGTGAGCGTCAGGCGCTGTCCTGGTCCGCATTGGTGGCGTCCGCATCGGACTTGGCCGTTGTCCGCTTCGGCTTGACCAGCGGCTCGGGGCGAACCGGACGGTTGTGCAGCATGTGGCGGCCCGCGTGGAATCCTTCGGACACCTGGATCTTTAGGCGCTCCTCGTCGCGCCGGCGAATGTCCTCGCCGATCGCACGGGCCTCGTCTTCGCCGACGCCGAGCGCCTCGATCGTGCGGCGACCGAAAAGAAGTCCGGATTCAAGCGTCTCGCGCAGCTCGTATTCGACGTCGCGCTTTCTCAGCGAGATGCTGTGGACACGGTCATAGGCGCGCACGAAGAGGCGTGTCTCCGGATATTCGGCCCTGATCATATCGACGATCCGGTCGGTGATTTCGCGCTTCTGCGTACAGACCGCGACGATTTTGGCTCGCTCGATGCCCGCGGCGCGCAGCACGTCGAGGCGACTGCCGTCACCGAAGTAGATGCGGAAGCCGAAGGATGCGGCCTGACGGATGCGGTCGGCTGAATCGTCGATGATCGTCACGTCGCGACCGCTGGCGAGCAGGATCT
>DBUL01000035.1:2330-14655 GCA_002307905.1 Rhizobiaceae bacterium UBA1291
GACGATGGCGATCAGCAGCGAGGAGGTGCTGGCGCTGATCAGGCCGCTGACGGCTGCAGTGGTAAAGAGAACGAATCCGAATTCGCCACCTTGCGGCAGGAGTAGTGCGATGCGGGTGGCATCCTCGTGGCTCGAACCGGTCGCACGACAGAGCCCGTAGAGAATGCCAGCCTTTATTGCCATCAGGGCTGGCACGGCGATCAGAATGATCACCCGGTTGTTCCAGATGACGTCCAGTTGCATCGAAAGCCCGACCGCCATGAAGAACAGGGCCAGAAGCAGGCCGCGGAATGGCTCGATATCGGCCTCGAGTTCATGCCGGTAGGAGGATTCCGCCAGCATTACCCCAGACAGAAAGGCGCCCATCGCCATGGAGAGGCCCGCCACATGCATCAGCATGGCAGATCCCAGGACGACGAAGAGGGCCGCCGCGATCATCACCTCGCGCGCACCGGTACGGGCGATGACCTGGAAGAGCGGGGTCAGCAGGAAGCGCCCGGCCAGGATCGTCACGATGATGGCGCCGATCGAAAGGGCGGCACTGATGAGCGGGGAATGTCCATCGCCTCCGCCGCTGCCGCCGAGGATCGACACCATGGCAAGCAAGGGGACGATGGCGATGTCCTGCAGCAGCAGGATCGAGAAGGAGCGCTGGCCGTGCCGGCTGTTCATCTCGTTACTGTCGTTGAGTATCTGCAAGGCAAAGGCAGTTGACGAAAGCGCAAGGCCGAAGCCGGCCACCAGTCCGCCGCGCCAGTCGGTCAGTCCCGTCAGGATGCAGACACCGGTGAGTGCGAGGCCTGTTACCACCACCTGGGCGGTGCCGAGTCCGAATATGTCATGGCGCATGTGCCAGAGGCGCGTCGGTTTCAGTTCCAGGCCGATAATGAACAGCAGGAAGACAACGCCCAGTTCGGCGACCGCAAGAATGTCTCCAGTGCCGGTGATGATGTGCGCGATCGGCCCGATCACGACGCCTGCGGCCAGATAACCGAGCACGGTGCCCAGCCCGAGCTTGCGGAAAACCGGGGCAGCGACGATCNNGCAACAACAGCGTTTCGGCGAAAAGCGCCTCGGCTCCAGTCGACAATCTGTGGCTCTCCTGCGTTTGTGATCGCCTGTGGACGGTGAATCACCGGGCGACCCTTGATGCCATTCGTAATGCACAATAAATGGAGCGGGAATGAAAGGCCAAATCATGTCCAGCCAGATCGATTCCGCCAGCCTCCTCTCCCGCGCCGAGGAACTTGTTGCGCTTGCCCTGAAAGCCGGCGCCGACAGTGCCGATGCCGTGGTCGTGCGCTCCCGCTCGACCTCGGTCAGCGTTCGCCTCGGCAAGGTTGAGCAAACCGATGCCTCGGAAGGTGACGATTTCTCGTTGAGGGTCTTCATCGGCAAGCAGGTCGCCAGCGTCTCGGCCAATCCTGGTTTTGATCTCAAGGTCCTGGCCGAGCGCGCCGTCGCCATGGCAAGGGTTTCGCCGGAAGACCCCTATGCGGGTTTGGCTGACGAGGCCGACCTCGCCCGCTCCATCGTCGATCTCGAACTCTTCGATCCGACCGAGGTTTCAAGCGAGATGCTGCGCGAGGCGGCGCTCGCGATGGAGGCTACAGCGCTCGGCATCGACGGCGTCAGCAATTCGGCCGGCGCGGGTGCATCCGCCGGCATGGGCGGAATGGTGCTTGTCACCTCACACGGCTTTTCCGGCAGCTACATGGCTTCCCGTTTCAGCCGCTCGGTCGGCGTGATCGCCGGCGAGGGAACGCGCATGGAGCGCGACCACGATTTCGACAGCCGTCTCTATTACAACGAACTCGACACGCCGGAGGAAATCGGCCGCCGCGCCGGCGAGCGCGTGGTCAAGCGGATCAACCCGCGCCAGGTGCCGACGGATAAGGACGTGACCGTGGTCTTCGACCCGCGTGTCGCGCGCGGTTTCGTCGGCCATATCGCCGGTGCCATCAACGGCGCCTCGGTCGCCCGCAAGACATCTTTCTTGCGCGACCGCATGGGCGAGCAGGTGCTCAAGTCTGGGCTGAACATCACCGACGACCCGCTGAAAGTTCGCGGCTCCGCATCGCGGCCCTTCGACGGAGAAGGGGTGCGCGGGGAGAAGCTGGCGATGATCGAGGACGGCGTGCTGAAGCACTGGTTCCTCTCCTCTTCGGCTGCCCGTGAACTCGGCCTCCATACCAATGGCCGCGGCGCACGCGGCGGAACGTCCGTTTCTCCGNCCTCCACCAACCTTGCGCTCGAACCGGGCACGATCTCGCCCGAGGACCTGATCCGCCAGGTCGGCACCGGCTTCTACGTGACCGAACTGATCGGTCAGGGCGTCGACATGATCACCGGCGAATATAGCCGCGGCGCCACCGGCTTCTGGATCGAGAACGGCGAACTCACCTACGCGGTTTCCGAGGTGACGATCGCCTCGAACCTCAAGGACATGTTCATGCGCGTTACGCCGGCGAGCGACATCGACCGCAAGTTCGGCGTCGCCGCACCGACGATCGCCATTGAGGGCATGACGCTTGCCGGGCGCTGATGAACGGGCGGTAGACCGCGGGCCGGGAGAAATGGAACCAATGGGCAAGACGACCTTCGACTGGCAGGCGGACATGACGCTGATCGCCACGGCTGCGCGCGAAGCCGGCGCGGTGGCGCTCAGCTATTTCGGCCAGTCGCCGGAAGTCTGGTGGAAGAACGAGGGCCATTCGCCGGTCAGTGCCGCCGACTATGCTGCCAACCGCTGTCTCGAAGATCAACTGCGCAAGGCCCGCCCGACCTATGGCTGGCTGTCGGAGGAAACCGACGACGATCCGGCGCGGCTCGACTGCGAGACACTGTTCGTCGTCGATCCGATCGACGGCACACGTGCCTTCATCAACGGCCGCAAGACCTGGTGCGTCAGCGTCGCGGTGGTACATGGGGGCAGGCCGGTGGCCGGCGTCCTGGTTGCACCCGCGCTCGACGAGGAGTTTGCCGCCTGTATCGACGGCCCGGCGCTGAAGAACGGCCAGCCGATCACGGTTGCCGCGCATCGGCCCGACGAGCGCCTGCGCGTCGCCACCCCGCAGGACATCGTTTCCGCCTTCGACGCCGTCATCCGGGCCCGCATCGAGCGCGTCGAGCATATCCCGTCGCTCGCCTATCGGCTCGCCATGGTCGCCGAGGGCCGGATCGATGCGACGTTGGTAAAACGCAATTCCCATGACTGGGATCTCGCCGCCGCCGACCTGATCCTGGAGCGCGCTGGCGGGCGTCTTGTCGATCTTGCCGGCGAACTGCTCTGCTACAACCGGCCGGATGTCAGTCATGGCGAGCTTTGCGCTGCCATCGACGCTGAACTTCCGGACCTGCTGAAACACCTCCTTCTCCTGCCGCGCGGTTGACCTTTTCTGCGAAATCGAGCAGAGGAAGGTGGGAGATAACGCGAACTGAAAGAAATCGGGAATGACGGAATCCAGCGAGAGCAAGCAGCTTCTTCACCTCGTCTTCGGCGGCGAATTGTCAAGCCTGGAGGAAGTCCAGTTTCGCGACCTTAACGACCTCGACATCGTCGGCATGTTCCCTGACTATGCGAGCGCTTTGGCGGCCTGGAAAGCCAAGGCCCAGCAGACCGTCGACAATGCCCATATGCGCTATTTCATCGTGCATATGCACCGTTTGCTGACCCCGGGCGGCAAGACAATCGAGAGCTGAGGACTTTTTTGGGTGGTGGCCTGTGGACGAAGGTCCCGGCCGTTGCCCTATGTCACTTTTAAAACGTAGTTTTGAAGCATCAGAGATTTTTGCCTAGCCAACCCCGGAAAGGGCGAAATGGCGGTCACGATGAACAGAGACGGTCCCGAGTAATGGCGATGAGCGATGGTCTTGCATCGTTGATCATAGCCTCCTACGGCTGGGCGGGCGTTGCCGCTTATCCGCTGACGGGGCCATTGCTTGCCTTGCGCGCCGCCAAGGGCAAGGAAGATCGCGCCCGTCGCCATGAACGATACGGCTATCCAGCGATTGATCGCCCCCTTGGCCCGCTCGTCTGGATGCATGCAGCCAGCGTCGGAGAGACGCTCGCCATCGTGCCCTTGATGCGCGAGTTGCGCCGTCGCGACATCAATGTCCTTCTGACCACTGGTACTGTCACCTCGGCCGAGCTTGCACGCTTCCGACTCGACGGCGAGATCCTGCATCAATACGTGCCACTCGACGTGAGGCCAGCGGTTCGTCGCTTCCTCAGCTATTGGCGGCCCGACGTGGCAATCTCGGTGGAATCGGAAATCTGGCCGACCACGCTGATGGAACTGCACAAGCGGCATATCCCGCAGATCCTCGTCAATGCTCGCATGTCCGACCGTTCCTTCGACCGCTGGCGGCGCCATTCGTCGATCGCGGAAGCGCTGTTCTCGAAGCTGTCGCTGGTCATCGCCCAGTCCGAGCTCGACGCCGAACGGTTCCGCGATCTCGGCGCATGGCCGGTCAATGTCTCCGGCAATATCAAGGTCGACAGCGACGCGCCGCCCTGCGACGTGACGGTCCTGGAACGCTATCGTCAGCAGATCGGCCAACGCAAGACCTGGGCTGCGATCTCCACATTCGACGGCGAGGAAAAGATCGCCAGCATGGTGCATCGTGCGCTGAATGCCCACACGGGCCTGCTGTCGATCGTCGTGCCGCGCCATCCCGAGCGTGCCGACGAAATTGAGGCGATGATGACCGAGAAGGGGCTGAAGGTCGCGCGCCGCACCCGCGACGATGCCGTGACCCCCGATGTCGATGTCTTTCTGGGTGATACGATTGGCGAGATGGGCCTTTACCTGCGCCTGACAGAGATTGCCTTCGTCGGGCGCTCGCTGACCGGCGAGGGCGGGCAGAATCCGCTGGAGCCCGCCATGCTCGGTTGTGCGATCCTGTCCGGTCCCAAGGTCGGGAATTTTCGCGAAAGCTACCAGCGCCTGGTGCGCAACGGCAGTGCCCGCATCGTCCGCGACGCCGAAATGCTCGCCAAGGCCGTGCACTTCCTGACGACCAATGATCTTGCCCGCCACAAGATGATCGATGCCGGCATGGAGAGCATGCAGGAAATGCGGGGCGCGCTGATGGCGACGGTCAAAAGCCTGGAGCCCTACATCAATCCCCTGACCGTCAAGGCGAAGCTTGAGCCGCGCGCTGCGCGCCACGGCTGACGCTGACAAAGGAGGGGCTCTTGGCTGCGATATCAGATATTGCTGGCATTTTGTTCGACAAGGACGGTACCCTTCTCGACTTCGATGCAAGCTGGGCGCCGGTCAACCGCAAGCTGGCGCTGATCGCCGCGGCCAATGATGCCAAACTTGCCGACAGGCTGCTGGCTGCCTGCGGCATGGATCCGGTGTCTGGTGATCTCGTGCCCGACAGCCTTTTGGCCGCCGGCAACAGCCGCGAAATCGGAGAGGGCCTGATCGCCGCCGGTGCGCCTTTTGATCTGGAAACGCTGGTGCCGCTGATCGATGATCTTTTCGCTGGCGCCGCCGAGCTGTCCGTGCCGGTGACCGAACTTCAACCGCTGTTTGCCCGGTTGCACGAGCGGGGGCTACGTCTCGGCATCGCCTCCAGCGATAACGAGAGATCGATCCGCGTCACGGTGCGGCGCTTCGGTATCGACGCCTATGTCGATTTCGTCGCCGGCTATGACAGCGGCCATGGTTCCAAGCCGGGTCCCGGCATGGTGCTGGGCTTCTGCGCCGAGACCGGGCTTGCGCCGCACCAGGTGGCCGTGGTCGGCGACAATAACCACGACCTTCACATGGGCCACAATGCGGGCGCCGGCCTGAAGATCGCGGTGTTGTCCGGCACCGGGTCGCGACAGTCTCTCGAAGAGGCGTGCGACGTTCTCCTCAACGATATTACGGAGCTCGAAGCCGTTCTGGGCTGAGCGACCTGTCCCGAAGTGGCACGTTCGACTTGACGCAAGCCATGCGGTCAGGCTCTGTTGCCGCCGATGCGAGGCTGCGGGCGGAACCCGCGGAAACAAGGGAAGCCGAGAGATGGTATCGGAAGCGCCGCCCTTCTGGTGGATGAAGCCCGACTGGCGTGCCTGGGGGCTGTCGCCCTTGTCCTTCCTCTACGGCAAGGTTGCGGGCTATCGCATGGGCCGCAAGCGGCGCCACGCGCCGCCGGTTCCGGTCATCTGCGTCGGCAATTTCACCGTCGGCGGCGCCGGCAAGACGCCGACCGCGCTGATGATCGCTCGCGCCGCCAAGGCCAAGGGACTGAAGCCAGGTTTTCTCAGCCGTGGCTACGGCGGTTCGCTCGATGTCACCACCGTCGTCGATCCCGAACATCACCGTTCAGTCGATGTCGGTGACGAGCCGCTGCTGCTCGCCCGCGAGGCGTTGACGGTTATTTCACGGCGTCGTGTCGCCGGTGCCGAACGTCTGGTCAAGGAAGGTGCTGACCTCATCATCATGGACGACGGGTTCCAAAGCGCCCGGCTGGCGGTCGATTTTGCCCTGGTGGTGATCGATACCGGTCGTGGCATCGGCAACGGTCATATCGTTCCCGGCGGCCCGGTGCGTGCGCCGGTCGCGGTTCAGATGCGCCATCTCGACGCGATCCTCAAGGTCGGTGACGGCAATGCTGCCGACCAGCTCGTGCGCCAGGCGGCGCGGGCTGGCAAGCAGGTCATGGTCGCCAAGCTCAAGCCGCGCGGCGATTCATGTCTTGCCGGCCAGCGCGTGCTCGCCTTCGCCGGCATTGCCGATCCCGGCAAGTTCTACCGCACGCTCGAAACGATTGGCGCCGATGTCGTGGAGACGCGCGACTTCCCCGACCATCACCACTTGAGCGACGACGAGATCGACGATCTGATTGCCCACGCCGACGCTGGCGGCCTGATCCTTGCAACGACTGCCAAGGATGTGGTGCGCCTTGCCGGCGGCCATGGACGCTCGGAGGAATTGCGCGAGCGGGTCAGCGTGGTCGATGTGGAGATGGTCTTTGATGATCCCCATGCCCCGGCGCTCGTCATCGATCAGGCCGTGGAGGCGTTTCGCGCGCGACGGCTGAAGAAGTAAACGCTCTAAACGGCGGCCTGCGGATCAGCGTTTCTGGTTGGGAAGCGCGCCGGCGCGCTTTTCGGCCTCGAGCGAGGCGGCTGCGTCGATATAGGGCTCCTGCCGTGCGACGCTCCAATATTTCAACTCGTCGATCATGATCGGCTGGCCGGTGATCGCGCAGGTTACATAGGAGCCCGGCGACAGGATCTGGAAGTCCGCGTCGAGGTAACGGACCTTGGCTTCCCGGCTTCCACCTTCGAAACGGTTCATAGTACTGGACCTCCTGCGTGTAACGAAACTGCCATAGCGTGCCATCGGCGTGATTTCCAGCCTTTTCAGCTTCGCCCGAACAGCCGCTCGATGTCCGAAAGCTTCAGTTCGACATAGGTCGGTCGGCCATGATTGCATTGGCCCGATCCGGGTGTCTCTTCCATCTGCCTGAGTAGGGCATTCATTTCCTCCACTCTCAGCTGGCGCCCGGAGCGCACCGATCCGTGGCAGGCCATGGTGGCGGCAACATGGTCCAGTTTCGCCGAAAGCCCTTCGGCGGTGTCCCATTCTGCGATCTCGTCGGCGAGTTCGCAGATCAGGCCCGGCACGTCCATCTCGCCCAGCATGGCCGGTGTTTCACGTACAGCGATCGCCCCCGGGCCGAAGCGCTCGATGGCGAGCCCGAGCTGTTCGAGCGCCTCCGCATGCACCATGAGACGGTCGCAATCCTCTTCCGGAAGGTCGACGATCTCCGGGATCAGCAGGCCTTGCGACGGCAGGCGCCGTCCGGAAAGCGCCCTGCGCATCTGCTCGAACACCAGCCGCTCATGGGCGNNCCAGCCGTTCGTGGGCGGCGTGCTGGTCGACGATGACGAGTCCGTCCTTCGTCTGCGAAACGATGTAATTGGCATGGACCTGCGCGCGCGCCGCGCCGAGCGGGAAGGAAGCCGGCTCCTGCATGGCGGTCTCGCGCGGTGCGAAGCTTTCGGCGCGCGCGGTCGGCATTTCGGTCTCGCCGAAAGCCGCCTGCGTTGCCTCGCTGAAGCCATTTGCAGAGGCGCCGGGTGCGGAAGCGTCGAACGGCCGATAGGGCGATGACTGGAAGCTCNNGCGAAAGCCGGGGCGGAAGGCACGCAGCATGCCTCCGGCTCCAGTGGTCGAGGCCCGGTCGCCTTCGCGCTTCAACGCCTCGCGGATGGCCCCGACGATCAGCCCGCGCACCAGGCCCGGATCGCGGAAGCGCACGTCCGATTTTGCCGGATGCACGTTGACGTCGACCAGCGCCGGATCGAGCGTCAGCGACAGCACCGCGACCGGATAGCGCCCCTGCGGCATGGTCTCGGCATAGGCGCCGCGGATCGCCGAGAGGATCTGCTTGTCCTGCACCGGGCGACCGTTGACGAAGGCATATTGATGGGCGGAATTGCCGCGATGAAAGGTCGGCAGGCCGGCAAAGCCGCCGAGACGCACGTCCTCGCGCTCGGCGTCGAGCGCGATCGCATTGTCGCGGAAGTCGGCGCCAAGCACCTGGGCGATGCGCGCCAGATGGTCCTCGCCGGTCGCGGGCAGTTCCAGCGTCGAGCGGTCGCTGCCCGATAGTACGAAGCGGATCGCCGGGAAGGCGATCGCCATGCGCTTGACCACTTCGGTTATCGCCGCCGCCTCCGCCCTCTCGGTCTTGAGAAATTTCAGCCGGGCAGGGGTGGCGAAGAACAGGTCACGCACCTCGACCGTCGTGCCGGGATTGGCGGCGGCTGGCCTGACGGGTGAGACCTTGCCGCCGGCCACGACGATCTCCGCGCCTTCAGCACTGCCGGCCCTTCGGCTGGCGATGCTGAGCCTTGCGACCGAGCCGATCGACGGCAGGGCTTCGCCGCGAAAGCCGAGCGTGCGGATGTCGAAAAGCGTGTCGCTGATTTTTGACGTGCAGTGGCGGCGGATGGCAAGCTCAAGATCTTCCGCCTCCATGCCGGAGCCGTTGTCGGCTACCCTCAGCAGGCTCTTGCCGCCTCCGGCGGTGGCGATCTCGATGCGTGTCGCACCCGCGTCGATGGCGTTCTCGATCAATTCCTTGGCGGCGCTGGCCGGCCGTTCGATGACCTCGCCGGCGGCGATCTGGTTGACGAGCGTTTCGGAGAGCTGCTTGATGTTCATCATTCTATTTTCGAGGATTCGCAGTGCCATGGGAAGCGGGAACTGCGCGACCTGACCAAAAGCGGCACATCTATAACAGGCTATTAAGTTCGCCTTAAGCTTAGCTCGATAGTTTCAACGCAGACTTGAAATGTTTTACGGCAAGGCTGGCCTGCCAGCAGGGGGAAAGACGTCGCCGAAGCGTCCTTCACAAAGACCCCGTCGCCGAATCAAGGCCTTTCCTTCGGCATGTCCGGTTGCGTTGCGAAATACGTGAGATTTTGGCTGGTCGCCTATACCCCTGTGTTTCAAGACGCCAGCGTCATTAAATTTACACCAGTCCATGGTGACGATAGGCGAGGGTAGCGACGGATGGTGAGCCCGGTATCGGATGCAACAATGCAGACGACCATGCTCGACGCCGTGTCGGAAGTGCTCGCCGTGGCCTTCGTGGTCTATGATCGCAACGACGAGTTGACNNATGCCAGCCGTCTCGTTGCCAGCTACTTTCCGGTCCCGCCGCAATTCCTGACGCCGGGCACCCGATTGCGTGACTATCTCGGCGCAATCTACGACGCCGGCTGGCGCGGCGCGACGATGGGTGGCAAGGAAGGCGCCGTCCAAGGCCGGGACGAATGGGTCGCCGAACATATCTCCGCGCACTGGCGCGAACGCTCCGAGGTGCAGCAGTGCGACCAGCAGAATCGCTGGACCAAGCTCAGCAAGCGGCGGCTGCCCTCCGGTCACGGCATTTGCGTGATCACCGACATCACGGAGCAGAAGAAGCGTGAGGAGCAATGGCGCGCCGACATGGAGCGCGTGCAACTCACCGAGGAAATCCTCGACAACCTGCCGCAACCGGTCTTCGTCCAGGATCGCAACCTCGGCATGGTCGCGGTGAACAAGGCATTCTGTGCCACCATGGGCATTTCGGCCGAGAGCGTTCTGGGCGGCACGCTTGCCAGTGCCTTCGCCGACGAGATTGCCGCTCAGCTGACTGCTGTGACCAGGCATGTGCTGGAGACAGGCACGCCGTCGACGACGGCGGTCGAGTTGTCGGATGCCGCCGCCGACGACCGGCGCATGACGCTGCGCTCGCTGCGCGTCGGCAAACCAGGCCGCTATTTCATCGTCACCACTTTCGCCGTGGCGGGCGAAGCCGAGGTAGCCGCCATCACATGCACCTCGCCGGTTGAGGTGACGGCTATGGCGTCGAAAGCAGGCGCCGACGACCGGGAACACCACGCAGCGCCGATCGGTCGGAAGGCCCTGCTGGTCACCGCCGACACCGAGTTCGAGGCGAAGAGCCTTAAGATCTTCCAGCGCCTTGGCCTCGAGGCCTGCTGCGTGCGAAATGCCGCCGAGCAGGAGGCCTTTTTGAGCGTCGCCCGCTCCGTCAGCGTGGCGGTCGACCTGATCGTTCTCGACACGCAGATGGACGTCCAATGCCTGGAAGTGGCGGAGAGCTACGGGATCGCAATCGTCACCCTCGACGGCTTTCAGCTGGATACCGAACTTGCCTTCCTTGTCATGGAGAAGCTGGCCGGACAGCAGCCGAGCCGGGCCGCTGACTGGGAGATCACCGTCCGCGATACAGAGCGGAGCGCTCCGTCCCAGATTGCAGCAGCGCCATTGGTGCTGGTCGCTGAGGACAACGACATCAACCAGATCGTCTTCTCGCAAATCCTTGAGGGCCTCGGTTATGCCTATCGAATCGCGGCAAACGGCGAGGAGGTCGTGCAGCTGTGCTATGAACTCCGGCCCGATATCGTGCTGATGGACGTTACCCTTCCTGTCATAAACGGCTTCGAGGCCTGCCGCCGTATTCGCGAGATGGAACAGGGTACGCGGCGTCCGACCCCCGTTATCGGTGTCTTGGTTCAGGCGTTTGAACGCGATCGCGAGGAATGCTTTGCGGCAGGGATGAACGATGTGATGCTCAAGCCGTTGAGCCCGGATGCCGTCGACGCCGTGCTTGCACGAGCACTCCCGGCGCAAAAGGGTGCAATAGCGGTCTGAGGAGCTTGTCAACCCCCCAAATCATGGGTCGATCTCGCTGCGCAAGGCCGTGGAAAAAACTATTGTTTTTTAATGTTTGGCTCTCATCCTCACGACTTATTGAGAGGATCTAATGGATGCGTCGATGGACCCTGCCGGACCAATATTGCCTCAGGTGAGCCAGAACGAGCTTCAGGCAATGGCCTATACCGATCAGTTGACCGGGCTGGGAAACCGGTACCGGCTGCGCGACAAGGTGCGGCTGCTGGCCGGCGAACGGGCCGCCGATCCGGCACCTTTCACCGTCGCCATCGTCAATCTCGATGGCTTCAAACCGATCAACGATCTGTTCGGTTCAGTCGCCGGCGATGAAATCCTTTGCCAGGTCGCCCACAGACTGAAGGCCTGCGTACCGGACGGTGCGACCGTAACCCGCCACGACGGGGACGAATTCGCCATCATCCNNTGCCGCTCGTCTTTGAACGGATCGGTGCGGAGCGCACCGGCCAGATGATCAAGGACGTGCTGTCGGCGCCCTATGATCTCGGCGATCGCAATGTTCGTCTCTCCGCCTCCCTCGGTTTCGCGGTCTATCCCTTCGCCGGCGCGGATTTCGAAGAGCTGATGAAAAGCGCCGAGACTGCGCTCTACCGTTCCAAGCGCCGCGGCCGCGGCCAGATTACCGTCTATTCGCGCGAGATCGCGCAGGAGATGAAGCGCGCCACGCAGCTCGAGCAGGCGCTTCGCAACGCCATCATCAACGACAATGTCGATGTGCACTTCCAACCGATCGTCTCGCTTGCCGACAGCCGTGTCGTCGGCTTCGAGGCGCTCGCCCGCTGGAACGACCCGGATCTCGGTTTCGTGTCTCCTGCTATCTTCGTGCCGCTCGCCGAGGAGCGTGGCTTTATCGACATGCTGTCGGAGACCTTGCTGCGCAAGGCGGCGGAAGCGACTCTTGCCTGGCCACGCGAGCTTTTCCTGTCGTTCAACCTGTCCTCGGCGCAGCTGATGGATCCGCGTACGACCTTTAACACGCTGTCGATCCTGTCGGCCGTCGGCTTCGATCCGCGCCGCCTCGAACTCGAGATCACCGAGACCGCCGTTATGACTTCGGCCGACACGGCGCGCCGCATTATCGGAGAACTGCGCGAGGCCGGCATTCGCATCTC